>JBGSOI010000037.1:0-22074 GCA_041739215.1 Akkermansiaceae bacterium
ACCATGGTGCCGACGCCTTCGTTGGAAAACAATTCGTCCACCAGCACTCCCTGGCGGCGGCCGTTGAGCACGTGCACCCGGGGAACGCCGCGGCGACAGGCGATGGCGGCGGATAGAAGCAAGGCGGCTCCCTCGCCATCCGAGCTGGAAGCGAGCGACTCGGCATCCGCAGCGCGGATCGCATGGGCCGGCGCGCCGTCGATGAGGATGGCCTCCTCCAACAAAGCAATGACCTTCGCCACGCCGATCCGCAGGGCGAAGTCCACCACCGGAGTATCCAGCGGCCCGGTCGCCGAGGCATCGATAATTGCCGACTGCCCGCGAGCCAGGATTTCCAAGGCCTCCTGCACCGCCAGCGGGTCGGTGATCGGCCGGGAAACGCGGGCCGCGAGGATTTCGCACTCCAGCGTCCAATCGTAAAGATCCTTCAAATCGCCGCCGAGCACGCCGAGCACCAGTTTCACGCCGAGGTCTTCGAGCACCGCCAAGTCGAGCAACGTTTCCGCCACCGCCGGCTCGGGCAACAGCCCGGCCTCGATCAACACGAAGAAAATTTTCCCGCGGAACTGGGGAATGTATTGGAGAACCTCCCGAACGTCACTTTGCTGCGCCACGGGCTTTTCCTATCAAACCCACGCCGACCCGCAAGCGCGACCTCCGTTGGAATGCGGAATTGATCCCCGAGTGCGGCTCCCTCAGCTACGCCGCGTGCCGCCGTCCGCTTCGGGAGCTTTGCACTGGGAAGCGGTTCGACAAATTATTTTGCAAGCGGTCAAATCAGACCAGAGGGATCAGCAGGGAGCCGAGCCACGTCACGACGAGTCCCGCCAGCGATACCACGGTCAGCATCACGGACCAGGACTTGAGCGTTTCCTTTTCGGTCATGCCGCTGAGACGGGAGACGACCCAGAAGCCGCTGTCGTTCATCCAGGACATCGAGAAGGCCGCGAAGCCGATGGATAGAAACAGATAGAGCGGATGATACGGCAGGTCCGGCCCGATCATCGGGAACATGATCGCGGAAGCCGTCAGCATGGCAACCGTGGCGGACCCCTGCGCGACCCGGATGATGAGCGACAGCACATAGGACAGGAAAATCAGGCTCAGGCCCATTCCGTCCGCCAGTTTCTCCACCGCGCCGCCGACGCCGGCGTTCTTGATCATGGCACCGAACGCTCCGCCCGCGGAGGTGATGAGGATGATGATGCCCGCTGTTTCCAACGGCGGCCCCAGCAGTTCGCCGATTTTCACACGGTCGTAGTTTTTCGCGATCGCTAACAGCCGGATGGAGAGAAACGCGCCGATGAACAGGGCGATGTTCTTGTCGCCGATGAAGTCGATGCCCTCGCGGATGCCTTGGAGCGACGTCACCCACGCCGCACCGGACCCATCTGCCACTTTCAGGAACGAGGACATGCTGATCAGCAGGATCGGCAGAATCACCGGGCCAAGTGAGGCGACCAAGCCGGGAAGTTCGTTGTCATTCTTGTCGATGATGGACTCCAGGTCGGCGAGCGAGGTGCCCGGCGTCTCCCGCAACGGCACGTGCATCCGTTTGTTGAGCAAACAGGAAACTCCGTAGCCAACGGCCGCCGGGATGATGCCCGCGACGATGCCACCGATGATGGAGAATCCGACGTCGAGCTTGAGATTGTCCACCATCGCGATCGGCCCCGGATGCGGAACCGTTAGCGAGTGGGTGATGACCCCGCCGCAACAGACGCAGAGGACGTAAAGCAGGTAGTTTTTCCCGGTGCGGACGTAGAGCGCCTTGGCCAACGGGGCCATGAGCATGAACATCGTGTCGAAGAAAATGGGAATCGAAAGGATATAGGTGCTCACCAGCAGGGCGATGCCCGCGTTCCGCTCGCCGAAGATTTTAAGGAAACGCCGCACCACGCGGTCGGCCGCGCCGCTTTCCATCAGGCAGAAACCGATGATGGACGCAAGACCGATGGAAATGGCGATGCCCGCGGCCGTCCTCCCGAAGCCTTCCACGGTCAGCCGGATCACATCCGCCAGGGAAGTGATCACGGCCACACCGCCGACCGCCGTGGTCTGCGGATAGATCCGGGCCAGCACGCCTGCGAAAATGGCGGCCATCACCAGTGCCAGGAACGGGTGCAGCTTGAACCTCGTGATGGAGATGATGATGAAAACCACACTCGTCGCGAGGACGACGAAGGGCCAGTTCTGGATGAGGCCGCTCATGGTTGTTTTTTCCGGGGAACAGCGCGGGTCGCGCCGGTTGAGATGCCGCCGTCTATCAGCAGGAGCTGGCCGGTCATGTAGCGGCTTTCCTCGGAAGCGAGGAAAACGAGCGGGCCGTCGAGATCGCCGGTCTGGCCGGGACGTTTCAGCGGAATGCGGTCACTGAGATATTCCACCCATTCCTGGTCCTCATACATCACCGCGTTCTGCGCGGTCTTGAACCAGCCGGGCGCGAGGCAGTTGACGGTGATGCCGTGCACGCCCCAATCGTCGGCGAGGCTCATCGTCAGTTGTTTGGTCCCGCCGCGGCTGGCGCAGTAGGGCGCGAGGCCGGCATAACCGGCGACGGAAGTGACCGAGCCGATGTTGATGATACGGCCGTATCCCGCCGGAATCATGAATTGAGCCGCCACCTGTTGGGCGACGAAAAACGTGCCGCGGAGGTTGGTGTCCAACACGAGATTCCAGTCGTCCCAAGTGATTTCGGTGGATGGCTTGCGGACATTGCAGCCGGCGTTGTTGACGAGGATGTCGATGCGCTCCACGTGCGACTTTATTTCGCTAACAGCGGATTGGATGCTTTCAAACGAACCCACATCCAGAGCCACGGGGAAAAACTTCCGGCCTAGCGATTCCACCTGCGAGCGGATGCCGTCGAGAGCCGCCACATTCCGGCTGGTGCCGATGAGGTCCGCGCCGGCTTCGGCGAGGGTGATGGCGAAGCGTTCGCCAAGGCCACGGCTGGTGCCGGTGACGAGGGCCGTTTGGCCGGATAGATCGAAGGACTTCATGGTTTGAGAATGACTTTGAGGAGACCTTCGGTGTTGTTGGCCAGGCGGGCGAACCAATCCGCGCCGTCTGATAGCGGGACGGTGGCGGTGAGCAAGGGATCTACGCGGATGGAACCGTCTTCTATCCGCCGGATTGCTTCGGGATATTCTCCGGCGCAGGAACACGAGCCTTTCAGCGTGATCTGGCGGGTGACGACGTCCTGCAACGGCATCGGCACGTTCGGTTGGAGATTTCCAACAAGGACCACCGTGCCGCCCTTGCAGACGCTGCGGATGGCGAGATCCACCGGAGCGGCGGCGCCGACGACTTCGAAAGAAACCTGAGCGCCATCGCCGCCGCAGATTTCGCGGAGATGGGCCGCTAGATTTTCCTGTTTCGCGGAAAATGTTTCCGCCGCGCCGAGCTGTTTGGCGAGAGCGAGCCGGGATTCGTCGAGATCCACGGCAATGACTGTTTTCCAGCCCCGGGCTTTGAGCGCCTGGATGACTAACAACCCGATCAATCCGGCACCGATGACGATGGTCGGCTGATCAAATGTTTCCGGTGCCAGATTCACGGCGTGCAGGGCGATGGCAACCGGCTCGGCGAACGCGGCCTTTTCAAATGTCAGGGAGTCCGGGATCCGATGGAGGATGCGGGTCGGCAGGACGACCTGCTCCGCGAAACAACCGTGACGGCGATAGTCGCCACAGGAAACTCCGAGCACTTTCCGGCTTGCGCAGAGGTTGAAATTCCCCCGCCGGCATTCGTCGCACGCCCCGCAGAATTCGGTGGAATCGAAGGTAACGCGGTCGCCGATCTGCCAATCCGTCACCCCCTCCCCCAGCCCGGAAACAATCCCCGCCGCCTCGTGGCCCATGACGATCGGCGGGATGCGCCGGCCGCTGCGGCCGTCCATGCCGTGGATGTCACTGCCGCAGACGCCGCAGGCCCGGACATCGATCCGGACCTCGCCGGGACCGGCTAACGGATCGGGGACATCGGTGAATTCGAAGGTGGATGGTGCGGTTAGAAGGAGTGCCTTCATTCGCCTGCGGGTGGGTTTTTGGAATCCATGGCGGGCTTGCTTAACAGAGATCCGCGGGAACGGGCAATCCCAACTTTGGATTTGAACGCCACCGCCGGGCGGGCGACGCTCGGTGCATGGAGAGATTGCGGATCGTGGTGTTGATGGGGGTCGCCGGTTGCGGGAAGTCCACCGTTGGAGCCCTGCTGGCAGCGCGTCACGGCGGGATTTTTCACGATGCGGATGATTTCCATCCGTCCGCCAACATCGCGAAAATGGCCTCGGGCACACCTTTGGATGATCTGGACCGCGCGCCATGGCTGGAGCGGCTGCGCACGGAGGTGATCGACGCAGCGCCCGCCGGCGGATTGTCGGTGCTGGCCTGTTCGGCGTTGAAAAAAATCTATCGGGAGCGGCTGGGCGTGGGGACCTCCGGGGTGGCGCTGGTCTATCTGAAGGGCGATCCCGCCACGCTGGCCCACCGGCTCGCCACACGGCCCGGCCACTACATGAAGGCCGGCATGTTAGAGAGCCAGCTGGCGATTTTGGAAGAGCCGTCGACCTCAGAAGGCGTCACGGTGGGAATTGATCCCCCGGTCGGGGAGATCGTGGCCGCCATCGAATCCGCGCTGGGGTTGCCGGAATCCCGCTAGCGGGCGCGCTTGCTTGTCGCCCGGAGATCCGTTCCATTCGCCGCCATGCGGAATTACATCTTTGTCAGCGGACTGGTGATCGTGGCGATGGGAGTGGCGGCGATGTCGGTCCTGGCCAAGCCGGACGCGATCGGTTTTCTCCAGGGCGCGCTGACTTTGGGCGGCGGGATCGTGATCTGCGGGCTTTTCTCGATCAAAATGCAGTGGCACGGGTTCATCGGCGCGGGGATCCTGGCGCTGCTGGGAGCGGCCCGCGGATTGGCGAATGTGCCGGGGCTGGCGAAATTCCTGGCCGGCGACCGGCCGCGCGGATTGACGCCGTTATTGGAACTGGGAGTGACCGTGATTTGCCTGGTGCTGATGATGAAAATCATTCAGGCGCTGTCGCGGGAGCGGGTGCGCCGGATGCTGGAGGCGGAGGAGAACCCGAAGGAGTGACCGGCGGGGTCACGGGAGGGACCACCGCTGGCCCGCTCCCCGGTGCCGGCGGCGGAGGCGTGCCGGAAGGGATCAGTGGCTTGGCAGGATCGGGAACCGGGTCCGGAAGCGGTGGCGGGGGCTTGGGCAGCAGGTCCTGCCATTGGTGAAGTTCGTAACCCTCGCCGATGCCCCCGATCTCGCCTAACAATTCGTGGCAACGCTGGCGCCATTTTTCGTAATCAGGAGGAACGCGCCCGGCCTCGCGGCTGCCGGGAAAGACGATGTAGCTGACTTTCAGATCGGATACCGGCCGGTTGTAGGAATTGGCCTTCGGGTTCAGCTCGCGCGCCATCCGCAAGGAGCCCTCGCCCACCTTGAAGGTCGGCCCGCCATCCCCGACGATGGCTGGATACAGTTTTTTCCCGTAAGCGACGACCGCATAGTCGCCGACTTTCGGAGCGAACGGGTCGTTGGACGTCAGGAGGTTGACGGGGATGACGATGAACGGATCGTAGTCGGCGATGAGGAAACTGCGGGCTTTGAGATCGTCGATGCCGACTTTGAGCTTCTGAATGCGGTCGCGGAGCCAGGTCTTTCTAGCAGCAGGGGTCGCCGGCGCGGCGAGTTCCTTCTGGGCGGCGGAGATCCGCCTCTCCCAGCCCGCGACCATGGGATTGGGCGTCTGGGTTTTCTTGGGCCAACCGTAACTGGTGAACGGCTGATAGTGCGGCGAGTTCACGATTTCATCGGGCATCGTCGCGAGACGGTCGCCGTCGGAACCATCGGAGACGACATCCATTTCCGCTTGCAGGAAGAACACCTTGCGGCCGCCCGGGGTTTGGAAGTTGAGGATCGTTTCGCAATCGTAAATGTTGTGCTTGGTGAGCAGTTCGTTGAGCGTATTGGCGTCGCTGCGGACGCGGGCGGTCTTTTCTGCGTAGAGCTTGTTGAACCACGGGGAAACTTCGGCTTTCTCGATGAGCGGGGGCAGACCGGGGAGCATTTTCGAGAGCTCCGGGCTGGAGGCATCAATCTCGGCCATCGATTTCGCGGGGGTGGGAACCCGCAGCGAGAGTTCGTAGGTGGCGGTGTAGCTTTTCTCGTCCACCCGCTCGCGGGAGGCGATGCCCCCTTTTTCGATCTTCACCTCGGTCTTGAACGGGATGCCGGAGCGCAGCTTCCGCACGTCGGTGACGGTGCCGAGTTCGGGCTCGGCAGGAGCGGGCGGCTTGGCGGGTTCCGCTGGGGTTTGCTTGGCGGCGTCTTCGAGGGATTTCCTGAGCGCGGCGGTTTTGGTTTCATACTCCCTCTCGACTTCCGAGCGGATCCGCGCTTCGGCCTGGCGGTAAATGTCCTTCTGGTCCGGGGAGACCGCCACGGGTTTGGGCGAAAAAACCTCTTTCAGGCCGCGTTTCACTTTGCCCATATTGCCAACCACCACCAGCCCCACCCCGATCAGGGTCAGGTAAAAAACGTCCCGCCATCCGAACCACTTCGTGCCCTGCTTGCGGCGGTTTGCTGTGTCTTTTAGACCATCCATTGCCCGCACCCTAGCGAATTCCCGTCGCCCTTCAACCCCCGTCCGACAAACTTTTCGCGGCCAATTTTCCGATTCCCGAAAACTCGGCGATGACAAACCCGCCGCCATCCCTACACTCCGCCCCGTGAGCTATCAGGTCTTCGCCCGGAAATATCGACCCAAAACCTTCGACGACGTCCTCGGACAGGACCATGTCGTCAGGACCCTTCGCAACGCCATCGCCCAAAAGCGGCTGGCCCACGCCTATCTTTTCGTCGGCCCGCGGGGCACCGGGAAGACGTCCACCGCGCGGATTCTCGCCAAGGCGCTCAACTGCACCGACGGTCCTAAGATCGATTTCAACCCCGACGAGGATGTCTGCGTGGAAATCGCCGAGGGCCGCTCGCTCGACGTGTTGGAAATCGACGGTGCCTCGAACAACGGCGTCGAACAGGTCCGCGACCTGCGGGAGTCCGTGCGCTTCGCCCCGAGCCGCGGGCAGTTCAAAATCTTCTACATCGACGAGGTTCACATGCTCTCAAACGCCGCCTTCAACGCGCTGCTCAAGACGCTCGAAGAACCGCCGCCGCATGTGAAATTCATCTTCGCCACCACCGAGGCTAACAAAATCCTGCCCACCATCCTCTCCCGCTGCCAGCGCTTCGACCTGCGGCCGATTCCCACCGAAACGATCGCCCAACACCTGCTCCACATCGCCAAGGAAGAAGGCATCGCCCTCGACGAAACGGCCGCCTGGGCTATCGCCAAAGGTGCCGACGGTGGCATGCGCGACGCCCAGTCGATGCTCGACCAACTCGTCTCGTTCTGTGGCGAGTCGATCAACGAGGCCAATGTCCTCGATGTCTTCGGATTTACTTCCCGCGAAAAAGTCGCCTCGCTCACCCAAACGCTGTTAGCCCGCGACAATCCCGCCGCCCTCGCGCTCATCCAGAAAGAAGCCGAAAGCGGTCGCGAACTCTCCCAACTGCTCGGCGAACTCATCGGCTGCCTGCGCGCCTTGTTAGTCGCCAAGCTCGACCCGTCCGCCGATGGCGAGGGCATCCCCGCCAACCTCTGGACCGCCCTCCTGCAAGCCGCCGACGAATACGCGCCGGACCGGATCCTCGCCGCCATCGACGTCTTTGCCGAAACCGAAGGCCGCATGAAATGGGCGACTAACAAGCGCCTGCATTTCGAGCTCGGAGTCATCAAGGCCATCCAGTCGCTCGGCGATGTCCGCAT
This sequence comes from Akkermansiaceae bacterium, assembly GCA_041739215.1. Lineage (GTDB taxonomy): Bacteria > Verrucomicrobiota > Verrucomicrobiia > Verrucomicrobiales > Akkermansiaceae > Luteolibacter. Next base: position 7,844 of record JBGSOI010000037.1, read on the forward strand.
CACCGACGTCATCAAAGTCCTCACCCGTGGTGCCGATTTCCTCCCTAACGGAGCACTGGCTTCAGCCGGCGAGTCTCACGCTGCGGCACCCGCACCGGCAAAAGCACAACCCACGCCGGTTCAGGAAGCCCCCGACCCGGAGCCGCTCCCCGTCGCCAAGGAATGGAACCCCGAGCCCGCGCCAGAACCCGCCCCGGTCGCCACCAAACCCCGCCCGACCGGCGGCCTTTCCAGCTTCGACTCCCTGATCGACGCGGCTCCCGACGTCAGTGAGCCCCCTGCCCCGCCCGAATCGCCGCCTTGGAAAAACGACAAGCCCGCCGCCGAGGCCAAGCCTCCGGAGCCCGTGCCCGTCATAGCCGCCATCGATGACGCGTTCCAAAACGATCCACTCATCCAGGCCGCGCTGGTGAAATTTGAAGGGAAAGTGCTGAGCTGATCGATCCAAGTGAGGCAACTTATCAATTTCCTCCGAAACACTGGAATCTGGGCACCGATAATCGTCCTGATTTTCCATCAGTTTGTTTCGATCAAGGATTGGCGCACCCAGATCGATTGGCTCAACCACTACTCCGGGGGGCTTTCGTTCACCTATTTTGCGTGGAAAAGCCTGCCTTTGCTGATCCGCTGGATAGGCAACCCCACATCTCTCGGCAGACTCGCGATTGCCTTCCTGTCCGGTTGCACCGCCGCGCTGCTCTGGGAAATCGCCGAATTCTCGTCGGATCTGCTTCTGGACACAGCCATTCAGAAGTCGGTCCATGAAACGATGATGGATATCGTCAATGGCTTCCTCGGCACCGCGACTGCGGTTTTGATCCTCGGTTTTTTGGAGAACCGACGGTCGGACAAATCCAAAGTTTGCACGTCGCAATGAATCTTGAAGAGCATGGCTTCTGCGTCCGTTCAATTTGCATTCCCGGCGAAACTCTGGAAGAACTCCGAAACACGCTCTTTCATGACGAAAGCGCGGGCACACGATGCCTGCTAGATCATCCGGTCGTCCGCGAAACAGCGCTCAATCTCAAACGGGAGCTGATTGAATCCGGCCATCTCCCGGCGGCTGCCGTTGCCATCCAAGCCATCGCCTTCAACAAAACCGCCACCACCAACTGGAAAGTCGCGTGGCACCAGGATGTGATGTTCCCTTTCGCAAACAAGGTCACCGCCGATCATTTCGATCTTCCCACCCTCAAACAAGGCATCCATTACGCCCGACCTCCGGAGTCCATGCTCAACCAATTGTTAGCTGTCCGCCTCCATCTCGACGACTGCGATGCCACGAACGGACCTCTCAGGATTTCACCCGGAACGCATCTCGCCGGCATCCTCAAAACCGCCGAAATCTCCGATCGCGTCGCCAGTCACGGCGAAATCACTTGTCTCGCCAAGCAGGGTGAAGCACTTCTGATGCGCCCGCTCATCCTCCACGCTTCATCCCAAGCCACCGAACCAAAGCATCGACGGATCCTCCATCTCGTCTATCATTCCGGCGACCCGATCCCGGAGCCGTGGCACCGGACCATTTGAAAACTTCAACCTAACAAACTACCCATGAACATCCAGAAACTCATGAAACAAGCCCAGCAGATGCAAGCCGGGCTCGCCGCGAAACAAGAAGAACTCGCCCTCCAAACCGTCGAGGCTTCGGTCGGCGGTGGCAAGGTCCACGTCATCGCCACCTGCGCGGGGGACGTGCTTTCCATCAAGATCGACCCGTCGGTCATCGATCCGGGCGACGCGGAATTTCTTGAAGACCTCGTTCTGAAGGGCGTTCAGGAAGCGATCGCCAAGGGCAAGGAAAAATCCGCCGCCGAGATGAAGAAGCTCACCGGAGGCCTCGGCATCCCGGGGATGTGAGATTTCAGATCCTCCGCCCCATGACTCCTGTCAGCCGCCGCATCGGATGGATCCTCGTGGGTGCATCCCTGCTGCTGCACATCTTCACGGTTTACTGCTTCTCGCGGCAGCCGGACCGTTTCGCGGCCTTCACGGTCATGCCCATTTGGTTGTGGGGCGGCTTCGGGCTGATTTTGTCCTCGATGGCTTATTATTTCCTACGGGCCTCACTGTCGCTGGTGATGACCGCGGTGTGGGCCGTCACCCTGCTGGTCGGCGCGGATGAGGCGCGGGTGCTGGCGAATTTCGGGAAATCCCCCCCGCTTTCCGGCCCCGCGGTTCCCCACGAAGGGAAGGCCGTGATCCGCGTCATCACTTTGAACTCAGCATTTTTCACCTACGGCAATCCCGCGCAGGATCTCGCCGCCTGGCATCCGGACATCGTCCTGCTGCAGGACATCCACCCCCATCAGGTCCGTCAGATTGCCGACGTGCTTTACGGCGGCCACGGCGATTACCGCGCCCATCAAACCAACGGCATCGTCACCCGCTGGAAGATCACCCAGGAAGTCCGCAATCCGAACCAGCGCGACGAGCTCGCGACCCTGCTCCACCCCAGCGGCACGAAAATCGAGATCGTCAACGTCCACCTCGCCACCGCAGCCACCGACCTGTGCCTGTGGCGGAAATCGGCTTGGGTCAGTCATCGCAACAACCGCGTCGTCCGCCAGAAGGAACTGGCACTCACCCAACAGGTTCTCGAGCAAACCACCCAATTCCCCAACTCCCCCACGATTTTTGGCGGCGACTTCAACGCCCCTGCTTCCGACATCGTTCACCGCCAGCTTGCCCGTGATTTCGTGGACGCATTCGCCACCGCCGGTACTGGTTGGGGCAACACCTTCCATCGCCGGTTCCCGATCCTCCGCATTGATCACCTCTACGCAACCCGCCATTTCACCCCGGTCCGCTCCCGCGTCGTGACCACCCGCAACAGCGACCACCGGATGGTTGTGGCGGATTTCGTGATGAAATAAGGAATCCAGATTCCCCTCATCTTTCTATCAACCGTCAACTCTCAACCATCCACCTCCCCCATGACCCGCGAGAACCTGGCTGAAGTCCTCGAAGCAATCGCCTTGCTGCTGGAGCTCAAGGACGAGAACCCGTTCAAGATCCGCGCCTACCGCCAGGGCGCGGAGACCGTTAGAAATTACGTCGGCGAGATCGTCGAGCTCGCGGAGAAAAACGAGCTAACCGGCATCAAGGGCATCGGCGACGCCCTCCGCGACAAACTCCACGAACTCGCCAGCACCGGGAAGCTGGAGTTTTACGAAAAACTCCGCGCCGAGTTTCCCGCCGGGCTGTTCGAGCTGTTCGATCTCCAGGGCCTCGGACCGAAGAAAGTGAAAGCACTCTACGAAGCTCTTTCTATCAGCTCCGTCGCCGATCTCAAGGCCGCTTGCGACGCCGGGAAAGTCGCCGGGCTGCCGGGCTTCGGCGCGAAGACCCAGACCAAGATTCTCGAAGCCATCGCCCTGCGGGAAACTTTCGCTGATAGTTTCCTGCTAGGCGGAATCACGCCGCTGGTGGAGGAGATCACCGGCCTCCTCCGGCTCCATCCGGAAATCTCGCGGGTCACCTACGCCGGATCTTTCCGCCGCGCCAAGGAAACCGTGCATGACCTGGATTTCCTCGTCGCCACCAAGGAACCCGCACTGGTCTGCGAGGATTTCACCACGCTGCCACAAGTCGCTTCGATCATCGCATGTGGCGACACCAAGGCCTCGGTCCGCTTGAAGAACGGCCTCCAATGCGACCTCCGCGCCGTCTCTAACGCCCAGTTCCCCTTCGCCCTCCAATACTTCACCGGCTCCAAGGAACACAACGTCGCCATCCGCTCGCTCGCACTCAAGCAAGGGCTGTCGCTCAACGAATACGGCTTCACCGGCGAGACCGCAGCCAGCTTCGAGGTTAACGAGGAAGCCGACATCTACCGCGCGCTCGGCTTGGATTTCATTCAGCCGGAACTCCGCGAGAACCGTGGCGAGATCGAAGCCGCCGCCGACCACACCCTGCCGCGCCTCGTCGAACTCGCCCAGCTCCGCGGCACCTTCCACAACCACACCACCGCCTCCGACGGCCACGACACGCTTGAAGCGATGGCCGATGAAGCGATGGACCTCGGTCTCCAATACCTCGGCATCGCCGATCATTCCAAAGCTTCGTTCCAAGCCAACGGCCTCGATGAGACCCGGTTGTTGGCCCAGATTGAATCCATCGCCAAACTCAACGCCGGCTACGAAAACTTCCGCCTCTTCGCCGGTTCCGAGGTCGATATTCTCAAGGACGGCACCCTCGATTTCGAGGACGCCCTGCTCGCCAAGCTCGACTACTGCGTCGCCTCCGTCCACGCGTCGTTCACTCTTTCCGAAGAGGAAATGACCCGCCGGATCTGCCGCGCGATGGAGAACGAGCACGTCACCATGTTAGGCCACGTCACAGGCCGCCTGCTCCTCAAGCGCGAGCCTTACGCCGTCAACCACGCGATGATCATCGACTGCGCCGCCGAGACCCGCACGATCATCGAACTCAACTGCAGCCCGCAGCGCCTCGACATGGACTGGCGCTGGTGGAAACGCGCCCGCGACAAGGGCGTCCTCTGCTCCATCAACCCCGACGCCCACTCCACCATGGGCCTCCATCGCCTCGGCCTGGGAGTGCGGCTTGCTAGAAAAGGCTGGCTGAGGAAACAGGATGTTTTCAACACAAGGCCGGTTGGGGAGGTGGAGGCGTTTTTGAAGTTGCCGAAAGGGAAGAGGTGAAACCGTTTTACGGCTGACGCTGAAGCTCAATCTTCGTCATTTTCATGACCCCGCTCCACCTTCCATTGACGCCATGAGTGGAAAACAAGTGCTAACAGGGAACCAATCAGAAGTGTGTTCGATAGCCACTGCCCGATTGAACGCTCACCTCCATCAAAGGATGAGAATTCTTTGTAAATCTCCATCCCTACCGCCAAGGCAACCATTCCAAAAGTCGCCAAGGCGACAGGAAAAATCAGGAGCGGGATCGACAGATTGGATTTGTAGGTCTGGAACCAAAACACTACGGCTACCAGAGTTGCACCAACGAACGAGGTAATTCCGAAAGGTGCTATGGCCATCAAAAACTGCCCTGGTCCCGTCGAACTTTTGAACAGCAATCCAGCTTCGCTCACTCTCGCGAACATGTCGACAAGCAGTAAAGCCTCACAAGTCACCATGAACGCGCACACTGTTCCGATAGCTCTCAAAAGATTATTCATCTCAGCCGAACTGATTTATGGATGCCTTGAAAAAACGCTCATTTGGTAGCAATTACCCGCTTCACTGTCGAAGGATCGAACGCCGCGATCCTAAGCAAGGTGCGCGCAGCCCCGCTGGGGCGCGAAGTGCCTTGCTCCCATTTGTGGAGGGTCTTGGGACTGATGCCGAGGGCTTGGGCGAAACCGATTTGAGACAACCCGAGGGCCAGGCGGATGGCCTTCGGTTCCGGGTCTGGAGTGAGGACGGCAGGCTGAGGCAAACCCGTGCCCTGTGACATCAGGTGCTGAACCAGATCCTCGGCAATGTCCTTGAGTTGGACGAGAACCAGCTCCGGTGAATCCGCGTGGCAGCAGTCACCGACGAGTCCGGGAATCGATCCAAGATAGGCTGCATCCTCGTCGCTCCAACGGACATGAAGCGGATACCGGGCGGCGATGGCGGAAGCGTTGCGGGCGACTTTTTTCATGGCTTGGATTCGTTGATTTTTCCGGCGACGTGTTTTTCGAGGTAGGGCTTGGCGTCATCGCCGTCGTGGCCGGGGATGATGGCAGGCACCGCTACGTTCGGATGAGTGAATTTGCGATGACTTCCTTTCCCGCCTTGGGCTTTGGTAAATCCAGCTTTCAGCAAATCCCTGACGAGCTGTCTGATCTTCCTCGGCACATCGGAAAACTACCCAAAAGGAGATTGTTCACAAGCGGGAAATCGGAGCGCGATCTTGGCTCGCTTCCGTGACCAGACTGGCGCTTGAATCTTCTTGATCGACCCGACGGCCCGCGGGTAAGGCTTGTTAGTGATCACGATTTCAGCCCGAGTTTTCCTCCCACTGATTGGCACGATCGCCGCACTTTGCCAGGCGGAGGCCGCGACGATCATCGACCCGACGGATGATCCGCTGGTGACGGCGCAGATGTACCGGGACGAGGCGGCGCTCTATCCAATGGTCGGCAAGGTCACGGGTTCGGGATTCAGCGGCTCGGGCGTGTTGCTATCCGACCGCTGGGTGCTGACCGCCGGCCATGTCGCCGATTTCAAGACCGGCGGCACCTACACGGTCGGCGGGACGAACTACACGATCCAAAGCATCGTCAGCCACCCGAGCCATCCGGCGTTCAGCACGACCTATGACGTGGGACTGCTTTATCTATCGGCTCCGGTGGTGGGCATCGGCTTCGCGACGATGGCCCGCTTTGACCCGGTCGATTCGCTGTTGGGACGCGAAGCCACGTGGGTCGGAAATGGCGTGACCGGAACGGGCAAGGACGATGTCCGGGGGCCTAACGAGATGCGCGGGTTCACCAATATCATCGATGGTTTCACGCCTCGCGCCGGGTTGCCCCAGCCGTCGTTCTTTTCGGATTTCGACAACCCGGCCGGCACGAGCGACTCGCTGGCATCCGGGGCGCTTCCAACTCGGCTGGAAGGAAATGTCACGCCCGGCGACAGCGGCGGCGGGGTGTTCGTCACGGTGGACGGCCAGCGCTATCTGGTAGGGATCAGCAGTTACACCAGCGGGTTCGCGCCGGGGCTGAATTCGAAATACGGCAGCCTCAGTGGCGCGGCGAACCTGGACTTCTTTCATTCGTGGATTTTCGACAACACCGGGATTGCAGCGGTCCCGGAGCCGGGCGTCTGGTGGATTGGCTGCCTCGGAAGCTTGCTGGCGTTGCGGCGTCGTCGGTGATTTTGAATCATCCTGCGGTTTTGATTGCCAGCGGCGTGGACTCCCGAAAGAGTTTGCCTGCCTTGAATTCCACTCCCACCGCATGAAAGTCGTCGCCATCGCCAACCAAAAAGGTGGCGTGGGTAAAACCACCACCGCGCTGAATCTCTCCGCCGCCCTCGCGCTGCGTGGCCAACGGGTGCTCCTCGTCGATCTCGACCCGCAGGCGAACTGCACCAGCGGACTGGGCATCGAGCCGCCGGATGGCTGCAGCATGTATCCGGTCCTGCTCGGCGACACCACGGTGGCCCAACAGATTTTACCCACCGGCCGTGACAACCTCTCGCTGGTGCCTTCGGAAATGGACTTGGCCGGGGTGGAAATCGAACTCGCCCGCAGCGACGACCATCTCACCCGCTTGCGGATCATTCTCCAAGGGCTGAAGCCGAACGACCTTTTCGAATACTGCATTCTGGACACGCCTCCATCACTCGGGGTGCTGATGACCTCGGCTCTCGCCGCCGCGGATGAGATCCTGATCCCGCTCCAGTGCGAGTGGTTCGGCTTGGAAGGCTTGGCGAAGATCGTCCATGTCATCGATCAGATCCGCGGCTCGGATGCGAATCCGGGGATCAAGCTCGAAGGGATCGTGATGACGATGTACGACGGCCGGACCTTGCTCTCGCGGCAGGTGGTGGAGGAAGTGTCCAGATTTTTTCCCGACCAGATGTATGCGACGATGATTCCACGAACGATCCGGATCGGCGAAGCGCCGAGCCACGGCAAGACGATCTTCGAACACGACTTCAACGGATTGGGAGCACAGGCATACGGCAACATGGCGGATGAATTCCTCACCCGCCACGCAGCGGTGGGACCGCTGCTTGCGACGCATTGATTGCCAAGCGCGTGGAACATCAGGCAGGACAGTGAGGAACACGGATTCCCGCTTGACCTCCGGGCGGCGAATGATGACGTTCGCCCATTCTCTGGGAGGCGCCCGGCCTCCTGCTTTGTTTTCCTCAGGCTCGCCCGTCGGAACGAAGGGGCATCCGGGTTCCGGGATACGCCACCATTTTCACCACTTACTCTTTCATTTTCAACACTATCCATGTTCAAAAAACTTTTTGGAAATCTATTTTCCAATGATATCGGCATCGACCTGGGCACCGCGAACACACTGATCAACGTCAAAGACCACGGCATCGTTTTGCGCGAGCCCTCGGTGGTTGCAGTCAGGGCCGGGACCAACGAAGTGCTCGCCGTCGGCGACGACGCCAAACGCATGCTCGGCAGGACGCCGGGCAATATTGTCGCGATCCGGCCGTTGAAAGACGGGGTGATCGCGGACTTTGAAGTGACCGAAGCGATGCTCCGACACTTCATCCGCAAGGTCAACAAGGGCCGCCGTTCGAACCCGCGGGTGCTGATCGCGATTCCTTCGGGTATCACCGAAGTCGAGCGCCGCGCTGTCCGCGAATCCGCGGAGCAGGCCGGAGCGCGCGAGGTTTACCTGATCGAGGAGCCGATGGCGGCGGCGATCGGCGTGGGCCTGCCGGTGCAGGAAGCGTCGGGAAACATGATCGTCGACATCGGCGGCGGGACGACGGAAGTCGCGCTGATTTCTCTTTCCGGCATTGTCTATGCCCGCAGCGTGCGCACCGCCGGCGACGAGCTCGACGAGGCGATCATCCAATACATGAAGCGCGCTTACAATCTGATGATCGGCGAGCGCACCTCGGAAGATATCAAGATCCGCCTCGGCTCGGCCGCTCCCCTTCCCAAAGAAATGACCATGGAAGTGAAAGGCCGCGACCTCGTGGCCGGACTTCCGAAAACCATCACCATCACCTCGCAGGAAATCCGCGAGGCGATGGCGGACCCGCTCAGCACCATCGTTGACGCCGTCCGCACGACTCTCGAACGCTGCCCGCCGGAACTCGCCGCCGACCTTGTCGATCGCGGCATCGTTCTGGCCGGCGGCGGGGCGTTGCTCAAAGGGCTTGACCGCCTTTTGCGCGAGGAAACCGGGCTGCCGGTCCACATCGCCGAGGATCCCCTCAGCGCCGTGGCCGAAGGCACTGGCAAGGCGCTTCAGGAGCTGGCGCTCTTGAAGCGGGTCACCAATTCCGACCGCTAACCGCGCCATCCGGCCCCCTTTCCGGCCATGAAGCCGCTCAATCTCATCGCCCTGCTGCTCTTCCTCGGAGGTGCCGTGTGGGCCATCACGCAAAGCAACCAAGCGGTGCGCGAGGTGCAGGACCTGTATTTTTCGGCGATGTCGCCGTTTCTTAAATCGGGCTCGAAAATGGAAACCAGGGCCCGTGCGTTTCTCGATGAGACGCGGCACTCCAAGGAACTGCAGGTCGAGCTCGAAGCCATCCGCGGCGAGCTCGGATCGCTGCGGGTCAAGAACTCCCGCTATCAGGATCTCGAGCGCGAGAACGCCCAGCTCCGGCATGCCCTGGATTTCAAGAAGGCCACCCAGTTCGACGTCGTCGCCGCCCAGGTGATCCGCCGCCATCCGACGACCTGGTGGCAAACGGTGGACATCGACGCCGGCGAAAAGCGCGGGATCGGCACCCAGCTCGCCGTGCTCTCCAATGAGGGACTCGTCGGCAAGATCGACCGCATTTACAAGGACCAGGACCGCGCCTCCGTGCTCCTGCTGACCGACGAAAAGTGCCAGGTCTCCGCCCGTGTCGAGGGCTCGCCGGAAGTCGGCATCCTCAGCGGCCAGCGTGGACGCTTCGACGGCAACCCGCTGCTGCGCCTCAGATTTCTATCAACCGATGCCGCGCTCCGCCCTGGGGACCGCGTCTTCACCACCGGCCGGGGGGGCATCTTCCAGCCTAACATTCTACTTGGAACCATCGAGTCCGTCGAAAAAGGCGCGCTGGATTCCGAAGCTCTCGTCAAACCGTCGGTGAACTTCGCGGATCTGGGCACGGTTTTCGTCGTGCTTTCCAACGATACCTCACCGTGATCCGATATTCATTCATCACGATCCTATTGCTGCTGGCCACGTTCGTGGTGCAGCAGTTCATCCCGGCGTTCACCGGCATGCACCACTCGCGGATCCTGTTAGTCCAGCTGGTGTTCCTGTGCGAGGCAGTGACGGTGGGGCAACCCACCATGCTGTTGCTGGCCTTCATCGGCGGGTTTCTCTGGGATGCCCACTGTGCCCTCGGTCCGCAAGGCGGCGATCCGGAAGTCTATACCCAGCAGGTCGAGTCGCTGCGCTTCGGTTACTCGATCTTCCTGTTCGCCGCGATGGGCTTCCTGATGCAGGGCCTCCAGCCGCTGTGCAAACAAGGGAAATGGCAGTTCACCGCCCTGCTGTCCGGCATCGCCATCTTCCTCTATCTGGCAGCCGAGTACGCCATCATCAACTTCGTCCGCGGTGACTTCATGCTTTCGAAAGCCACGCTGATGCAAATGCTCTTCACCTCGCTGCTGACGATGATCTTTTCCCCGCTGGTTTTCTGGCTGCTCTTCCGGATCGCGAAAGCCTGCGACCACTCGATCAATCCGGAAGCCGGCAAGAAACGCCGCCGCGCGTTCTAACAAACATGGAACCCAGCTACCGACTCCGGCTCTATTTGCTGACGGCCCTTGTGCTCGTCGGCTTCGGCGCACTGCTGTCGCGGCTGCACGAGTTCCAGATCGAACGCCGCGACGAGTTCCTGCAACTCGTCCCGGGCAACCGCACCGTGACCGTCCGCGAGCCGGGCATCCGTGGTGAGATCACCGACCGCAACGGCATCACCCTGGCCCGCAACCTCCGCAACTACGAGGTCTCCTTCAACCTCGACGAAATCCGCCAGTCATACCTGACGCAGCATGAGGAGGACCCGACGATCCAGCGCCTTACCAAGGAGAACGGCCTGCAGCGCAAGCGCTCGGAGAAGGACATCGTCGCCATCGTCAGGGACGGCACCGTCCGCGTGCTCGGCGACCCGCGGCTGGGCTTGGCAAGACCCTACAAAGCGAGCGACCTGCGCACCCATTACCTCACTCACGGCGGGCTCATTCCATTCAGTTACCGCGCCGATCTATCATACGAGGAGTTCGCGAAGTTCGCGGAGCACAACCTGGATCTGCCAGGCGTCTATCTGGGTCTCCGGCCGCAGCGGGAGTATCCATACGGCGCCCTTGCCAGTCACGTCCTCGGTTATTTGAAACAGTGGGAAAAGGGCGATGTCCCGGAGAGCGCCACCCGCAGGTTCGATCACTACATCGGCGATGGAAAAGGCATCGCCGGGGTGGAAGCCACGATGGATGAAGCGCTGCGCGGTCCCGAGGGGCAGAAGACCATCGTCAAGGATGAGAAGGGCCGCACCATCCGGATGTCCGACTACACCAAGCCCGGCATCGGAGCCAAGGTCCAGCTTACCATCGACGCCCCGGTCCAGTATCTGTTGGAGAATACGCTGCGCCTGGCCGGTCGCGCCGCCGGTGTGGTGATGGATGTGAACACTGGCGAAGTCCTCGCCATGGCCTCCGTGCCCGACTACAACCCTAACGATTTCATCCCGAGTATTTCCCAAAAGAACTGGGACGACTATCGCGCCAACCTGCAGCTCGCGCCGTTCACCAACCGCACCATTTCACAGTTCGCCCCGGGCTCCACCATGAAGATTCCGACGGCCATCGCCGGTGCCTTGGACGGCATGGCGAACCGCCGCATTTCCTGCAACGGCTATGTGACTTATGGCAACGCGAAGGTCGGCTGCTGGCTTTGGAACACCAAGGGCGGCAGCCACGGCAACCAGAATCTATCCGAAGCCATCCAGCATTCGTGCAATCCATATTTCAACATCCTGGCCAACAGCATCGGCTGGCAGAAAATGGTGGATGGCTGCCAGATGGTGAACATCGGCAAGCGCACCGGCATCGAACTGCCAAACGAGGACCCCGGAATCCTCCCCGGCAGCAGGGCCTGGCGCGCCATGTTTCCCAATGCCAGGATGAGCGCTCATGAAAACGCCCTGCTCTCCATCGGTCAGGGAAATGCCATGGCGACACCTCTCCAAATGTGCGCCGTCGCCGCAACCATGGCCAACGGCGGCAAATATTTCCGGCCAAGGGTTGTCAAAAAAGCGGTGGCCGAGGATGGCAAGGTCGTCATCGAGGACATTCCCAAGCTCGAGATCGATCTCACCCAAGCCGGCATCAAGCCCGCCGACATCGAACTCATCCGCAAGGGGATGTGGATGTCCGTCAACCAGCCAGGCGGCACGTCGGGTAAAATCAAACTGCCGAAGATCGAAATCGCCGCCAAAACCGGCACCGCCCAGGCTTCGGACAACGGCAAGCCATCTAACAATTCGTGGATCATCAGCTTCGCCCCCTATGAGAATCCCAAATACGCCGTCTGCATCATGGTGCAGAACGCCGCTTCCGGCGGCGCGGTGTGCGGCCCGTTGGCCAATCTCGTCTATCGGGGACTGTTTGCTCGCGACAACGGAGTCAGACTGCCCCTCAGGCCCATGACCAAGGCTCCCGGACACATCGGCGAGCTGGTCAAACTCCTCGAAGTCCCGCCGGAAATGATTGCCGCCGTGGAAGCCGGAGATACCGAACCCGCGCCGGAAGCCATCGCCGCCGCCGCCAGCGAAATCGGCCCTCCGGTCGAAGATGCAGGCGAGACTGGCGAAGAGGTTGGCACTGTGGTTTCTGAAATCCCAGCCATCCCCTCCACCACGGACACCCCCACCCCGACCATCACTCCGGAAGTGGATGCCGAGGGTTCCGTGATCCCCAAAGCCATTCCCGTGAAGGAACCCTGATTTTCAACCCTAACAATAAACTCCAACCCCTTTACTCCCATTAACATGATCCAACATATCAAGAGACTCCTCGGAATCGGCAAACCCGACCCGTCGAGAGGCAATTCCATCGTCGTCAACGTCGAGAAACTCGAACGCCGTGTCGCCCTGCTGGAGGACGGCGTACTCGAGGAATACACCGTCGAGCGCGAAGGCGACCAGAACATCGTCGGTGGCATTTTCAAGGGCCGGGTCAAGAACATCGAAGGCGGCCTCAAGGCGATGTTCGTGGACATCGGCCTCGACAAGAACGCCTTCCTGCACTTCTGGGACGCCATCCCCGCCGCGCTCGACGGCGGCTTGGAGGAGATCCAGCGCGAGGGCAGCAACAAGAAGAAGCAGCAGAAAAAAATCACCTCCAAGGACATCCCGGACATCTATCCGATCGGCTCGGAAATCGTGATCCAGGTTTCCAAAGGACCGATCGGCACCAAGGGCCCGCGCGTCACCACCAACATTTCTCTCGCAGGCCGTTACCTCGTGCTGATGCCCTTCACCGAGCAGTTCGGGATTTCCCGCAAGATCGAGGATCCCAAGGAACGCGCCCGCCTGCGCAAGATCGTCCAGAAACTCCAGGTCCCCGAAGGCATGGGCATCATCATGCGGACCATCGCCCAAGGCACCCGCGCCCGCCATTTCGTCCGCGACCTCCACATGCTGTTGGAGCAGTGGGATGAAATCGAAGCGCGCCGCGCGAATAACCCGGCCCCGGCCTGTATCTTCCAGGAGCCCGGCCTCATCGAGCGCACCGCCCGTGACTTCCTAACCGACGAGATCGACCAGGTGATGTGCGACGATGCCGCTACCACCGAAATGATCCGCCAGGTCGCCGGGAAAATCTCGCGCCGCGCCAAGCGCCGCATCCACTACATGCCATCCGCCGCCGGTCAGCCGATCTTCGAACGCATCAACATCCAGAAGCAGATCGACGAGGCGTTCTCCCGCCAGGTCTGGCTCAAGTGCGGCGGCTACATCGTCATCGATGAGACCGAGGCCCTTATCGCCATCGACGTCAACACCGGCCGCACCCGCGGATCGAAGGATGTGGACAAGATGATCCTCGAAACCAACATCGAAGCCGCCCGCGAAGTTGCCCGCCAACTCCGCCTCCGCAACATCGGTGGTCTGGTGGTCATCGACTTGATCGACATGCGCCACCGCAAGGACCAGCAGACGGTTTACAAGGTCATCAAGGACCGCCTGAAGAAAGACAAGGCCAAGACCCAGGTGCTGCAGATCTCCCCCATCGGACTGATGGAAATGACACGCCAGCGCCTCAATGAATCGTTGCGTGATTCGATGTATGAACCCTGCCCCTACTGCCAGGGCCGCGGCCGCGTGAAAACGCCGATGACCATGTCCGTCGAGATCCAGCGCCGACTCAACACCGTCATCCAAAAACACCGCGATTCCGTCGGAGACATCATCGTCATCGTCAACAGCGACGTGCTCAACCGATTCAAGAGCGAGGACTCGAAACTGCTCGTCGAACTCGAACGCTCCCACTCCGGCCGCCTCATCTTCCTCTCGGACCCCTCCCTCCACCGCGAACGCTTCGCCATCATCGACTCAACAACGGAAAAGACACTC
>JBGSOI010000040.1:0-57052 GCA_041739215.1 Akkermansiaceae bacterium
CGCATTTTCTCGACCTCTTCCTCGATGGACGAGGCGACGGCGGAGTTGCCGATGTTGGCGTTGATTTTGACGAGGAAGTTGCGGCCGATGATCATCGGTTCGCATTCCGGGTGGTTGACGTTGAGCGGGATGATGGCGCGGCCGGCGGCGACTTCGCTGCGGACGAACTCAGGCGTGATCTCGGCGGGGATGCGCTGCGGGAAGCGTTGGAAAATGGAGGGGGTGTAGGGGCTCGTGGGATTCTGGGTGGAGCCTTCGTGCTGTTTGTCGAGATGGTTGCGGACGATGTCGTCGGTCATGTCCGCGATCTTGGCGCGGCGCATGTTTTCGCGGATGGCGATGTATTCCATCTCGGCGGTGATGATGCCCTGGTCGGCGTAGTATTTCTGGGTGACCGGTTTGCCGGTGGCGCGGAGCGGCTGGCGGCGGTCGGCGGTGAGGCCGGGGAACTCGACGAATTTGTTGGCGCGCTCGGATTTCGAGGCGAACTCGACGTGTTTCTCGGTGAGGTAGCCGTTGTCCTGCGGCTGGACTTCGCGGCCGTCGTAGGCTTCCACGTCGCCACGGGCGAGGATCCAATCGCGGCGGAGGGGAGGGAGGCCTTCCTCGGAGGTGCCTTTGAAATCGGGGTCGCCCCACGGGCCGGAGCAGTCATAGACGCGGACTGATTCGTTTTTCTCGATGCGGCCGTTGAAGGACTTGGTGTCGGAGAGGGAAATCTCGCGCATCGGCACCCGGATCTGCGGGAAGAGCTCGCCCTGAACGTAAACTCGGGTGGAGGCGGGGAGTGGGGCGAGCGAGGCGTCGTGGGTTTCAGGAGCGGGCGCGCCGGTGGTTTCTTCGGTGGAGATCATGGTCGGGAGTTTGCGAGTGTTCAGTTTGAAGTTTTCAGGAAGAGGGAGAAGTGCCGAGTGAGCAGTGAGCAGAAAAGAGATCTATTAACTTCGATGTTCGATGTTGGGCGTTCGATGTTCAGTGTTCAAAATCGAAAAAGGCCGTGCGAACATGCACGGCCGATTGAAAGGGAAACTTCGCTGGGTTTCGACTTCCTACGGCGGCATGACCCGCGTCAGGTTCGGAGGGTTTTTCCCGTGCGTCGGAAAATCTCGGCTTCGCGGTCAAGAAGCTCCCCTGTCGTGTGGCTGGAACATGGACGGGGCGGGGGGAGGTGCCAAGCGAGAAGTGGCGAAGGCTGGAAACCAGAAAACCGGCCCGCGCAATGACGCGGACCGGTCTGCCATCAGGTAATCCCGGAGGATTGGGTTCACTCAGCGAATGGCACCGTTGAGTCCTCTCGGGAAAAAGAGTCCTTTTTCTGCATTTACGCCGCCGTAAACGATGTTGAGGACCTGGCGGGTGGTGCGGCTGTAAACGATGGAATTGCCATCGGTGGGTATCAGGTTGGCCATGCCATTCCTGAAAAGTTTCTGATCCATGTCCCTCCGGCTGTTGTCCAGCGACTGGCGAACAGCGGAAATTTTAGCTGCTATCTTGCGGATCTCGGTTCCTTGGGAATAGAGCAAGGTTCTCACGATCCCGGCATGATAGGCTTCCACTCCCAGAATGCCGGCGGCCGCTTCGAGGATGCCCTTGTCGGTCAAGAGCGGGCTGGCTCCCTTGTAGGCGGTCACTCCGACATCTTCGAAAATGAACGCACCCAGCAGGAAGTTGACCTCGTTCGCGAAGGGGTCGAACGAGTCCAAGCCGATCAGCTTGCCGAGCGTGTCGAAGCTCCTGTTCAGGTTGATCTGCGGGCGGGCGACGATTCCCGCGCCATTGGCGGCGAGTGCCTCGCGGATGAATCGGACGTGGTTCGCCTCGTCTGTGGCGATTTCGTTAGCGTAGTCTTCGAAGGCCGGGGTGGAGAATCTGACCTTGGGTTTGTTTTTGATCAACACACTGCCCGCTCTTTCGCCGTTGCTGCCATCCACGTCGATCCCTGCGGACTCGAGTCCCTTGCCGGTGGTTGCCTGGAGGTAATATTCGGCCTCAAGGTATTCGAGGTTGAGGGCGAAATTGAGGACCGCCACGTCGGTTTCGGTCGGGCCGGCTGCCTCAGCGGCTCTGGCCGGAGAGGTGAGAGCGGCGAGTCCGGCGGTTCCCGCGGTGGCGAGGCCGACCCTGCGGAGGAAATTCCGCCGGCCGCCGGCGGGGATGGAAACGGATTGAGCGGGTTCTTCGATGATGCCTGTGGTTTTCATGGTGATGGGAATTGGTTTCAGTGACGGGGTGTGATTAACCCCGGTTTTGAAACCTGCCCAACCGCGGCCACGACCAATTCGGAATAGGGCTATTCCGGATCGGTGGCGGGGATGCAGCGTTCACCCGCTCATCGTGTTAGATCAGCCTCTCAGCGATCTTGCGAAAACAGCTTCTTGCCCAGCTTGCCGATCAATGCGGCCACGGACATCACTTCCTTGGAAGTTTCATCACTCCTGCAATAGACGCCGAAGGTGAACGCCTCCGGCAGCAGGAACTCGAACGTGCGGACATGGATCAAGCCGTCGCCCGCGTGGTCAATTCGGTGCATCGCGTCGCCCGGGGCTAACAACACGCCGAGTCCGGCGCTGGCCGCCATCGCAGCGTCCGCCTCCGAGGTGAAGGACACCGAGTTGGCGGGCTGCATGCCGTAGGCGTATTCGCACCACTGCTTGAGATAGGACGCGAAGCCCGTCACCACGCCAGTATCCGGCATGAGCACGCTGGTCCGCAGGATTTCCGGGAAGCTGAAATTGACGGGATCGAACGGATAGAAATCCGGATTCCACGCGACGGTGATGCCGCGTTCCCTGCGGATCACCGCCTCCTGGATTCCTGCTGATAGACCGGCGCGGAGAAACCGCCCGGCGATCACCACGTCGTATTGGGTGGCTTCCAGCGCTTCGCCCCAGTTCCTGGAAATATCACACGTCACCGGAGTCACGCCCGCGGGAAGGGGGACACCCACGAGTTCCTGTTTCACAATGGCACCAAACCACGATCGGTCGATGCCAATCATCACCTCGCGATCCATCCGGCGGCCGATGCTGCGCATCCCGTCGATGAATGCGAGATACGCGTCGCAGACCTCGTTGGCGCGTTCCAGAAACTGTGTCCCGGCCGGGGTCAGGCGGGCTCCGGAACTCGAGCGTTCCAACAGAATCAGCCCTACCGAGGACTCCAGCCGCCCGATCATCAGGCTCACGGCGGGCTGCGAGATTTTCCAACGCCTGCCGGTTTCGGTGAAACTGCCGGTTAGAGCCAGGTGGCGGAAGACCAGCAGGCCGCTGAGGTCGATGTCCATGGTGTCAGGAATTGGCTGAGCCCGTTAGACGGGGCAACAGCTCGGTGTAAGGGTGGTGTTTTCTCAAGACCGCGGAAAATCTAAACATGGGCCAGGTGGCCGCGGCCGAATGCGGGGCCGTCGTGTCGTGGGAAAAGACCACCTCGTCATCCGCCGGCCTGGCGTCTGTGAGGATTCTTCCGCCCATGGCCCCGGCCGAGTGAAACTCCTCTATCAGCCTTGCGGTCGCTTCCGTTTCGCCCGCGTCGGCGATCCACCATTTTCCCGGTGGCAAATCGGCGGGTTTCGTGGGCGGCTCGCCCTTGCAATCGATCCTCCACGGAATCGGCCCGAGGTTGACCAGGTCGAGGCGGTCCGAGGCGATGATCCCCACGCCGAAATAAACATCGCACTCCGCGTTGAGCAGAGCCGTCCGGAAACGCTTCGTCTCGATCCGCAGGAAACATGGCCGGAACGAGTCGGAGATCTGCAGGCGGCCGAGGAAATCCGTGAACAGTCCGCCCTTGAAAAACTCCCCGGCTGCGGCAAAACGCAGGATCCGGCCTTTTTCATGCAGGGACTTCACGGAGTCGCCAAGGCGGCGGAGACTGCGGGACAACGGGCTGATCTGGCCGAGCAGGCCCTGCGCGAACAAGGTCGGCTGCAAGGTCCGGTTAGGTCCCTCGGCGAACAGCGGACGTCCCACCGCTTTTTCAAAATCCTCGCAGACGCGCTTGATGTTCGCCCGCGTGCTTCTCAATTCCAGCGCGGCGTTGGCGTAGGACGCCTCGCGGCAAACCACGCGGAAAACCTCCAATTGGCGGAAGGTGATGTTAGGCAGTCCTTGGAAATCCGGTTGTTTGCTCTGGGTCAGGTCGTTCATCCGGATTTTCGCTGAGTCTCCGCGGAAAATGCCGTGCTTCAAGGGATATTTACCGCCGGAACGGCAAATGAAATTTTAGTTAAGGAAGTTCTTGATTCGCCCGCGGGAATCCCCAAGGGTCCGCCCGTGCACCGGGGCGTAGCTCAGCCTGGTAGAGCGCCGCGTTTGGGACGCGGATGTCGTCAGTTCGAATCTGGCCGCCCCGACCACTTCATTTCCAATGATTTGTGTCGGCTCCAGTGCATCGTTTTTCCCGCCATTCGACGCGGTTGAGGACTCCAAGTTTTAGGCAATTGCCACTTGAAACTTCATTTCGCCGGGTCACAAGCTGCGCGCGTGATTCCAAATGTCCTCGCCGAACGCTACGCCTCGCCCGCCCTCCAATCGATCTGGTCCGCCGAAGGCCGGATCGTGTTAGAGCGCGAGTTCTGGATCGCCGTGATGAAGGCGCAGCGCGATCTCGGTCTGGACGTGCCCGCAGAAGCCATCGCCGCCTACGAGGCGGTTAAAGACAGCGTCGATCCCGCATCGATCATGGCGCGGGAAAAAATCACCCGGCACGACGTGAAGGCGCGGATCGAGGAATTCAACGACCTAGCCGGCCACGAGCAGGTCCATAAAGGCATGACCTCGCGCGACCTGACGGAAAACGTCGAGCAGCTCCAGGTTTACCGCTCGCTGCTCATCATCCGCGACAAGACCGTCGCCACGCTCCGCCGGTTCCGCGAGCGTTCGGAGCAATGGAGCGAACTGGTTCTAACCGCCCGCACCCACAACGTCGCCGCCCAGCCGACCACGCTTGGCAAACGAATCGCCATGTTCGGCGAGGAACTCCTCAGCGGTCTTCAAGCGCTCGATGCCGTCATCGCCAACTACTCCGTCCGCGGACTCAAGGGCGCGGTCGGCACCCAGATGGACCAGCTGTCGTTGTTCGAAGGCGACGCTGCGAAAGTCGCCGATTTGGAAAAACGTGTCGTCGCCCACCTCGGCATGCCAGCTGTGTGGACCAACGTCGGCCAGGTCTATCCGCGTTCGCTCGATTTCCGGGTGGTCGCCGCGCTAACCGACCTTTGCTCCGGCCCGTCGTCCTTCTGCAAAACCCTGCGCCTGATGGCCGGCAATGAAACGGCCAGTGAAGGGTTCGCGCCGGGCCAGACCGGCTCCAGCGCCATGCCGCACAAGATGAACTCGCGTTCCTGCGAGCGGGTGAACGGCTTCCACGTCATTCTCAAGGGCTACCTAACCATGGCCGCCGGCCTCGCAGGAGACCAATGGAACGAGGGCGATGTTTCCTGCTCCGTCGTGCGACGGATCATGCTGCCGGATTCGTTCTACACCATCGACGGGATGTTCGAAACTTTCCTAACCGTCCTCGACCAGATGGACGCCTACGAAGCCGTCATCGGCGCGGAGACCGCCCACTATCTGCCATTCCTGATGACCACCACGATCATGATGGAGGCCGTGAAATCCGGCGTCGGCCGCGAGACCGCGCACAAGGCGATCAAGGAGCACGCCGTCGCCACGGTGAACGATCTGCGCGCCGGAATCATCGACCGCAATAATCTCGTCGAGCGTCTCGCAGATGACAGCCGACTCGGACTTTCCCGCGATGCCCTCGACGCGATCCTCGCCAAGGGCGACCAGGAATCCGGAGCCGCGAAATCGCAGATCGCCGCCTTTGCTGCGGCAGTTGGGAAACTGGAGGCAGCAAGTCCCGAAGCCGCTGCATATGGGCCGGGTTCGATTCTCTAACGCCGGAGTGCGCGAACGGGTTCCTCTGGTCTCTGGAAGTAGGGGGCAAGCTCCGTACCGCTGCACGTAGAACCCATCCTGGAGTCGGGCCATACCCGCCTCTATCAGAAAAGGTCATTCCTCCTCGTCGTCTTCGAGTCCTTCTTCCTCGATCACTTCCACGCCCTCTTCAAGAGCTGGCACCGAGATCGGTGGTGTGACGGCCTCGACCGGCGCGGTGGTGGCGCTCACGGGCGGGCGGGCGATCATCCCGCCGGGAAGGCTCTGGACGCCGCCGTTGGCCGCACCTTCCGGCGCTGGCGGGGTGGCCTGGGTGATGAGTCCGGCGCGATCCTTGAGCAGCGGCTCGATCGTGGACTTGGAGACTTCGAAGGTGATGCCGGCGTAGGTTTTTTCCTTGGCGAGTTTTTCGGTCAGGGTCTTGAGGCGCTCGGTGAAGGCCGTGTCCTTGGCCTTGGCGTCCTCGGGTTTTTCGCCTTCCTCCTTCTTGCGCTCCTTCGGCAGCGTGGCCGCGACGTCCACGGTGACGAGGAAATTGTCGGTGGCCGCCGGTTCCTGATCGGGACTAACGGGAGTTGCCGGCGTGGCTGGGGGCTTGGTGGACGAAAGGTTCACGGTGTAGGTGAAGCCCTCGAAGGTTTCGATCGTGGCGGTGCGCTTGTCTTCGGCAACGATGCGTTCGGCGACCTTGTCGGCAGGCACCACGTCCTCGAACCGGGCGTAGGAAAACAGGCTCTTGAGCGGACTGGTGGCGGTCGTGTCCAGCACCTCGGTGGCGGCAGCGCCCTCAAGCTTGTATTCGGCTTCCTCGCCATCACGGCTGAGTTTCCACGCGGGATCGGTCTTGCCCGGCTGGCTGACGGTGATCGTTTTGATTTTCTCCGGGCTGATGAAGCCGTCGGCGAGCCAGCGCTTCACATCCGCGCTGATGGACGGGAACATCTCACTAACGGCATAGAAGCCGGATTCGTCGGCATGGTTGCGGACGTAGCGTCCCACGGCACCACTGCCCATCCCCATCATGGACGGCTCCGCGCCGCCGCCGATATTCTTGCCGAGCGAAACCTTGGCGACTTCCTTGCCGGCGGCGTCCTTGAAGGTGGCGGTCAGACCGCGGTCCTCTGCCTTGGTCGCGGCCTCGTCCATGCCGAAGCGAGGGGCATACTTCGGCCCGGCTTCCATTCCCTGGGTGATCTTGAGCTCGCCCAGCGTGCGGATGAGGTCGTTGACGTAGGTGCTGTTAGCGGGATAGTTGTCGCGCTGCGAGACCACCCATTTGCCGTCCTTTTTGACGAGGGTCACGGTGCCGGTCGCGCCCTGGATCTCGACGCTGGCGGTGTCGTTCGCAGGAAAGGATTCGAACAGCGGTTGTCCCTGGACGCGCTTGGTGGCGCTGCGGGTGGAGGTGTTCTGGCTGAGCTTCACGGCGGCCACCGCCGCGCCAAGGGCGATGGCGATGACCCAGAGGATGGTAACCTGACGTTTGTTCATTGGCTGGAGAGATTTGAAATTTGAAATTAGAGATTTGAAATCAACGCGCGCGGGTCGAGCGGCGGCGTTGGATGAACAGGGCGAGACCGATCAGCACGACCAGGGTCGGCATGGCGGCGACGTTGAGCAGGGTGATCTTGCCGGCGAGCTTGTCCTTCTGGCGCCGGAGGTCCTTTTCCTGTTCGCGGATGAGCTTGGAGTACTTGACCTGCTCCGCCCGGAGCTTCTTGATTTCCTCCTCCTGCGCAGGTGTCAGGTATGGCCCCGAACCGCGGCTTCTCTCGGCTTGCAGGGCGTTGAGTTTTTCCTGGGTCGCCTTGGCAAGGGCCTCGTATTCGTCCTGTTTCGCTCCCGCGGTCTTGTTGAAATCCGCCTCCATCTTCTGCACCACCGTGAACGGGCGGGCGATCGCGGAGCGGGAACGCGAGCCTATCAGATACTTGGAACCCACCGCCTGGTCGAGCAGGTTCAGCAACAGCGTGGCATTGCCGTTGGCCAGCGAGACCATCTGGCTTCCGCCGATGGGCTGGATGTTGTAGGCGAAGCGGTCGAAGAAAGCATCGACATCGGCGATCAGGAACACGTTGCCGGGGCTGGCGGCTTCCTTGAGATGCTCGGGTTTGGGGGCATCCTTGTTCTCGGTTCCTTCGGTGGCCGGCTTCGGTTTGCCATCGGGGAAGGCAGTCTTGAAAGTGCCTGATAGATGGGTGACAATGTCGTAAGCGGTGCCGTTGGATTTGAGCGTGCGGGCCAGCGTCGGGTCGAGTCGGGCGGCCTTCATGGCATCCACAAAACCAGCCTGGGTGGTGGATTTGATGAGGGTGTTGGCGGTGATCCCGGCGGTGCCGGTCTTGGTGATGGCACCCGGCAGGAAGAGGGTCACGGAGCCGAGGTCCTTGGTGATGACGTCGTCCTTTTGCGGCATTTGCTCGCTGCCGAAGGTGGGCAGGACTCCGATTTTATCGCCCCATCTCGGAGTGGCCAACGCAGGGTCTGCGAGAACCATTCCGGACTCGAAATTCACTCCCCATGCGGCAAGCAGCGTGGGCAGGGTGGAGGTGGTGGGCGGCGGCGGCTGCTGTCCCATCATCGGATTCGGCGGTGGTGCCGTCATCTGCGCGGCGACTGAATGGGGGTCCAGACAGGCGACGACGGTGCCGCCGTTGAGCAGGTATTGGTCCACCGAATACTCGGCTTCCGGAGTGATCCCGGCAGGGTGGAAAAGCAGCAACACCTTGATGACCTTCGGGTCGATGGTGGCCGCTTCCATCGAAATGTCCACGACATCAAAGGTCTGCTTGAGCTGCTGATAGATCACCCAGCCCTGAGCCGGCGGCTGGCCGGGCATCATCGCGGGCGCGCCCCTCAAATCCAGTGCGGACATCACGCCGATCCTCGGCTTGCTGGGCGTGCTGACCTCGGCGACCGCCTTGGAAAGCTGATACTCCAACATCGTTTCTTCGCGCGGATTGAGAAACGGAATGACGGTGGTTTTATCCAAGCTGGAAATGGCGAGGCCGAAGAACAGGTTCTGGTCGTTCATGCGCTGGCCGTTGATGCCGTCAAGATTTGCGGAGTCCTCGGCGTCGGTGTCGGGCTCGGGGTCGAGGTTTTCGATGCGGAGTTTGCCCTTCGAGATCGCGGCGTATTCCTTCAGCAGGTCATCGACGCGGCGCATGTGGAGCTTGAGTTCCTCCGGCATGTAGTCGGTGCCGCGCGAGGCGTAGTAACGGATGACCACGGGCGTATCGAGCTCGGTGAGGATCGCGCGGGTACCCTCGGAGAGGGTGTGGACCTTGTTTTCGGTGAAGTCGGCGCCGCGGTTGCCGAGAGGTGTTAGGGAGACGAGCCAGTTCGCCAGGACGGCGATGGTGACGAGCGCGGCAACGCCTAAGGCGGCGCGAGTGACCGGATGGGTGGTTTTCATGATGGAAATCTGATGATGGGGTTCTGAAATCGGTTAGGCGCGCTTGGCCGAGAGGATCGCGCTGGTGCCTAGCAGGCAGACGAAGATGATCGAGCCGAACCAGATGAAATCCTTCAACCGGAACAGGCCGCTGTTCAGGGAGCTGAAGTGATCCCACACGCCGAAGGAAACGATCCCCTCGAGGACTCCCGGCGTGACGATTTGCGACAGCTCGCGGGTGACCGGATCATAGCCGCAGAGCAGGATCAGCACGCAGATGGAGACCGACACGATCAGGCACACCACCTGGTCGCGGGTGCAGGCGGATACCAGCATGGTCACCGCGAGGAAGGTGCAGCAAACCAGGAAGCTTCCCAGATAGCCCGCCAGGATCGCGCCGTTGTCGGGATTTCCCAGATGGTTCACGGTCCAGACGATCGGGAACGTCAGAGCCAGGGCGATCAGCCAGACCGTGGCCCCCGCGAGGTATTTCCCGATGATCGCGCTCCAGGTGGAGACGGGGAACGTTCCCAGCAGTTCGATGGTGCCGGTGCGTTGTTCGTCGGCCCAGAGTTTCATGCCGACCGCCGGGGCCAGCAGCATGTAAACCCACGGGTGCCAGAAGATGAAGGTCCACTCCAGCGAGGAGTCGCCGACGCGCATGAACTCACCGAAGGTGAACGTGAGGCCTAGCGAGAACAACAGGAAGATGACGATGATCGCGTAGGCGGTGGGCTGGGAGAAATAGCTCGAAAGCTCGCGCTTGTAGATGGTTAGAGATGGCATGGGAATGGATGGGAATTTCTGGAATTCGGGGACGTTGGAATCGCTGGAAGACGCTTCCGGCGATTCCGCGTTTGCTTCAGGCGGCCGCCTCGGTGTCGCGCGAGGTGACCTTGCGGAACAAGTCGGTTAGGGAGCCGGTTTCGGATTGCGCGATCAGCTCGGCAGGCGTGCCGTCGGCGACGATTTTCCCGCGGTCCACGATGACCGCGCGGGTGCACGCGGCTTCAACTTCCTCGAGGATGTGGGTGGAGAACAGGATCGCCTTGGTCTTGCCGAGTCGCTTGATGAGCTGGCGGACTTCGAATTTCTGGTTCGGGTCGAGACCGTCGGTCGGTTCGTCAAGAATCAGCACTTCCGGATCGTGGAGCAGTGCCTGCGCAAGGCAGGTGCGGTGGCGGTAGCCCTTGGACAGCGTGTCGATGGACTGTCTGGCGACCGAAGTGAGGAAGCAGGTCTCGATGGCGCGCTCCACGGCATCGTGTTTCGCAGAGCCCTTGAGCCCGCGGATCTCGGCGCAGAATTTCAAGAAGCCGATGACCGTCATATCGTTGTAAAGCGGCGCGGATTCGGGCAGATAGCCGATCTTGGTTTTCGCCTCGCGGGGATTGTCCACCATGGAAATCCCGCAGACCCGGGCGTCGCCGTGGGTCGGCGGGATGAAGCCGGTGATCATGCGCATGGTGGTCGATTTGCCGGCACCGTTAGGTCCGAGAAATCCGAGGACTTCGCCTTTTTTTACCGTGAACGACAGGTTGTCCACGGCGAGTTTGGTTCCGAATTGTTTGGTCAGGGTTTCGACTTCGATCATGGGAAAGTAAAATGGGTTGGCGCTGGGAATTCCGCGGATAGCGATGTCGCGGACGTTTCTTGTCTGAAAAAAACGTTTCGGCGGAATTTTCAAGCGAATAACCGCTTGGCGGCGGATCTATCTGCCTTGCATCCGGCGGGGGCTGGTATATCGCTGCTGGCAACATGGCCAGTATCCATCTTCCCGACCGCTGCGGCGTCATGCTTTTGCCCGACTGCACGCTGTTTCCACACGGGGGACTGCCACTTTACATTTTCGAGCCGCGCTACCGGATGATGCTGGAGGAGGCTCTCGAAGGTGACTGCTTTTTCGCGGTTGCCCGGTTGTTAGGGGCTGAGGTGGGACCTCCGGCGGATTTCGTGGCACCCGTCGGAACCATCGGCCTGGTGCGCGCGTCGCGGGAGCAGGACGACGGCACCTCGCAGCTTCTCATCCACGGCGTGATGCGGGTGCGGTTCACCGAGTGGCACAACGGGCACGACTATCCATACGCCAGCATCGAGCCCGTCATCTCGATCTTCACCCCGGAAAATCAGGCGCAGGCGGCGATGAAAACCCTGCGCGGGGCGGTGGAGGATGCGGTGCGTCTGCTTCCGGATGAAGTGCAAGCCGGGGTGTTGGCGTTGCTCGACCGGGCGGATGAGCCGGGCCTCATGACAGACATTGTCTGCCAGCAATTCATCCATGAGGCCGACCTCCGGCAGCGTTTGCTTGAAATGGACTCGGTGGGCGACCGGATCCCGGTGATTTGTGAGTATTTGAGGAAAGCGAGCCTGATGACTGAGGATTAAGTCTGGGTCTTGCGCCTCCACAAGAGATTCGCCCAGGTAAAGAGCAACATGGCAACCAGCGCGAATGCCGGCACCTGCCACAGCAACGCACTGCGGAGTGCCGCGCCAGCGGGTTGATCCGGGAAGCTTGCCAACAGCCGCGAGAATCCGAGGCTGAAAAGCCCGTAGCCAAGATTGAACGCCAACCCCTTCACCGAGAGAACGGTGGCGCGTTTGGCGGAATCCGCCTCGCGGTGCAGCGCCCGGCTGATCGTGAAACCGAGGTAGCCGAGCGTGGTCATGAGCAGCATCGCGGGTAGCAGGCCGAAGACCGGCCACGCGGGCACCAGCGCTGCGAGGCCGATCAACGAAACACCCGCGGCGATGCCGAGGTTGGTCAGCGTGCCGAAGCGCGCATTCAGATTCTTCGCGATGGCCGGGACAAACCACCCGAGCACGCCCAAGCTCGCCCCGATGAATCCGAAGCTCCACGTGGGCAGCTCGATCAACCGATAGTAGCTGCTGGTGATGGTCGCGAAATTTCTAACGATGGAATCGATGGCCAGTCCGATCACCACGACGACCAATGTCTTCGGGTTCGTAAACACCCAGCGGGCGGTCTCCAGGGTGATTCTGATAGCATCCTTGCACGTGCTGCCAACATTGCCGCCCGCGTGTCGTGGCGGCTCCACCATCCGCAGCGTGGCCACCAGACACACGACTGCCTGGCAGAGCACCAGCGCCACCGGCAGCCGGTGGGCGAGATTTGCGGAAACGTGGAAATCCGCTGGCAGCAGCCGGTTCAGCGCATCCGGATCGTAAAGCAATCCGCCCAGGATCATCGCGATGACCATCCCGGCCGAACGCCAGCGCATCGACGCTGCGAGCAGCCGGTCCCACGAATCCACACGCCCGCTCTCATGCAGGGAATCATAGGCGAGCGCCTCATCCGCACCGCTGGCACAGGCTTCTGATAGGCCGGAGCAAATTCGGTTCATGACGCACAAGGTGATCAGCAACGCGCCGCCGTTGCGCGGAGCTAACAGCAAGCAGAGCATTTCCACCACCATCAGCACCGCCGCGGTGACCAGCAGCTTTTTCCGGCCGATGGTGTCCGCCAGCGCTCCCGAAGGGACCTCGAAGAGGAAGATCGTCGCCGCCCAGATCAGGTTGAACAGGACGAACTGATCGAGTGTCAGGCCGAGGTCGAGGAACAGGATCGCCAGCACCGGATAGTAAGCCCGGGCATTGTAGAAAACCGTGAAGATGACGAACCGCCGCGGGTTGCCTGATAGGTCGGAGGTCGTCATGCGGGCGATTTACCAGATCCGGCTCGCGCCGAGCAACGAGAGCGGCCGGTCGGGGGACAGGATCGTGAATTCGTTTTCAATGGCTTGGGCGGCGATGAGCCGATCGAATGGATCTGCATTCACCAAGGGGAGTTCGGATGTCAGATAGATGGCGGACTCTCCGATAGAAACACCGGTCAGCCGATGGAACTTCCGCTGCGCCAAAAGCCATGTCCTGGCGGATTCCGGGAGAGGGAGTTTTCCCGCCGTATTCTTCATGGCGATTTCCCACAGGCTTACATCGCTTAGAAACAATTCATTCGAGACGTCGTCAATGATGCTGACTGCGGGTGGTGAGAGCTTTTCAGGCTCAAGGCAGAGCCAAAGGAAACAACAGGTGTCTAGCAAAAAATTCATTCCAGCCATTCCTCGAGTTCCTCGGCCGTAAGCGGGGCGAGCGCGGAATCAGGAACCGACATGCGCGGGCCGAGCGTTTCCCCGACCTTCGGCCGGGTCCGCGGAGCTTCCTTGAGAATCGGGCTCAGCAACGCGATCGGCTTTTTCCCGCGCGCGATGACGAATTCCTCTCCCTGCTCAATTGCCGCCAGGTAGCGGGAAAGGTGGGTCTTCGCCTCGTGAGTGGTGATCGTTTTCACGTCGTTACCCTTAGCTTCCGAAGTGGACTAAGTCAACTTGGTTCACCCCTCGCGTTCACCCGGCCCACGGTCCACGTCCATGCGGAAGGGGCGGCCGCGGAGGCGGGCGTTGCGGGTGCGCTCGATCACCTGGCCGACGAATTGTTCCGGCACATCGACCAGCGAGTGTTTCGGAAAAAGCGAGATGCGGCCGAGGCAACCGTCGGGAAGACCTGCTTCCCGATAGAGCATGCCGACGATTTCCTTGGCCATCACGCCGTGGGTCTTGCCGAGTGATAGAAACAGGCGGGTCATCCCGGCTTCCGAGCCTGGCGACGGTCCGCGCGGCGGTCCGGAACGCTCAGGGCGTGGTCCGCGGTCGTCGTATTGCGGGCGCTCATCGCGCTGCGGACGGACGTTCTCGCGGCGGGCGGGACGATCCGCTTCACGATCTTCCTCGATCGCGGATCCCTCGCGGCCGCTGGCCTCGCGGATCATCGTGACGAGCGCGCCGGCGATGTCGGTGGGGGTGTGGCCTTGTTCCAGCAGGCGGTCGATATTGTCCTGATAGGCGTCAAACTTGCCGGACTCGAGACGTTCCTTGAGATCATCGAAAATCAAATCGGCACGGCGTCCCTCGACTTGCTCGACCGATGGGATGCGCTCGCGCTTGATCACGCTGCGGGTGTAGCGCTCGATCGACTGCATCCGATAGATTTCGCGGCCATAGACAAAACTAACCGCGCGGCCAGAACGCCCGGCGCGGCCGGTCCGGCCGATGCGGTGGACGTAATCTTCCGGGTCGGTCGGCAGGTCGTAGTTGAAAACGATGTCGATCTCTTCGATGTCCAGTCCGCGCGCCGCCACGTCGGTGGCGACCAGGATTTCCACGGCTCCCTCGCGGAAGCGCTTGAGCACGCGTTCGCGCATTTGCTGGGTGATGTCGCCATGCAGGCGGTCGGCGGCGTAGCCGCGGTTGACCAGGTCCTCGGTGCATTCATCGACCGAGCGCTTCGTGTTGCAGAAGACGATGCCGAGCCGCGGCGGGTTCATGTCGAGGATCCGGGAAAGCACCTCAACCTTGGACCGCTGGCGGACTTCGAAATACGACTGCTCGACCGTGGATACGGTGCGGGCCTTCTGCTCGATTTGAATGACTTCCGGGCTGTTGCCGAATTTCTGGATCAGCCGGGAAACGCCCGGGTTCATCGTTGCCGAGAAAAACAACGTCTGGCGGTCGGCGGGTAGTGCGGCTAACAGCTCGTCCATTTCATCCTTGAAACCCATGTCGAGCATGCGGTCGGCTTCGTCGAGGATCGCCATCTTGATGCGCGACGCATCGAAGCTGCCGCGGCGAAGGTGGTCCAGCAGACGGCCGGGAGTGCCGACGACCAATTGCGCGCCGGAGCGCAGCGCGCGGAGCTGGCGATCCATCGGTGCGCCGCCGTAAACCGGGGTCGCGTGCAGGCCCTGCATTTTCGCCCCGAGGCGGTGGACTTCCTCGCACACCTGCACCGCGAGTTCGCGGGTGGGGCAGAGGATCAGCACCTGCGGGTAGAGCTCCTTCACGTTGAGTTTTGCAAGGGCTGGCAGTGTGAAAGCGGCGGTTTTCCCCGATCCGGTGGCGGAAAGGCCGACCAGATCCTTGCCCAGCAGGGCAGGGGGGATGCTCATCGCTTGGATCGGAGAAGGGCGCTCGTAGCCGAGCGTTTCGATGGCGGCGAGCAACGTATCGGGCAACCCGAGTTCGGAAAAAGGAGGCGTATCCATGAGCAATTTTGAGTCAGTATTCCGGACTCGCAGATCGTCTGGCTTGCCGGGCGGCGAGGCTATGGCTGGTTTTTGAAGGAAGACAAGCACGCATTTGGAAGATGGCCCGATTCAGCAGGGGGCACGCGCGGAACGGAAATCGCTATGCAATGGATTTGCCCATCCGGAAACTTTCTGATAACCGCTGGCTGCAAATTGCAATCCCCCCCGATTGTGAACGAATCCGATCCGTCTCCTTCCAGCGTCCGTAGGCCACTCGATCAGGAAACGCCTCCCACTGTCGCGACGCCATGAACCTCGACCACTCGCCAATCACCGAAGATGATTTCCGCGCCGTCGTCCGCATCCTGGGTGACATCGCCACCATGAGCGGCACTCCTGATGAAAAGCGCCGACACCTCATTGGAGAGCTTTGCCAGATCATCGGGGCCGACTGTTGGGTATGGGGAGTTTCCCCACTCATGAAGCCGGGCCAACAGCCGGTCTATCTTCTTCAAAATCACGGTGGCCTTGACGAGGAACGGATCAGCCGGCTGCTTCAGGCGATCGAGCATCCGGATTCCGGCGCGATGACCGCACCCATCGCGCAGGCGATGATCGAGACCGGTGCCCACGTCACCCGCCTCCGGCAGCAAATCATCCCGGACGAACGGTTCCTTGAATCCCCCGCTTTCCCTTTCTGGTCTGCGGCCAACGTCGGCCCCATCATCCTCAGCCTCCGGCCCGTTCCGGGATACGGCACCACCATCATCGGACTCTATCGGACGGCCTCCGCGCCGCTCTTCACGCCCCGCGAGGCGAGGGTTGCACACATCGTTCTTACCGAGGTCCGGTGGCTTCACGAGGAAGGCATGCCCCATACTGAAGCGGCGCCCATCACCACGCTGCCACCCCGCTGCCGCCTTGTTCTCCTTCAGCTTCTGGCTGGCCGCCCGCGCAAGGAGATCGCCGCCGATCTATCCATTTCCATCCACACCGTGAACGACTACCTCAAGCAGATCTTCCGCCACTTCGGAGTCCAGTCGCAAATCCAGCTCATCGCCCGCTTTCGCAACGGCGACGGCAACGACCGCTGAACCGCACGGAAATGTGGCTGGCACGTCCCGCGCCAGATCGTTCCCGCGGCATTTCGCCTCGCGCATCCTGACGTCAATGGATTCCAATCAGGAAAAATCCAATCGCCATTTCAAAGCCTCCCTGCTACTTTTCTGCCGTAAGAAAGTGTCCGACCATGAAAGCCATCGTCAACCTGAGCCGGGAGGAAATGCTGAAAGCGCGCTACAATCAGCCGCGCGTCAGCTTGGAGGAACTGCGTCAACAGGAGGAGGAACACCGGCGGGCCAGCGAAGAATTCTTCAGGGCCGCCAGGAACGAGACCTCGAAATCTGGGCCAAAGAAAACGGTTGCTGGCTGAATGCCGTTGAGGCTCTGCAAGGATTTGTCAAAGGCGGCGAAGAACACCGCACATTGCGAGGTGATCTCGTTTACCACAAAGCCACGTATCCGGGGCGTTATGGTTTTACCGTAATTCTGTTCAACGGCCAGCCCACCCTGACCCACGCCTTGCCTTTGGAATACTTGGAGCGCCTGCTTCTCGCCAACCAGGTTTTCGATGACGACATCCGCCTGCTTGGCGTGGCCCGGGATCAGGAAGCGCTCGTCATCCTGACCTCACAACCCACTGTGGTCGGACAGGCCTGCACGGCCGGGGAAATGATCGCTTACTTCGAAGCCCGCCGGTTCACCTTGATGCCGGGCTTCTCGGCCGGCCATCGGGGATCGCTTTCCTTTTTTCGCGAACTCGATCAGATCGCCGTCTTCGATGCTCATCCCGCCAACTTCCTGCGGGACCGCACCGGAATCATCCTCCCCATCGACGCCGTCCTCCTCCGCGCGGATGAGGAACTTGGAAAAGCGCTCGAAATCCTCCGTTAGGAAACCTAATGCACGAGGCTGGCGCGTCTCGCTCCAGACCGTTGCCGAGGCGTCTCGCCTCGTGGATCCCGTGAAATCGAAGTTCTGGAATTTGCTGCCGCTCGATTGGGTCACGGAGCGGCGGAACGTGTCCGCCGATGCCCATGGAAAGTCGATAAAATGAGGTAAACCGCTTTCAATCGTCCCTTCATGGACGAGGGCGATCATGCATCGCCCCTCCTTGAATCCGCTGACGCCGGTTTGTGTATCAAGATCAGGGCTCACACCACCGGCTGATTTCCAAATGTCCCGCCGGGACGGATTAAGAACGGATTCCACATTGACTACGCGCCATCCCACCCCACCCCCAAACTTTAGGGGGTTCCCGAAACAGGCCGGAACGTGCTCTCATGCACTCATCGCGCTCCCCTCATTTTCCAATCCCCCAATCTCCCTCCCGTTTTCCCCCACGTGGAATTGCAGCTCCCACCCGGTCGGTCCTTTGCGGACCGGCCGGGTGGGAGAAATTCCCGATCCCGCCGATGTCATCGTGGCCTGAAGCGTTCCAAGGTCTCGAATTCTAAAAATCCAAAATCAACAATCGTCATTCATCAATCGTCAATCGAACCCCATCCCCCACCATGAAATCCCCCTCGCTGCTATTCCTCGGCCTCACCGCCGTTTCTCTCGCCTCGGAACTCCCCCCTTCCACCTCGCCGCCCAAGGGCGTTTCCGCCTCCGACTGGTCCGGCATCCGTGCCGCATATCAGGCCGGCAGACATGCCATTCACCGGGAAACCGACGGAACACTAACTGCCCGCAATCCCGGCCAGCAATGGAACACGGAATTCGACGGCAAGGGCTTCACCGTCACCCCGGATCACGGCCAATGGACCTGGGGACTCGAGTTGATCGGTTATGGCGGGCGGACCTTGTCGTCCGCTTCTTCCTCCATCAGCCACGACGGCGGGAAACTCACCTGCCCTCGCGATGAAAACCTCACCGAGTGGTTCATCAACGACACCCGCGGCCTCGAACAAGGCTGGACCATCCAATCAAGGAGCGTGGGCAGCTTCCCCACCTCTGAAAACCTCACTCTCACCCTCGCCCTCCGCGGCAATCTCTTCCCGCAAGTCTCCAACGACGGCTCCAGCGTCTCCTTCCATACAGACTCCAGCAACACCGCCCTGACCTACGGCGGCCTCAAGGCCTGGGATGCGGACGGCAAAAACCTAACCGTCCGTTTCGAACAAGCCGGTGAGGATACGATCCGCGTTGCCGTCGATGAAAAGCACGCCCGCTACCCGATCACCATCGATCCGCTCGCGCAACAGGCCTACATAAAGGCGTCTAACACGGAAGGCGGGGATAATTTTGGACTTCCGGTCGCAGTTTCTGGCGACACCATCGCGGTCGCAGCACGGGCTGAAGACAGTGGCGCTACTGGCGTGAATGGAAATCAAGCGAACAATTCGGCAGCCAATGCCGGGGCGGTTTACGTTTTCGTCCGCAATGAAGGGGCTTGGACCCAGCAAGCCTACTTAAAAGCTTCCAATACGGGAGCGGAGGATTTTTTCGGGATTTCAATCGCTCTATCAGGTGACAGTTTGATCGTCGGAGCCTACACCGAAGACGGAGGAGGGATCGGCGTGAATCCGGCTTCGAACGAAGCTGTCACTGATTCAGGAGCTGCCTATGTGTTTGTTCGTAACGGAACCACTTGGACCCAACAGGCGTATTTCAAAGCTTCGAGTCCTGGCGCGAGTGACTATTTCGGGTGGAAGGTGGCGATCTCGGGGGACACAGCGGTCGTCGGAGC
The DNA here is from genome assembly GCA_041739215.1 of Akkermansiaceae bacterium. Classification (GTDB taxonomy): domain Bacteria; phylum Verrucomicrobiota; class Verrucomicrobiia; order Verrucomicrobiales; family Akkermansiaceae; genus Luteolibacter. The sequence continues at coordinate 19,089 of JBGSOI010000040.1, forward strand.
AATCGGCGAGGATGGGGGCGGGGCGGGAGTAAATCCACCCGTGAGCGAATCCATTACGAATTCCGGAGCAGCCTATGTCTACGTGCGCAACGGCACGGTCTGGACCCAGCAAGCTTACCTCAAGGCATCCGCCCCGGAATCAGGAGATTCTTTCGGTTCCGTAGCGGTGTCAGGTGATACGATCATCATCGGAGCACCGGGAGAAGACAGCAGCGCGACCGGAATCGATGGAGACCAGATTAACAACAGTGCTATTGACTCTGGAGCGGTCTATGTCTTTGTCCGCAATAACGGTGTGTGGAATCAGCAAGCGTATTTGAAGTCAACTAACTCCGGAGCGAGCGATTACTTCGGCAACTTTGCGGACATCTCGGGTGATACGATCATCATCGGAGCATTCGGCGAGGATGGAAGCGGTATAGGCATCAATCCGGCCTCCAACGACAGCTCGACGGATGCCGGGGCTGCTTATATCTTCATTCGCAGTGCCAGTGTATGGAGCCAACAGGCCTACCTCAAGGCATCCAATAATGGAGCTGGGGATTTCTTCGGCTACCCCGTCTCAATCTCTGGTGATATGGCCGTGGTCGGCGCTTACCGCGAGGACAGTTCCGCGAACGGAATCGATGGAAACGGTGCTGACAACAGCGCGACTGATGCTGGAGCCGCCTATGTTTATCTCCGCAGCGGCGGTTCATGGAGCCAGTTGGCTTATTTGAAAGGCTCCAATACGGGTGCGGGTGACAACTTCGGGGTGAGTGTTGCCGTGTCCAGCGAGACAGTGGTAATCGGGGCGTGGCAAGAAGACGGATCCGGCACGGGGATCAATCCCGCTTCCAATGAAAGCGCGGATGCTGCCGGTGCCGCCTATGTCTTCGTCGGACTTGGACCTGAGATCCTTGTGAAAGGTCCCACTGGGGAGGAGATTCTGAGTGGTGGCGGTTCGAACCTCGGAGGCGTGATCGTCGCGGAAACCGGACTCAAGACTTTCACGGTTAGAAACACTGGCACTGCGCCGCTGGATGTGATTGCCATCACACCTGGTGGAGGAAATGCCTTGGATTTCAATACCTCGCTGCCATTGGTCAATCCCTTGGCTCCCTATACGGAAACCACCTTCACCGTGGCATTCACGCCCGCCCTCGGTGGCCCGCGATCCACCGCCCTCGCCATCCTCAGCAACGACGTCGATGAACCCACCTTCGATATCAATCTCTCCGGCACCGGCCTGACCTTCACCGCCGACACCGACCTCGACGGCTTGAACGACGCCTCGGAAAGCCGCCTATCCGATCTCGGCTTCGATTGGAACACCAACCAGTCCGGCCTCGTCGCCACCTACTACGCCGCCGCGAACGGAGCCGGCCTCTACGACCAGACTCAGTATGACGCCAACCGGCTGACCGGCCGCCAGGATGTAATCGGTGCTCCAAACACCTACAGCCTCTTCGACCAAGCGCAGTATGACGCCCACCGCCTCACCGGTCGCCAGGATGTCATCGGTTCGCCGAACACCTACAACCTCTTCACTCCCTCCCAGCTCCAGGCCCTCAAGCCGGAGACCCCCCTGATTGCCCGCGATCCGGTCACCGGCAAATTCACGCTGACCATGGATTGGAAGAAATCCACCGACCTCGCCGGTTTCAGCGATTTTCCCGCCCCGGTCGGATCCGCCGTTTCGATCAATCCCGAAGGCGACATCGAATTCGAATTCGCCACCCCTGACCCCGCGGCGTTCTTCCGGATCGAGGTGGAGTGACTGCTGGTGGCAGCGATGAATCAACTGAAAGCACCCCGCCGTTTTGTGGAGAATCATGCCGCGCTTTTCCTGGGCCAGGCAGGCAGATACTGCAGTTTCTCCGCCCACATCTCAGTCACCCAACCAGCAAACGAAACATCAATATGATTACCACCAAACTTGAAATCATTGCCCCAGGGGCATCGAGTCAGATTCTGACATTCAATGTCGCTTCAGGCGTCCTGCAGCAGGTCCGCCTCGATCCTCTTGCAGCAAATCCCTTATATGCCCACATGACGTTGCAGGCGACGACGATCTCGTTTCCTTTGGGTCAAATGGGCATCCAGGCCATGGGTCCAGTTGTGCTGGATATCGAAGAGGTCAACACACCGGGCAGCCCGTTCCTTGTGGTGGAGGCATCAGTGGACAATGGCGCGCCGACCACGGTGAAGTTCGAAGTTCCCGGTCACTCCATCATCGAGGTTCCCGTCGCTCCGGGGACCACCGCCCGCGTGACCTATCAAAACGGAGGCGTGCCATTGGTAGAGAAGATCTGAGATCGGGGTCGGATTCATCTGCTTTAGGGAAGCCTGCGGGCCGCTGCCCCGGAAGATGGCCAATGTTTGCCATCATGGATCATCCGATACAGGCTGGCCGCGTGGCCAGCTACGAAGATCAGAAACGGATGATGAATATCTCCCTCGCGGTGGCTGTGGTGCTGCTGGGCGCGAAGGTCACCGCCGCCGTGGTCACGCGATCCTCCGCCATTTATTCCGATGCCGCGGAATCCGTGGTGCACCTGCTGGCCGTGGGATTTGCCGCGTGGGCCCTGCGTCTCGCGCACAAGCCGGCCGACGAAACGCACCACTTCGGCCACGACAAGGTGGCGTTTCTATCAGCCGGTTTCGAGGGCGCGATGATTTCCGCTGCCGCGTTGCTGATCCTCTACGAAGCGGTCCGGCAGTTCGTGTTCGGCGTCTCCCTTTCCCACCTCGCATTCGGCGCGGCAGTGACCGGCGCGGCCGCGGTGATCAACCTGGTGCTCGGGCTTTCCCTCATCCGGGTGGGAAAAAAAAGCGGTTCGCCGTTGCTGCGGGCCAATGGCCTGCACGTTCTAACGGACGTGTGGTCGAGCGGCGCTGTCCTCGTCGCACTCGCGCTCATTTACTTCACCGAGTGGCTCTGGTGGGATCCGATCGCCGCGGTGCTCGCCGCGCTGAACATCCTGCGCGTCGGCTTCTCGCTGATCCGCGAAAGCCTCGGTGGCCTGCTCGACGAAACCGACCCGAAGGTGGAGCGCGAAATCCACGCCCTGCTCGACCGCGAGGTCGGTCGACGGGGCTTGTCCTATCACAATCTCCGCCACCGCCATTCGGGACGAACCCACTGGGTCGAGTTCCACCTGGTCTTCGACGACGCTCTAACTGTTGGCGAGGCGCACGAGGCGGCCACGGAAATCGAAGCCAGCGTCGCCACCCTCCTGCATCCCGATGGCCGGGTCATTTCCCACCTCGAACCGAAGTCCGCCGAGCATCACGAAGAGCGGTGGGAGGAACGCTGAAGGCGCATCGTTGGCTGCGCATCCCAGCACCATCCGGTTAACGCCGGCGGGTGATGAAGACGCTCCTGAGTCCGCTGTGTTGGCCGTGGGCATCGCGGGCGCGCGGCCGGATTTCGTTTGAACCATAGCAACGTGTAAACGCCCGGACGCAGGGTTTTTCCCGCGAGGTCCACGTTGCTCAGGTTTTGATTCGTTGGCATGCCGGCCAGGCCGACCTGCACCTTGATGAGATCCAGCCGCGCCTGGCGGGTGACCGGGCCGGTCGCGATGATGGCACCGTTTTGAATCACCGCTGGTGGAAAGCCGGTGATGCCGGTCGTGGCACCCGGGGAAAGCCCCAGGTTGCCGTTGCGGATCACCGTTCCGGCCACGCCGGTGCCGGTGATCGCCGTGTCGCCGAGGACGGTGAAATCTTCTGCGGAAAGCAGGATCGAGGCCAGGCTCGTGGGCGCGGAGAGGAGCAGCGCAAGGGACGTCGCACAGGCGGCGCGAAGGAAGTGTTTTGTGGTCATTGACCTGCCGTCATGAGAATGAGGAACCGCTGTTGCGAGAAATATCGGGAATGTTTAGATATCAGGCCCGGGCGGCTGACTGGACGGGGAGGTGACAAGACTCGCGGCGAGACGCCATTGATACCCTTCACGGTGCGACGCACCAACGACCACGGCGCGCTTTATTTACAAGCTGTCCGCGGCCCTGCCAACCACGCCGCCACATCGTGCTTAATCCTCGACGGCCCGCCATGACTCCCGCAATCTCATCCCGAACAACCAAACCGAAAATCCGATCATGAAGCACAGATCCGTCCTGGCAGGCTCCTTTGTTCGAATCGGCACTATCAGCGGGGCCGCCTCCAGCAACAACATGGCTGGCACATCCCGCAGCTGTGTTTTCGCACCGGTCTGAACATCAGCTTCTGATCAAGCTTCCAAGTCATATGATCGATCCCTTCACACGCACGCGTTTCCGCCCCGAGCACAACCTCGAAACGTGGTTTCCCGAGGGCGTGCTCGATGGCGTGATGGCCCGGCTCATGGTCCACCATCTTGGATTTGAGGAGGAGGTTTCCGATCAGCCTTTCGACCGCTTCAGTGACTTGTCCGGGCTCACGGCCATTCACCTGGACTTCATCGAACTGGTGGACCTGGCTGCGACGCGCCGTGCCGCGTATGACGACGGGCCGCCGGTGAAGTCGGCCATCCTCGCCCCCGGCAAGCCGGCATACGCGGTCGCGAAAATGTTCGCGGCGCTGATGGAGCCTTCGCCGATCAATGTGCGGGTCTTCCGAACGATCGAGGACACCGGGGAGTGGCTGGGAGTCCCGTTGGAACTGCTGCGTGTGGAGTCTTGACCGGGAGGAATCAACCAGCCAACGATCTGCCTGGCTGCCATCATGTTTGAATCCACCAACTGAATTTCCCCGATCGTAAAACATACCATGAACATCCGCCTCATCGCCACTTTCGCCCTGGCTCTTGCCGGTCTAACCAGCTGCCAGGTCTTCGACGCCGCGCCGGCCGCGGATTCCGGTTTCAACCGCTCCACCGCGAAGATGGACACCCGCGCGGCCTTCCTCCAGCAGACCTGGGTCGCCAAGGCCTACCATGGCAAGCCGATCAAGGACAATTTCCGGGCGGTCTACATCGCGCCGGTCAACACCAGCCACATGAACCAGCAAAGCTGGTGGCAGCAACAGACGGGAGTGCGCAAAGCCGAGCTGGCGAGCGACACCCGGAAGTTCGCGGCGAGGATGCGGAACCAGTTCAATCAGGCCATCGCGACCTATCCGGGCAGGACCATCCAGCTTGCCAACAGCCCCGGCAAAGGTGTGCTCGTGATCGAGCTCGCCCTGGTGGAACTGGTGCCATCCAATGCTTACTGGAATGCCGGGGCGACCGCCGCGGGCTTCGTCGTTCCCGGCGCGGGCCTGCTGTCCGCGGCCGGCGCGGGCAGCATCGCCATCGAGGGCCGGGCCAGGAATGGAGGGACTAACGAAATCATCGCCACCTTCAAGGATCGCCGCAAGGACAAGGTCGCGCCGGTGAACCTCGGCAGTTATACCTGGTTCCACGGCGCGGAAGGCAACATCGCCGACTGGGCATCGGAATTCGCCGAGCTTCTCAACACGCCCCCCGGCCACGTCGTCCAGCGCCCCAGCCCGGTGACGCTCCGGCCATGGTGATTTCAACAAGCGCGTTTTCCCGTGATCCGGCTCCGGAAGATTCCCCACATCGGGGCGATGCGGTATTCGTCCATCGAGCTGCTCGCCGCGCTGGTCCTGCTCATCATGGTGACGCCATTCGTGGAGGACATGAAACACGGCTCGCAGATCGAAGCCGTGATGCTTTCGGTGGTGATGATTTCCGCCGGGCTGGCGGTCGGCGGCCGGAGCGACATGATGATCATCGCCGCACTGTTGTTAGTGCCGACGCTGTTGGCCCAGTGGACGCACCACTTCTTCCCACATTTTGTTTCACCGGTGGCCCACCTGATGTTAGGCATGCTGTTCATGGGGTTCGTGGCGGGGAACCTCCTCCGCTTCATCCTGCGCGCGCCACGGGTCGATTCCGAGGTGATGTGCGCGGGGATCTCGGTCTATCTGATGATCGGGCTGATGTGGGCGCTTGCTTACATGCTGACAACCCATCTCTCGACCGGGGCTTTCACCTTCGTGAACGATCCGGACCAGGAGCGGACGATGACGAGTTTCAATGCCTTCTATTTCAGCTTCACGACCCTGAGCACTGTCGGCTTCGGCGACATCACGCCGGTCTCCAAAGTGGCGCGGACGCTGGCGATCATGGAGGCGATCACCGGCATGTTCTACATGGCGATCTTGATTTCCCGGCTCGTTTCGATGTATGCACCAGCAGCCGCCGCCGCGGCGAAACCTGATCAAGAACCATGAAAGTCCCACTCGCATTCATTGCCGCCATCGCTCTAACGAGCTGCACGCATCTCGCCACCGTGAAGGAGGTCGAGCCGCGGCTTGCCGGCGTCAAGGTCTCGACCGGCAAGGATCCGCTGGCGAATCTCGACCACTGGATCGGCTCGGCGGAGGCGGCGTGGCGGAAGCTGGAGCGCGATCCCGCGGACAGCGTGGCCCGCGACGCTTACAACTTCGCAGTCGCCCGGATCTGCACCAACCTGCGGGAAACGAAACTAACACCCTGGAATGCACCGGTCCGGGTGGGTTCCCACACGCTCGCGTGGAAGCACGATCCGCGGCCCGAGAGGCACCCGGCGAAATACGAATTCATTCCCGCTGATCAACTCGTCATTCATGGGAAATCCATGGACGTCCGCGAGGTGAAGGCGGGGCTGGGTGCGCCGCTGGTTGCGAAGCGGGTCGCCGACCAGGCTCACGACCTGGCTCCGACGCCGCATTTCTTTTACTGCGTCACGGCCGTCGCGCGGTTCACCGGATCGCGCTGCGAGATCGCGATCGAGGAGCCGTTCGAAACCGAAACCGTGCGCGCCGGCGGGCGCACCTGGCCGCTCGCCGCCGACTACACCGCGCCGCTCGCGATGATGCTTGCGGAGATGGAACCCGAGGACCTCAACATCCCGCGGCTGCTCCATCCCGCGAAATTCGCGGCCACCACCAAGGTCGCCCGGCTCGAACCCTACGATCCTGACAAGACGGTCGTGCTCCTCGTCCACGGCCTCGCATCTTCGCCCACCACCTGGTTCCCGCTGCTCAATCACCTGCGGGCCGATCCTGCGATCCGCGACAACTATCAGTTCTGGTTCTACAGCTATCCGAGCGGATTTCCCTATCCGTATTCCGCCGCGATCATGCGCCAGGAACTCGACGCGGTGGAGCGGCGCTTCCCGTCGGACAAGAAAATGGTGGTCATCGGCCACAGCATGGGCGGCTGCATCAGCCGCGTGCTCATCACCGACAGCGAGCGCCGGATCTGGGACAGGATGTTCACCGTTCCGCCCGAGAAAATGGAGGTGACGCCCGAGCACAAGCACATTCTAACCGAGTCATCGATCTTCTCCCATCGCCCGGAAATCGGGCGCGTGATCTTCATTTCCACTCCCCACCGGGGCAGCGAACTCGCGACCAACCTGCTGGGCCAGGTGTTCACCCGGCTCGTGAAACTGCCGGAAACGCTGGTGAGCGCGGGCCTCGACGAGGCCCGCTACCTCAAAAATGCCCCGGGGCACAAACACCTCGACCGCTTTCCCGACAGCGTGGACACCCTCGCGCCCGACAACGATTTCGTCGTCGCGCTCAATGATGTGCCGATCAGGTCCGGAATTCCCTATCACACCATCGCCGGCGACCGCGGGCGGGGGGACTCGCCGGACTCCAGCGACGGCGTGGTGCCTTACTGGAGCAGCCACCAGCCCGGGGCGAAATCCGAATTGATCGTCCCTTCGCATCACGGCGCACACCAGACCAAGGAAGCCATCGCCGAAGTGGATCGGATCCTCAAACTCAATCTCAAGCAATCCAACCGGTGACTGCCCGGCCATCCCATCACCGGCGAAAAGCGTCAGACTGGGCCAAGCTCGCCCTCGGGGTGCTCGCGATCTATCTGATTGTCGTCTATCTCGTGATGCCGCAGTGGGATCGGAGGAAGGTCCACCGGCATCCCGATCTCGCCGCCGGCGAGCACATCACCCACACCGGCACCGGACTTCCCGGCGATCCGCTCAACATCTCGCTGGTCGGCAGCGAGGCTGAAGTCGTCCGCGCCCTGCTCGCCGCCGGGTGGAAGCCGGCGGACGCGCTTGGCGTTAAAAGCAGCGTGCGCATCGCCGTGGACACCGTGTTGGACAGGCCCGACCCGAATGCCCCGGTGAGCAGCCTCTATCTGTTCGGGCGCAAGGAGGACCTCGCGTTTGAGAAACCCGTCGGACACAGCCCGAAGCAGCGCCACCATGTGAGATTTTGGAAGTCAGAGGAGCTGAAGCAAAGCCGGCCGATGTGGCTGGGCTCGGCGACCCATGACATCGGCGTGGAACTCAGCCGCACCACCGGCCAGGTGACACACCACATCGCCGCCGACGTGGATACGGAACGCGACCTGCTCATTGCCGAACTCACGACCGCCAGGCAGGTCTTGCAAACCGACTGGATTGATGGCTATCAGACCGTCCTGCATGGCAAAAACGGCGGTGGTGACCCGTGGCACACCGACGGCCGCCTGCCCGTCGTCACGCTAACCGAATCCCAACCCTGATCGAATGATGCCCGAACATTCTCCATCCGCCCCCAGGCGCCATTGGCTCGTTGGAATCGTCCGCGGCTGCGGGATCATCCTGCTTTCCGTTGTGGTGCTGATCGCTTTTGCCTGGGCCTATGGTGCCCTGCATTTCGACGGGCCGTCCAAATCGATCGCGGTGGTGCAGGCCCTCGCGATCGTGGCTATCATGGCGTTCGCGAAAGGCTGGGGGCGCAGGCTCGCCATCTTCGGCGCGTGGTTCGCCATCGTGCTGGTTTGGTGGCTCTCCCTCAAGCCGACCAACGATGCCGACTGGCAGCCCGATGTGGCCCAACTTCCGTATGCGGAAATCAATGGCGACATGGTGACCCTTCACAACGTCCGCAACACCGATTATCGCACCCTGACCGACTACACGCCGCGTTGGGAATCCCGCAAGGTGGATCTATCAAAGATCACCGGCGTCGACATCGCGATCAACTACTGGGGTTCGCCATGGATGGCGCATCCGATCATCAGCTTCCAGTTTTCCGACGCGCCACCGCTGTGCTTTTCCATCGAGACCCGCAAGAGGGTCGGCCAAAGCTACTCCGCCATCGGCGGGCTATACCGGCAGTTCACCCTCATTTACGTCGTCGCCGACGAGCGGGACGTCATCCGCGTGCGCACCAACTTCCGCAAGGGCGAGGACATCTATCTGTACCGGACGGTGGTCACCCCGACCCGAGCTCGCGAGAGGTTTCTTGAATACCTGGCCACGCTCAACCAGATGCGCGAAACGCCGCGCTGGTACAATGCCATCACCACCAATTGCACGACCGCCATCCGGGCACAGCATCCCGCCGCGGAGCGCATGAAGTGGGATTGGCGGCTCCTGGTCAATGGCAAGGCCGACGGGCTGTTATACGAGCGTGGTGCGTTCGTCACCGACGGCCTGCCCTTCGCCGAACTCAGGCAGCGCGCCCTGATCAACGAGGCCGCCCAAGCCGCCAATGATGCGCCCGACTTCTCCGCCCGAATCCGCGCCGACCGACCGGGCATGTCACCGCCGAACCCGTAGCGGAGGATCGAGTAGCAACCCGCCGGATCTGAAGGTGTGAACGGATCCGCCAATCCGGAAAGCAAGTTTTGCAATCACACACACAACCAAGGGGGAAGGTTCTGGCGCTTTCCGAATCTGGCGGACCCGCTGCACGGGTGGGAAGCTGCCCGGCCACTGCTCGTCTGACTAGTCCCCAAATCCGGGGTGTGTGGGGCGTCGCTGGTGCCCGTCCCCGTTTCTGAATTCAGTCCCGATGCACCGGTTGGCATCGAAGTCGAGGAAGCTGCCGATGGCGTCGCGCCAAACCTTGCTGCCAACCTTCCCCAACCGCTCCTTCGGCGGTCCACCGGGCGAAGAGTCGATAGTCGTTGTAGCCACCCGGCTTGCCCCCGTCTCCGGAACGTGCCACGCTGCATCCATGCAGGACATTCTCAGACTCTGCCAAGGCATGGAAACGGTGTCGTTCGCACCTGGCGAGACACTCATGCCGGAGGGCGGGAAAACGGGCGTGCTTTATATCCTGATTTCCGGCTGCGTGGAAGTGACCAAGGGGGAAACTCCCGTCACCCTCATCGACGAACCCGGCGCCATCCTGGGCGAGATCTCCCTGCTGTTGGATGGGCCCCATCCCGCGACCGTCGAGGCCGTCGAACCGACGACCTGCCATGTGATCCGCGGCGGGAGGGGATTTCTGGAGGAAAACCCGTTGATCACGCTGGAGGTGGCCGAGTTGTTAGCTATCAGGCTTAAGGGAATGATCGCTTATCTGGCCGACATGAAGGCGCAATACTCCGACCGGAAGGACCACCTCGGCATGGTCGATGAATTGCTGCTCGACCTCGCGCACCGCGTGCCGAAACGCTGAGAGCTCACCAGTCCACCCGCTCCGCTCCCTCGATGGAGTGCCACTCGGCGGATCGCTCCGTCAGGTCGAGAACGATGTGTGTCGGCTCGGGGCCCGGTTGTTTGCCGGCGTTGAAAACCAGGCTTTTGCCGATGCGGGTGTGCCACGAACCCACCGCGTAGAACGGCGCGTTGTGGATGTGGCCGCTGAACACGAAATCCGGCTGATAGAGCTTGATCCATTCCATCGCCACCGCGTCCCCGCCGAATTCGGTGCCGGTCCAGGCGATGGGAGTGTCGAGCGGCGGGTTGTGGTGGAGCCAGATCCACGTGCGTTTCGGCTTCGCCGCGTCGGCCTTGAGCTGTTGCTCGGTTTTCGCGCGCGTGCCGGGGCCGTCCCACCACGGGCAGACGGTGAAGAGGACGCCATCCCGCGCGTAACTCTGATAGTCCGGTTTCAGGGTCGGTGCTAACAGTTTTTCCATCCAGATCGCCGCGCGTTCGCCATCCGCCATCATCTCGTGAATGTCATGGTTGCCGGAGGAGGAAAGCAACATCCGTTGCGCGGCGAAACGGCGGAGGTATTTCCTCACCACCACTTCCTGCACGTCCAGTTCTACGGGCGAGGACAGATCCAACAGGTCGCCGGCCAATACCAACAGATCGTATTCATCCAGTTGCTCGCCCACCCAGTCAAACTGGCGCAGCGCGTAATGGAGGTCCGCAGTGGCCAGGATGCGCATGGGCGGACCATGCCCGAACTCGGAGTGGGGGACAATCTTCTTCGGCAGGTGGATTGTTCAATGCGGCTGGGCGCTGGATTTTCCCCGGAGTTTCCGCACACCGGAGACCACAAGCAGAACCAGGATGCCGGCCAGCAGTCCGCAGAGGCCGTTGAGCAGGGTGGGGATGACCGGGGCGAAAACCGCGCCGATACCACCGGCGTGTCTGGCCGCCTCACCCGCGTGCTGGATCGTGTGATGGAGCCACGGGATGCCGTGGGCTACGATTTGGCCGCCGACGAGAAACATCGCGGCGGTGCCGAGGATCGACAGGGACTTCATGAGAAACGGTGCGGCCCACAGAATGGCGCGGCCAAGGGCCTGTTGGACGGCTCCACGGCACTGCGTCAGATAGAGGCCCGCGTCGTCGAGTTTCACGATCCCCGCCACCAAACCGTAAACGCCCACGGTCATGAGGATGGCGATGGCGGATAGAACACCGACCTGTTGCGAAAAAGGCTGTTTCTCCACGACGCCCAGCGTGATGGCGATGATCTCGGCGGAGAGCACGAAGTCCGTGCGCACCGCGCCTTTGATTTTTTCCGCCTCCGTTTCCACCTTTTCCGCCGGAGTCGTCGCGGCTAGTTCGGCGATGACTTTTCCGGCTTCGGCCGTGGATTTTTTGCCGCGGTGGAGGAACGCATGATGGAGTTTCTCCACGCCTTCGAAACACAGATAGAGTCCGCCGATCATCAGCAGCGGTGTGATCGCCCAAGGCGCGAAGGCGCTGATCAACAGCGCCAGCGGCACGAGGATCAGCTTGTTGATGAACGAGCCTTTCGCGACTGCCCAGACGACCGGCAGCTCACGCTTCGAAACGACGCCGCTGACCTGTTGGGCGTTGAGCGCGAGATCGTCTCCGAGCACGCCAGCGGTCTTGGCCGCGGCTTTCTTGGTTAGAATGGAAACGTCATCGAGGATCGTCGCGATATCATCGAGCAAGGTGAGAAGACTGCCAGCGGCCATGCGGGGATCATGCGCCGGGGGCAGGCGGGTGAGGCAAGCTGCAAGTTGGATTTGAGGAATCACAGAACAGCTCACTCCTGAGGAACGGGGTAGTCCGCGCATCGTCCGGCTCTGCGGGCACGTTCCGCCGATCCTTGTATCATCCCCGTAACCAGACCCGCGCCGTATCGAGTTCCGCGGCCGTGAGCTGGTGGCCCGCCTGGATTTCGTGGAATGTCAATTCAGCGCCCGCTTGGCGCAACATCGACGCGAGGCGGCGCGCGTTGTCGATGGGCAGGATCGGGTCGCTCAGGCCGCTGGCGAGAAAGACCCGGGTCCCGGCGAGATCGGGAGACTTGGTCGGAATCAGGGGCACCATCGCCCGCAACAGCACCGCATCCTTCAGGATTCCCGGACGAAGCAATAACAGACTGGCGGCGATGTTGGCTCCGTTGGAATAACCGACTGCGGTGATGCTGTCCGCGGAGAAGTCGTATTCCTTCGCGGCAGCGATGATGAAATCCGCAAGTTCGTGGGTGCGGAAGATCAAATCGGCCTCGTCAAACACGCCCTCGGCAAGCCTTCGGAAAAACCGCGGCATGCCGTTCTCCGAAATCTTGCCACGCGGGCTGAGCAGGTTCGCTTCCGGAGCGAGCGAGCGGCCGAGATCCAGCAGGTCATGCTCGTTGCCGCCGGTGCCGTGCAGCAGGAGCAGGGTGGGTGAATCCGCGACATTTCCGCTAGCAGCGGGAATGAAACGGTGGATGAAATCGAGAGAAGTGCTCATGATCGGGAAGGTTGATAGTTGAGCGGCTTGATGCCGGCTTCGATGCTCGTGCGGTGGGGTTCGAGGAATGGTGGCAGGGCGAGTTTCTCTCCGAGATGTTCGGGATCCTCGCCGTCGGCGGCGAAGCCGGGGCCGTCAGTCGCGATTTCGAACAGGATGCCGCCGGGGATACGGAAGTAGAGGGATTTGAAATAGTGGCGCTCGACCTGGCCGGAAGTCCGGTAGCCGTGGCTTTCCAAATGCTTCTGCCATGCTAGCAGCTCCTGCGGATCCGCGACCCGCCAGGCGACGTGGTGGACGCCGCCAGCGCCTTCCTGACCGCGCTGGGTGGAGCCTAGCAGGCGGACCTGCGCTCCGGTGCCGCCCGGGCCGGTTTCGAACAACGCGCTGTCGCCAGCGCTGTTGGTGAAGCCTAGCACGTCGGTGAGAAAGAGCGACGTCGCATCGACATCTCCGACTATCAGGCTAACGGAACCGAGGCCGACGATGGCGGCGTCCAACGGCACCGGGCTGCCGTGCCATGGATGGACTGGCGTGGCGGAGGACGTTTCCGCGATGAGGCGCAGGTGTTGTCCTTCGCCATCCTGAAACACGAGGGTCGGACGACCGGAAACTGTTTCGATGGCACCATGGCGAACCTTTTGTTGGTCGAACCATTTCAGCCACTGCTCCAATGATGCCTCACCGCCCAGCACGCGCAACCCGGTCTCGCTGACCGTGCCCGCGCCGATCCGGACGGGGCGGATCTGTGCCCAGTCAAAGAACGTCAGATCCGATCCGGCGCTGCCGATGGCGTCGGCGTAGAACAGGTGATAGGCGGAGACGTCGTCCTGGTTGACGGTCTTCTTCACCAGCCGCATGCCGAGCGTGCGGGTGTAGAAGTCGAGATTCGCCTGCGCGTTGGCGGTGATTGCGGTGACGTGATGCAGGCCGTGGAGAACCGGTTGGTTGGTTTTCATTGCCGGAGGATGCACGAATCCGGCGGCTTTGGATAATGCGGAGTTGTTGGTCTGAGGATGCATGAAATGCATCCCGCTTTCACTCGCTGATGAACTGGTGCTCGATGGCGTGATTCATGCCGAGGTCCAACAGCGGCTTCGCATCGTCTCCCAGTTCGTCGCCGATGATTTCGTATTCCTGCTTGAGGTTGGTGTGGATCAGATAGGGATTGTCGGTATTGATGCACCAGGGGATCTCATGGCCTGCCAGATCGCGGACGAAGCGGGCGATGCAGGCGTAGTCTGGGATAACGCGGGTGACGAGATTGACGGTGGGGCAGAGCTCCAGGCAAATGGCGTTCTCGCGCAGCAGGGTGACGAGGGCATCTTTCTTTTTCCCCTTTGCGTGGCGGAGTTCGATGCCGTGGCCGATGCGGTCCGGGCGGATGGCCTTGAGGACCTTGAGCATGCCTTCGGGGCCGGTGGCCTCGCTTTCACCGACATGATAGGTGATCTTCAATCCGGCGGCGCGGGCTTTCTCCATCATGGCGGCGACCTCGCTCATCCAGGGTTTGCTGAGTTCGAGCGCGCGGGACTCGGGCCCGGCCATGTCGATGCCGACCACGCCGTTGGCGCCGTTGAGCGAGCCGCGGCTGCGCCATTTGATGGCGGCCTCGATGATCTGCCAGTTGGACTCTAGCGAAAGGTCGCGGCCGAGCGAGAGGATGATGCCGGTGGCGACGCCGTAGTGAAGCGACGCGCGCTCAAGGCCCTGGATGACGGCGAGGATGATGGCATCCATGGTGTGCAGGCCGTGGCGGACGCGTTTGTAGGGGTTGAAGCGCAGCTCGATGGCTTCGATCTGGGCGCGGCGATAGGCCTTGGCGACGACCTGATAGGCGGAGACGCTGGCGGCGGAGGGCGAGGATTGGATCTCCTCGGTTGCCTCGAAATAACGGCCGAGGAAATCATCGAGCGATTTCACCTCGTCATGCCGGGCGGTTAGAGAATCGTGGAAAGAGGTGAAATCGACGTATTCCGTGCGCAGGCCGTTGTCGCAAAGGATTTCCCACAGGACTGAGGACGGAACCGCTCCGCCAAGGTGGATGTGAAGGTCGTGCATGCCAGAACAGGAGACCCGATGGAAGGCGTTTTGGCAATGCGGAGATGGCTTGGTCTCCCGTTATTCAGAAACTCCAGACGCCCCGTTCCGCCTGTTGGGCGGCGCGTTGCAGGGCCTTGAGGTGGGCGAGATGCTTGGCCGCGGACGTGCCGTCTGGCAAATCAGCGGGTTTGGTTTTGATCCGCGCGAGCCCGCGCTCGATCAGGATCTCATCAAGCCAGCGGGTTGATGTATCGGACATGACCTCCACATGGGCGTGGTAACGGTTGTCGTTGAACGGGCTGTCCCAGCGGGTGTAGATGGTGAACGGTCGGCTGGTTAACAACTCAAGGGTTTGCCGCTTGGCCTGTTTCCCGATCTCTACGGCTTGCTGCGGGGTGATTCCGCCCATATCCGCGGCTTGCTGGCGGATGCGCGCGTGGTTGGTATCGCCGCCGGGGTAACTCTTGAAGGCGCTTTCCGGAGTGTCCACGAAATAAAGCCGGAACTCGGCCTGCCTGCCGTCCGGCAGGCGGAGCATGAAGCTGTCGCCGTCGTTGTTGCGGGCCTCGGCAAGAGTGCAGTTCCGATAGACTTCGTAGCCGCCTTTTGTCTCCACTCCGGCGGCAGGTGATCGGGCCGGCCCTCGGGTTTCCGCTGGAGAAGGCGGGGGGCGGGACGTTTTCGCATCACGAGGAGATTGGCTCTCAAGGTAGAATTTGAGGCCGATCGCGAGAAGAATCAGCAAGGTAATCCACAGGCTGCGGGTTTTGTGCGCGCTGGATCGGGTGGCCATCTCAGAGTCCCTTGAAGCCGGCGTATTCCTGATAGGTTCCGGTCGGCATGACGACCGGCCGCCACTCGCGGTTCAGCCGCCGGTATTTGGTGATGAAGGCGGTGGGATCCGCCCAATTGACCAAATCGGCGGGCACGCCGTTGCGCGCCATGCCGATGCCGAGGTTGTGGCGGATTTCGAAATGAAGGTGCGCCGGATACATCCCGAAATTGGTGCCGATGGTGCCGATCTGCTGCCCGCGTTTGATTTGTTGGCCGGTTTTGACCATCATTTGGTTGAGGTGGCCGTTGAGGGTGTCGATGAACTTGACCTGACCGGTGGCCGGATCGCGATAGGCATGGCGGGTGAGGACGACGTTGCCCCAGCCGCTGCGGACGTTGTGGGCGAAGGTGACGATCCCGTCTGCGATGGCGAAAACCGGGTCGCCCAGATCGCTGTCGCCACCGGCGCGGCCGTTCCAGTCCTCGCCGTAGTGACGGGGCTCCCGCAGTCGCAAGCCGCGGGCCTTGTAGTAGCCATCGGCATTCGGCTTGCCCACGGGGAAGTCGAATCCGTCCGCCAGATTGATCTTCACCTCGGCGGATGCGGTGGGACTCATGAGAAACAAACCCGAGATGAGCGCGGCCAGTATCATCCAAATCTTGCCGCCTGCGGTCATTGGCCGATAGTCCACTCCTCTGAGGGTTAAGCCGCAAGCGCAAAAAAGCGGCATGGCCGTGAAGCCATGCCGCTTTGTAAAGTCGGAAACAATTTCCGCTCAATGCTGCTCGTCGATCGTGATCGGGCGGTAGCCGCCGATTGATTTGAAGTAGAGGATAAGCAACAAGAAGCAAATCGCCATGGTGGCCGGGATGAACGAGTCCACCTTGAGAGTCCGGCGATTGCCCTCGATATCCGCATCCACCGCGGTTTGCTGGGCAGGTGTGAGGGTTGCGGCTAGCTCTTTTTGTGCGGCGTCGCCGGTTTGTCCGGATTTTTCGGCCTTGTTGGCAGCAGCGGCCTTTTTGGCGGCTTCCAGACGTGCGGGATCGATGGCGACAACTTCGTTAAAGGCGAGGAACTTGCTTGTTGCGCCTTCGCCCTTCCACTCTTCATAGAGCGGGGCATCGGCCTTCTTGAGTTCTTCGGCGGCGAAACGGTCTTTCGCATAACCAAGTCCGGGACCACCGATCAGGCCGGCGGACATCATGCCGACGCCTCCCATCAGGCTCATCGCGATCGCGCCGGTGCGTGGGAAACGGTCGCCGGTGACTGCCAGCATGGTGGGCCAGAAGAAGGTTTTGCCCAAGGCATATACGAGCAGCGCGCCGAGCGCCGGACCGAAGGTGGAAACAGCGCTGACGAGGTTCAGACCGATGCAGGCAAGTACGGCGCAAACAAACAGCAGGCCGATGGGCTTGAGGCCGATGCGGGTCTCGATGAAGTGAGCGCAGAAACGCAGGAGGAACATCATTAGCGAGGTCAGCACGAAGAGAATTTTGCCTTGGGTCGGTGTCAGTATGGCACCGGTGATGTTTTGGATCCAGCCGTCCGTGCCGAGTTCGACCGCGCCGACCATGGCGTGAATGATGAACAGGACGAAGAGCAGCCAGTGGCCGGTGGCGAATTTGGTGATGGCGCCGATCCAAGCGAGAAGTCCGACAGCGACGCCGGCGGAAAGGATGGTGGACAAGGTGGCGTTGCCGCCAAGTAGCGGGGTCAGGGTGCCCTTGAAGAACAGATAGAGCATGAAGCAAACAACCGCGCCGCTGAGCAGGCCGACGTCCTTGAACATTTCACCCATCCGCAAGCCCTTGGCGGAAGCGGCGGATTTCGGGAAGTGCTGGCCGAGGAACATCACCCCGTAAACAAGCGTCGGAAGCAGATAGAGGGAAAGCTGCGCCTTCCAGCCCCAGTTCATTCTATCGCCAAGGACCCAGCCGATTACTCCGCCGATCACCATGCCGAGCGGCCAACTGGCGTGCAGAATGTTCAGATAGTGGTTGCGGGCGTTCGGGAAAACGGTGGCCACCAGGGGGTTGGCGACGGCCTCGAGCGTGCCGTTGGCCGCACCGAAGGCAAACATGCCCCAGAACAGAAACTGATAGGCGGTGGCGTTGTCCATGCCTGCGGTGGCGCCGAAGGTGATGAAAGCGGATAGAACGTGGAGTGCGAAAGCGGCGACGACCAGCTTGCCGTAGCCGATCTTGTCGACGAAGACGCCGCCGATCATGATGCCGAAACAGAAACTGGTAAATCCGGCTCCGCCGATCGCCCCGAGCTGGGCACCGGTGAAATTGAATTCAGCCGCCCAGGTGGAGAATAATCCTCCGCGGATGCCGAAACCAACCCCGGCGGCGAGAATGGCGGTGAAACCGGCGGCCAGGAGCCGCTTGGCATTGGGTACTGTCGATGCTTCGATGGATGTCATGGGATTTTGTGTCTCGGGGGAATTATCGAGTCCGCCAGCGGATGGCAAGACCCTGCGTCAAAAAGTTATCAGTTTCTGGCGATATCCCCCCGGATGGGGGAGTTGCCCGGCGGTTTACCGGGATTTCGCGAGCGGACTTTCATCAAGACTCCTGATTTCAATGCCATACCCGGGCGTTCGTTGTCAAAGGTCGCGGTCCTGATGGGTTCCTTCGATCCGATTGCGGGAAAAGACCACGCAGCGCTCTAACCTCGCGCCGCCGGATACCTGGCCCCCCGGCCAGACTACCGAATCGCGAACCACCGCTCCCGATTCAATGACTGCGGTCGCGCCGATGACCGAGCCCCGGACGTCCGCTCCCTTTCCAATGAGCGCCTTTGGAGCCAGGGCGGGACCGAGCGCCAGCTTGCGGTGGGCCTGGAGATAGGATTCGCGGTCGCCGAGGTCGAGCCAGACGCCCTCATCCAAGACGATGGCTCCGAGCTGGCCGGTTTTCGCCAATTCAAGGAATGCCGGGATCACCGAAATCTTTTCATTGGCGGGCAGCAGATCGAGAAAACCGGGGCTCACGCAGTAAATGCCGGTGAAAAGCTGGCTGCCATCGGCCCGGCCCAGCAGCTTGTGGATGTCGGTGACACGCGTCCCGGACGGATCGAGGGCGATCGCTTGGGACGGGCCTTCCGAGCGCAGGGCCAGCGTCACCGGCAAGCCCGACGCCTCGTGCGCCGCGATGAGTTTTTCTAACGGCAGCGTCGAGAAAATGTCGCCGTTGTGGACTAACAATGAATCGCCGCCCATCCAGGCGGCGATGTTCTTCAGGCCACCGCCAGTCTCCAACAGAACGGGTTCGTGAAACAACGTCACATCCTGCCCTGCGCCGAAATCGTTCCAGGCATCCGGCAGATGGTGGGTGTTGACCGCGAAGCGCGCGATGCCGGCCTTGGCACAAGCGTCCATGGCCCACGCTGCCAGTGGCCGATGAAACAAAGGCACCAGCGGTTTCGGCAGGCGATTCGTGAGCGGGCGCAAGCGGTTTCCGAGACCCGCGCCGAGGATGAAGGCTTTGTTCACGCGCCGTGCTTTGACTGGCGGGGTTGGCGAGTTCAAGCCCTCGCCCTAGTTTTTTGTTTCCTGCTCGTCTTTCGACCATTCGAAAACCGGCAGCTTCTCCCGGTCCAAAGACTTGAGATGCGGCTCGTCCTTGCGCGCCGGATCATCAGCGCGGCGATATTGCCACGAGTTTTTCCCGAATACTTCAGCACAGAGCTTCGCAACGCCGGGATCGTATTCGATCAGCTCGTCACGGGTGTTCACATGGTTGTGAATCGCGTCGTTCTCACGGTTGGTGCCGAACCATGACTGCACGGCCTCCGCCCAGTATTCCGCGTGGTTTTCCGCAGCGTATAAGGATTTCCATTTCCCGGCGGCCATCGCGGCATCGTAGGCTTCCTTGAGGCGGCGGTCGAAGGTGGGATCGGTGGTTTCAAGGCCTATCAGATGGATCGCGTGGGCGAACTCATGGACCAGGATGCTCTCCGTCGGATAGGGATCGCCCTTGCCGCAGAGCACGTTTTCCTCGGCGCAACTCACCGCCGGTCGCTCGTGGCTGGCACCGAGACCGCGCGCGCGGCGGTTCCAGAATTCCTTGGGTGTTAGATCCGCATGCTCCGGCAGGTCACAGGTCCGCTCGGACGTCGCCATCACCGCCAGGCGGATGCGGGCCTTGGCCAGCGCTTTGAAAACATCATCCCGTCCGGCCAACATGCCGCGGACGACGACCGCCGCCTCGACCACGGCCGCGTCGTTGACTTTTTCCGAAGCGACGACCGGGAATCCCTCGATGGAAATCTGCTTTTGATAGAACGGGGCCAGCTTGAATTCCCGCCGCAGGGATTTGGAGATCGGCGTGACCTGATCCGCCGCTTGCAAGGAAGTCATCATCACAGCCACCGCCAGGAACATCGTGCGCATGGGCGGATTGTGTGATGGGTTGCGGGAAATCACAAGAATCCGCGCGAAATGAATTTCGCGCTCCCGGTGGGCTGGACAAGCGGGGGTTCCGGAGCGAAAAAGTCCCGCCGCAGGATGCAACTGGAAACTCCCCATCGCTCGCCGTTGTGCGACTCCCATCGTGAAGAGGTGGCGAGCCTCGTGACGCATGCGGCAGGGGTCGTGTTCAGCATCGCGGCCTTGGTGACGATGCTCATGCTGTCGGCGGGCGAGCCGCTGAAAGTGGTCTCTGCGGTGGTGTTCGGGACCTCGCTGATCCTGCTCTATCTCTCCTCCACGCTCTATCACTTTTTTACTTCGGCGCGGTGGAAGGCGCGTTTCCAAGCGCTGGATCACGCGTGCATCTATCTGCTGATCGCCGGTTCCTACACGCCGATCACCCTGATTACCCTGCGTGGTGCCACGGGCTGGTGGTTGTTCGGGACGGTCTGGGTGTTGGCGATCCTCGGTGTCCTGATCAAGACGTTGCGGAAGGGGAAAAGGGACCACTGGGTTTCCACCGCGCTTTATCTGGCAATGGGCTGGCTGATCCTGTTCGCGTTCGGTCCCCTGGTCCGCGGCCTGCCGATGGCCGGCGTCTGGTGGCTGGTCGCCGGCGGCTTCACGTATTCGTTCGGGATCGTTTTCTACGCGTGGCACCGCCTGCCGTTCAACCACGCGATCTGGCATCTGTTTGTGTTAGGCGGCAGCGCCTGCCATGTGATGGCGGTCAGCCGCTACGTTTTCCATTGAGCCATGCCCGAGCTGATAGACAGGAGTTATGATTTGCGCCAGCCGGTCAGGTTGAACCTCGCGCCGCCCCTCAGCCAGCGGTTGGAACCGCGCCTGCTTTCCGGAGGGTGTGGAAATTTTCAGCATTCGATTGGAAAAACCGCCTGGTAGTGCACGATCACTCCGTCTCCACCCCCCCTGATCCTCCCATGAAACTCAAGCTGTTCATCGCGTCCTTCGCGCTGGTTGTCGGACTGGCATTCATTTCATCAAGCCGGGCGGCCTCTTTCCGTTCGCTCAGTCCGCTGGAGATGACCCGTTCTGAGCACACCGCGACGTTGTTGCAAAATGGCAAAGTCCTGCTGGCGGGCGGGCAGTCCTTGGAAGGGGAGAATCTGTCCGGCGCGGAGCTCTACGATCCGGCCACCGGGACCGCGGGCGCGACCGGTTCGCTTGCCGCACCGCGAGCGTTTCACACGGCGACCAGGTTGTCGGACGGAACCGTGCTCGTCGCATGCGGGCAAGACCCCGTGAACTCGGTCATTTTCAATACCGCCGAACGTTACAATCCCGATACGGAAACCTGGAGCGTGACCGGAATCTTGTCAGAAGCGCGCTTCAATCACACGGCAACTCTTCTGCCAAACGGCAGGGTCCTCGTGACCGGCGGGACTGACGAGTTTTTCGAAAAGCAATCCAGCGCCGAGCTTTACAATCCGGCGACGGGCACATGGGCCCCGACGGGAACAATGACGGTGGGCCGCTCCGGGCACACCGCCACCCTGCTGGCCAATGGCCTGGTGCTCGTGGCAGGCGGTGACGTCGACGGCGGCGGCCTTTCCACTGCAGAGCTTTACGATCCGTTAACCGGCGTCTGGACAGCGACCGGATCGCTTACGGAAATGCGCATCGACCCCTCGGCGACCTTGCTGCCGGACGGTCGCGTGCTGGTCGCGGGGGGCGAAAGCAACGGCACCTCCGAATTCTACGATCCGGCCACCGGCATTTGGTCAGCGAGCGGTGGGACGGTCGACTTTCACGAGGGCCAAGTCGCCGTGCTGTTGCAGGACGGGAACGTGTTGCTTGTCGGCGGCTTTACTGAAGTTTACAACCCGGCGACTGAGACTTGGACCGCCACCGGCCAGATGCGGGCCTGGCGTTACAACGTGACGGCGACCCTGCTGCCGGATGGCAAGGTGCTGGCCGTGGGTGGTGATCCCTTTAACATCCGGATGGAAATTTACGACCCTGCCACGGGAACATGGAGCGCCCCCGGGACGATGAGTGTCCCCCGCGATTCGCACACGGCGACGCTGCTGGCCGATGGCAGGGTGCTCGTGACCGGTGGCAGTAACGGCTTGTTTTCGGGATCGTCGGAAATTTTTGACCCGGCCACCCGGCAATGGAGTGTGACAGGGGCTTTGCCAGTTCCCCGCCAGTATCACACGGCCACGCGTTTGGCAGACGGGCGGGTGCTGGTCGCGGGTGGGCAGGGCGGCAGTGGAGCGATTTCCGGGGCCGCCATCTACAGCCCGGGAACCGGTGTCTGGACGGAAATCAACCCGATGAATACTGCCCGCATCAGTCATTCCGCGACACTGCTGCCCAATGGCAAAGTGCTGGTCGCAGGCGGGTTCAGCACAGTCTCGCTGGCCACTGCGGAGATGTTTGATCCGGCCACCGGCGAATGGACGTCCACGGGATCGATGCCCGCAGCCTTTCAGGGGCAATCCGAGACCCTTTTAACAAACGGCAAGATCCTGATGGCCGGCGGACGCAACAGCAACACGGGAGTGATTTCGAGCGCATTTCTTTACGATCCCGCCACCAACGAGTGGACTCCCACCGGCGCCATGGCTAACGTCCGTTATGAACACACCGCGACCTTGCTGCCCGATGGCAAGGTCCTTGTCGTCGGCGGAAATAACGGCCTCGTCGGCAGCAGCTCAGCCGAATTGTTCGATCCCGCAACTGGGACGTGGACCGTGATCGCCGCGCCGCCTGTCCAGACATTTGCAGGAAGTACCGCGACGTTGCTTCTCAGCGGGCAGGTGCTGGTCACCGGCGGCAACACCGCGGTTTCCCCCTATGTCACGGCTGCTGCGGCGCTTTTCAACCCGGCAGCGGGATCATGGTCCCCGACAGCCATGATGACTCTCCGCCGCACGTCGCACTCCGCGACCCGCCTGGCAAACGGGCAGGTTCTCCTAACCGGCACTTATAACGAATCCCTGCAACGCTACATGCCGATGGGAGAAATCTACACGCCGGATGGCCCGACTCTGACACCGGTCGTTTGGACGAGTAACACCCGAACCGCACCAGGCACCCAGTTTCTTGCCTTCTCCGCCTCGGCGGGCGGCAACAAAATCATCGTCGCCACCACCAATCTGGCATTGCCGCCCGCCGCCTGGACGACACTCGGCCCCGCGAACGAGATCACCCCCGGGCAGTTTCAATTCACCGACCTGCAGGCAGGAAATTTCCCCCAACGCTTCTACCGCGTGATCGCGCCTTAGCCACTTCGTCGCTCGAACCATGCCCGAACTCCCCGAAGTCGAAACCACCCGCCGCGGCATCGAGCCCTACGTCACCGGAGTGCGGATGACCGATCTGATCATCCGGCGTTATGATTTGCGCCAGCCGGTTTCGGAAAACATCACGGCGCTGGAAGGGTGCGTCATTCGGGGCGTCGCCCGTAGGTCGAAATATCTGTTACTGGAAATGGACGACGGCTCCACGATCCTGATCCATCTCGGAATGTCCGGCAGCCTGCGGGTGATCGATCCGGCGGATGTCTGGAAAAAGCACGACCATGTCGGCATCAGCTTGGAAAATGGCAAACAACTCCGTTTCCACGATCCGCGGCGTTTCGGGCTGGTGTTGCGGTTGATGGAAGCCGACCCGCATTCCCACGCGTTGTTGAACAACCTCGGCCCGGAACCGTTGGAAGGCGCGTTCACCGTGGGGCATCTCAAGTCCGCTTGTGCGAAGCGTTCGGCGGCCATCAAGCTCGTGATCATGGACGCGAAAACCGTCGTCGGTGTCGGTAACATCTATGCCTCCGAGGCCTTGTTCCGGGCCGGCATCCGGCCGGCGACCCCGGCTAACAAAATTTCGAAACCGCGTCTTGCAAAGCTGGTCACCGCCATCCGCGATGTTCTATCAGCTTCGATCCTGGAAGGCGGCACGACCTTGCGGGATTTCCTCAACTCCGACGGCGCGCCCGGCTATTTCAAGCAACGGTTGTTCGTCTATGACCGGAAAGGGGAACCGTGCCGCGTCTGCGGAACCGAAATCCGGCATGCGGTGTTAGGCCAGCGGGCGACGTACTGGTGCCCGGTCTGCCAGAAGTGAATTATCTCAAGCTCCCGCGGCGATCAAATCCGAGAGATGCCCGCCGTGCGCGGTCACCCACTTGCCCTTCTTGACCACCTTGGTGAAACCCAGCCCGCTGCCCGCGGCGGCGGTAAAAACGTCCCAAGCCTGGGTCGCGAGGATGCCCGAAACAATCAGGTCGCCGCCGGGGGCGAGGGATTTCGCGATCACCGGCCACGCTTCGATCAGGATCGTGGAAAACAAATTGGCCAGCACCACATCGTAGCCTTTTTTGCGCGGCTTCCATTTCAGCACGTCCTGTTCGCGCATCTGGATTTCCGGCGTGCCGTTGCGCCCGATGTTGCGAATGCCGGCCGCCACGGCGAACGGATCGAAATCACAGGCGAAGGTTTCACCTGATCCTAACTTGCGCGCTGCGATGGCCAGCACGCCGGTGCCGGTGCCGAGATCGGCGACCGTCCAGTTCGTGCCTTTGCGGGCGCGTGCGACATCCACTAACAATCGCAAACAGGTCGAGGTCGTCGCGTGATCGCCGGTCCCGAACGCCATCTCCGGCGGGATCACGATGACCTCGCGTTTTGGATTGGCCTTCTTCAGCGCGGCGAGTTCCTTTGGCCGGTTCTCCGCCGTTAGAACGAAAACATCCCGCACCTTGAGCGGGCGGGGAGGGGCGACGGGTTTGTTCCACTCGGCGTGGGCCATTTCGCGGACGCTGCCGCCGAACTGTGAGACGATGGCGTCCGCTTCCTTGCGGGTGTTGCAAAACAGCCTGACGCGGATCGATTTGCCGCCCTTGACCAGTTCGATGACCAGATTCGGATTTCCAGCGAACCGTTCTTCCCAAGCGTCCATCCACTTCGCGGCGGAAAGTTTCGACCAGACGAACATGGAGAATTGCAGTGGGGAAATGCGCCCCAACAAATGGAGCGGGCGATGAGATTCGAACTCACGACATCCACCTTGGCAAGGTGGCGCTCTACCACTGAGCTACGCCCGCGTCGGGAAACGCGTCGACGGCTTTCTACATGCGCGGCGGGGGTGGACAAGCCAAATATTACAAATTTTCCATGTTCATTTTTCCGGCTCCGGGTTTCTTTTCCCGCACGCCATGTCCGACAAGCTTGCAGAAATCATCGCCACCAAACACCACGAGGTCGCCGCCCTGATGCCCCGCGCCGCGCTGCTGCGCGCCGGAGCCCTCCAACGCAATGATTTCGGCGGCTTCCGCGCGGCGCTGGATCGCGGGCCGGGCAGGCTGGGGGTCATCGCCGAGGTGAAAAAGGCCTCGCCCTCCGTCGGCCTGATCGATCCGGACTTCGACCCCGTCCGCCAGGCGAAGCGCTATCTGGACGGTGGCGCGTCCTGCCTCTCGATCCTAACCGACGAGAAATATTTCCAAGGTTCCCTCAGCTATCTCTCCCAGATTTCAAAATTTTCCAGCGCGCCGCTGCTGCGCAAGGATTTCACGGTCCACGAGGTTCAGATCCACGAAGCCGTCGTCACCGGGGCCGATGCGATCCTCCTGATCGTCGCCGCGCTGGACGATGAAACGCTGCGCCGTCTGTATGACGAGGCGAAGTCGTTCTCGCTCGATGTCCTCGTCGAAGTCCACGACCTGCGGGAAATGGAGCGTGCGCTCGAACTCGGTGCCGACCTCATCGGCGTCAACAACCGCAATCTCAAGACTTTCGCTGTCGATCTCGCGACCACCGAGTTGCTGGCCGAGGAGGTTCCGGACGACGTCCTGCTCGTATCCGAAAGCGGGATCAAATCCGTGGATGACGCCCGCCGCGTGTTAGACGCCGGGGCGAACGCCGTGTTGATCGGCGAGGCGTTGATGCGCGCGCACGATCCGTCGCGGGAGATCGAGGCCTATCTGGCGCTGGAAATGGTCTGAAGCGATGAAGACTGACAAGATTCCTGCTTTGCAAGCGGCGCGATTTGATGGACTTTGAAGCCCGATGTTCGCCAGCCCGCCAGCCGAGTTTCCGCCAAACCGCGAGCAACTTTACGCACTTCACGAGGTTGAACACCGGACACTTTACCAAGCCCGGGCCGATCCATGAAAAAAAACCTCCGGCACATCCTAACACTTCTGATCGTCGTTTTGTGCGGACTGCTCGGCTGGTGGGTGACCCGTGGGTTGAAACCGGCCGTGGTGAAGCTCGAGCGCGCTCCGCAAGTCGCGCCTTCACCGCGCAAGGCCTCGGCCCCGGTGCCACGGCGGGCGAAACCGCTCAACCGCGACGAATTCCGGGATGGCACCACGGTGGAGATTTTCGCAAGCAGCCGACCGGATGAGGTGATCCTCCGTTTTCCCTCGGATGAGACCTACGAGAGATTCCTGTTCGCGCTTTCCGGCACCAGAGTCAATCTGGTGGACCAGCTCGACCGCTTGCGGGCCATTCGTCTGGGCTACGACGAATGGGCGGACCTCGCCAATCTGCTCGATGGCGATAACATCGTTGCCTATGACTCACTGCCCGCCGTCCCCGCACCCAGTCCGGCGGGCGGGGAGGATCAAGCGGGACTCGTCGGCTTCGGCGACGGGCTGCTGTCCTGGCTCGGCATCAGCTCGGACAATTCGCGCTGGGGAGCCGGCGTGAAAGTCGCGGTCCTCGATACCGGAATTGTCGCGCATTCCGCGCTGCCGGGATTTTCACAATCCATCGAAATCACTCCGTTTCCGCAGGATCCTGGCAGAATCAACGGCCACGGCACAGCCGTCGCCTCGCTGATCGCAGGCAACGATCCATTCGCCCCGGGAATCGCACCGGCAGTGGAGCTCATCTCCATCCGCGTCGGCGATGATTCTGGCAGGGCGGATTCATTCGCCCTCGCCGCCGGAATTCTGGCCGCCGTCGATGCCGGTGTGCAGATCATCAATATTTCGATGGGCACCACCGAGAACAATCCGCTGATCGAGGAGTCCGTGTTGTATGCCCATGACCAGAACGTCCTGATCGTCGCGGCTTCGGGAAATTCCAATCAAGCGGACGCCTGCTATCCGGCGGCCTATCCGAGCGTCATCAGCGTGGGTGCCGTCGATGCCCGCGGCGAGCACCTGGATTTCTCCAACTACGGCACCTATCTATCAGTCACCGCACCCGGCTATGCGATCAACGCCGCCTGGCCGGGCAACCGCTACTCACGGGTCAGCGGGACTTCCGCCAGCGCGCCGATCGTCACCGGAGCCATCGCCGCGACCATGTCCAACGGCCGCGGTGTCACGATGACCGCCAGCCAGGCGGCGGAAATCGTCATGAATTATTCCAACGACGCCGGCATTCCCGGACCGGATTCCGAATTCGGCGTCGGCATCCTCGATCTTGGCCGCATCATGAACCGCGCAGTTGCCGGGACCGTCGATGCGGCTATTACCAACCAGAGGATTTTGAAATCCAACAGCCCCGGCACCAGCGATGAAATCCAGGTCACCGTGCAAAACCGTGGCACCACCAACCTGATCAACACCCTGGTGGAGATCGTCACCCCCTTTGGCAGCCGGCAGTTCAACGCGACGACGATCGCGCCCGGAGCCATCCAGACCTTTGCCATGCCGGTCCGTTTAACCGGCTTGCCGCACGGCGAGCCGATCCAGGTGAGTTCCTCACTCGCCCTCGGCACGCTCGGCCGCGACGTCACCCCGCAGAACAACCGGCGCAGCGAGACGCTTTACGCGCGGTGAACTGGAGCGCGGAATTCATTCCGCCCGGCGGCTTCCGAAGTCCGTTATCAGGTCGGGTTGGCCGCGTCATTCCCCCTTCATTTTCTCCAACTGCTCCGGCGGGCGGGGAGCTCCGGATAGATGAACCCGATTGATAGGCTGATCCCCATCCGGAGAGGTGCGGATTTTACCCATGATGGGTTGGGTCGGCTGGGTGGGCTCGCAGGCCGCGGCAGACAACGAAATCGCAACCGCCGCCACTTGCGCCACCCGGATCGACCCGCAGATCGAGCCATGCTTCCTTTGCAACGCGATCACCTCGTCGATCGAACAGTTCGTTAGATCGAAAACCTGCTTCCGGCATTTGCCGCAATGCCGTCCGCTGCCCGAGATTTCCATCTCATCCCAGTTCATCGGGCATTTGAACGAGAAGTGGCTTTCCGTGAGCTTGTTCATGACGTGGCATGGGTAGCTCGTGTGGACTCGGAAGTCGATGATGGAAATCTTCGTATGGAGTCCAGCCCTTTAGGGCGTCTTCATGCGGCACGAAGACGCCCTAAAGGGCTAAACTACGTACGAAGAGAAGCCTCAATAGTACGGCCGCAGCATCCAATAACAGATCGGCCCGGTGATGGCGACGTAGAGCCACAGCGGAAACACCCAACGGGCGAGCTTGCGGTGGGCGGCGAAACGGTTCGTCCAACCGGCGATGAAGGTGAACAGGATGAACGGCAGGCTGACGGCTGCCAGAACGATGTGGGAGATCAACAGAATCAGATAGAGTCCCCGCAGCGGCGCGTCTTTGGGGAACCGGGTTTCCTCGGTGGTGAAATGATAGGCGACGTAGCAGAGCAGGAACAACACCGACAGGCCCATCGCGGTAAGAATCAGATTGCGGTGCAGCGCGATTTTGCCTTTCTTCACGGCGACGATGGCGGCGATCAGCGCGATGGCGACCAGCGAGTTGAGCAAAGCGTGGACCGGCGGCAGGAAGGCGAAGGACCAGCCATCCGGCAGCGGAATCTTCGCGCTGCGCATGGCGACAACCAGTCCGAGCACCAGAGCGGATAGAATCCACGCGGCGATTCCGAGCTTTTTGGAAAGCGCTTCCTGCGGGGCGCGGGAAAGCCATTGCTTGCGTTCGCTCTCCATCAGTTGCCGGGGGCTTTGGGTTTGTCGAGTTCCTGGCGGATGCGGGCGAACAACTCGTCCTTGAGCTTCTGATAGAGTTGCGGGTCGAGCCGCTTGCCTTCCTCGGAGCGGGCGTCCGCAAGCGGCCATTTGCCGATGACCTTGAAGTCGCGGTCCACGAGGATGAAGCCGAGGTCGTGGGAATACTTGCCATTGGTCTCGATGTCCTGAGGATCGGTGCGCTCGCGGATGGCGAAGAACTTGAGCTCGTTTTCCAGATAATCGTGGGTCGTCTTCGCATCGCCGGCGTTGAGGAACCACCAGTTTTTGGTTTCGGCGCTGAGGGCCTTCGCATAGTCGGCGAGCTTCTCCTGTTTGTCGTTATCCGGATCCACGGAGATGCAGGTGATGTGGAAATCCGGGTGGTCCTTGAACTCGTCGTAGAGTTTCCGCAACTCCTCGCCGTTGCGGACGGCGCAATGCGGGCAGATCGCGAAGAACTCTGCGGCGATCCACACCTTGCCGCGCAGGTCGGAGAGTTTGACGGGCTGGTTGTCCTGATTGATCGCCGGGAGATCCTTGGTGATTTCAAACCACTGCGGCGCGGTATCCTTTCCCACGCCAACAGCGATGGGGGCCTGATAGGTGTTGGTCAGTCCGGGCCGCAGCCACATGGCGACGGAGATGATGCCGATGCAGATGACGGCCACGCCGGTGTAGAAGAGGGCGATCGTGGTGTTGCGTTTCATTGAGTCGGGAAAGGTTCGGCGAGCAGTTTGTCGATGGTCTGGTTGAGGAGGATTTCGAGCTGTTCGACGTTGCTGCGGTTGACTCCCGCGCCCTCTGGCACGGTCTTGGCGCCTTTCGCGTCCCACGCGGCGGCTTGTTCGAAATCGAAGGTGGCAATGAACGGCGGACCACCTTGCTTCTGCGGCACGACGGCGCGGCGGATGTGGCCGTTCTTGTCGATCAGGACAATCGACGAATCGTAGAGCCATTTGCCGCCGGTTTCGTTCGGATAGATGTTGGCCTTGAGTTCGTTCTTGATGAACTTGTGCAAGGTCGCCGGCTCGTTGCCGCCGACCCACCATTGGGGCAATTTCATGCTGTTGGCAGCCGCGGCCTCCGCGAGGCTGGCGAGCAATTTTTCCGAAGGCAGGGGATCGACGACCAAGGTGATGAGGTTGAACTCCTGGGTCCCGGCGCGGGATTCCGCCAGTCGTTTCATGACGGCCATGCTGAGCTCCGAGGCTTGCGGGTCGCGGAGGCTGGTGACGTTGATGGCAATGACATTTCCCCGCAGATCGACCACATCGGCGATCTTGCCGTCCTGGCGGAGCATGCGCAGGTCCCGTTCGGGGGTGATCCGATAGATGACAGCCGGGCGGTCGTCCTTGGCTTTGCCAATCGACCAGCGGTCATACGCCTTGAGGACCAGCCAGCCGCCGAGGAACATGATGCCGACGAGCACGAGCGCCGTGTTGCGGAGCTTTTTGGGATCGCGAATCGCGGGTTCGAGACTGGGGTCGGGCAGGGGCATCGGCGGCGGAAGTTAAGCGGGAGAGCGGGGGAGGCAAGCCAAGCCCGGCTATTTTTTCACGAGTTTGATCTCGAACATCTGCGGCCAGTATTTCCCGGTGACGAGCAGGTGGCCGGTCGCCGGATCGTGGGCGATGCCGTTGAGAACGTCGGCACGGTTCGGCACGGTAAGTTGGTTTTTCAGGCCCGTGAGGTCGAGCCAGCCGGTGACCTGGCCGGTTTCCGGGGAAATGCGGGCGATCCGGTCGGTTTGATAGACGTTGGCGAAAATCTGGCCGTCGATCCATTCGAGCTCGTTGAGGTTTCGCACCGGGCTCTTGCCGTCCTTCACCGCGAGCGTTTTCACCACGGAGAAATCCTTGGGGTTGATGAATTTGAGATTGTCGCTGCCATCGCTCATGATGAGTTGCTTGCCGTCGTTTGTCAGGCCCCAGCCCTCTCCCTCGAATGTGTGGGTGCGGATCGGTTTGAAGGTGTCGGGTTCGAGGACATAGACGGTGTTTTCCATCCACGTGAGCACCCACATTTCCTGCCCCATGACGGTCAGGCCCTCGCCGAAAACGTTTTTCGCGAGCGGACGCTTGCGGAGGACCTTGCCGGTGGCTGGCTCGAGCTCGCGGACGGTGGATTCGCCATACTGGCCGGTGCTCTCGAACAGCCGCCCGCCGGTCAGTTGCAGGCCCTGGGTGAAGGCGGTGACATCGTGCGGGCGGACGGAGATGATCTGATAGCCCAGTTTGTCCGGGACCGATTTCTGGCAGGAGGTGAGCACGCAACAGGCGACAGCCAGCAAGGTGAGGAGGCGGTTCATGAGTTAGAGCGATTTGAATTTCTTCCAACACTCCAGAAATCCCGGAGCGAAATCCGCGGGCCGCGAGGCGATCCAGGCGGCGATCTCCGCTAACGGAAACCACATCGCGGCATCCACCTCGGAGGACGGGAAACGGATGTTACCATGGTAACTGGTGCGGTAGAGCCGGACATGTTCCCAAGCGGTTTCCGGGCATGGGCCGATGCGGGCGATCTCCTCGGGCGCGGTTTCGGCGGCGATGCCCATTTCCTCGTCGAGCTCTCTAACCGCGGCGGCTTCGTAGTGCTCGCCGGAGTCGAGATGGCCGGAAACGCTGGAGTCCCAGAGGCCCGGGCACATGTCCTTGAGCAGCGAGCGTTTTTGCAAAAGCAGGTCGCCGTGCTTGTTGAAAACGAACACGTGTACCGCACGGTGCATCAGGTTTTGCGCGTGGACCTCGCCGCGGGTGGCGGTGCCGGTGACGTTGTCGTCGGCATCCACCACGTCGAAGATCTCGCCGGCTTTCTGCGGCAGATCCTTGAGCGGGTGGGGATCGTAGGCGCGTGTTAGATCGACCCATTGCGAAAGCGTGAGCTCCTCGCCGCGGACGGTGGCGGTGACGCCGAGTTCCGCGGTGACCTCGTCCCACGGCGGGCCGTCGGGGAGTTGTTTCTTGAGCTGCTTGCGGCGCTGGGCGAAACCGCGGCGGATGAGTTCGTCGAACAAGCGATAGTCGAAAGTCGGCAGCCCGCTGATCCGCGGGGTGAGCACAGCGACGCTCGAATCGATCTTCGGCTGCGGATAGAACGCCTCGGGCGGCACCGTGCGCAGCGGTTTCACCTCCCAGTTCGCCTGCGTTCGCAGCGAGAGGATGCCGTAGTCCTTGGTGCCCGGTTGGGCGGCGAGCCGGTCGATGACTTCCTTTTGCAACATGATCACCGCCCGCTCAAACGGATGCGGCCGGCTGAGTAGGTTCTTCATGATCGCGCCGCCGCAGGAGTAGGGGAGATTCCCGAGAAACTTCAGCGGGCGGTGTTTGAAAAGCTGCCGCCCGTCGAATTTCACCCCGTCCGCGTGATGGACTTCCACGCTCGGATCGTCGCGGAACCGATGCTTCAGCGCCTCCGCCAGCCGCGCGTCGAACTCGATGAGAATCAGCCGCCGCACCTTGCCCACCAGATGCTCGCTGAGCGATCCCGTGCCCGGACCGACTTCCACCACTGCGTCGTCCGCGGTGATTTCGAGCTGCGAGACGATCCAGCGCGCCATGTTCGGGTCGATCAGGAAATTCTGGCCCAGTTGCTTGCTCGGCATCACTCCCGCGTGAATCAGCGCCTCTCGTATTTCCCGACCCGTCATGGCCGCCGTTCATGCAGCATTCCCACCCGCCGCGCAACCCCTACGATTTGCTCCGAAAGTTCACCGCAATGGCGCGACGGGGGAGGGGCCAATTCTTGTTGAAATATACGGCTGGCATTCAATCCCTGATTCCTCATCGTCCTGACGATGTCGAAATACAAAGAGCAACGACGACAGCAGATCGAAGAAGAGCTTCAGCGGAGGGCAAAACGCAGCCGTTGGTTTGTGGCTATCGCTGCGGTGGTGGCTCTTTCGGCTGGAGCTGCTATTTGGCACCGAAACGCAAACGCCCCCAAGGCGAATGCCGTTTCCAAAACATCGACAGATGAAAAATGGACTCTTCCCGCCCTGCTCGCACTCAAGCCTCTCCAAATTGAGGATTTGGACATCGGACTCACCAATCTCCTCTGCGCGGAAGGGCTTCGCGGATCGGAGAATCTGGATTTGGACAAGTCGCTCAACCGCCTCGACGAAATGGCAACGCGCGTTCGTTTGGAAACCGACCGCAATATGCATCGCTTTCGCTCGACCCCCGCCGAATACGAAAATTCCGAACAGTATTACCGAATGGCGATGCTTGTGACCGTGCTTCAGCAGGACTTCGGGATTCGGTATAATCCTGATCGGGTCACACCCGTCGGGGTGTTCGAGTCAAACGACAAATTCTTCGTGGATTCGCGCGATGTGTTCATTCACGGGCTCACCGGGGAAACCAAACTGGGCACGTGCGCCTCACTGCCGGCGTTCTACATCGCCGTCGGTCGCCGACTGAAATATCCGCTCTCCCTCGTGAGCGCGAAGAACCACCTTTTTGTGCGGTGGGAAGATCAGCAGACTCGCCTCAACATCGATGTCTCTGGTCTCGGAGTGAACAGTCATAATGACGATTATTACCGGGCATGGCCCTATCCGATAACGCCTGAGGAAGAAAAGGAAATGGGCTATCTCAAGAGCATGACCGGCACCGAAGAATGCGCCGTCTTTCTCTCGACCCGTGGTCATTGTCTGAGGGCTGCTGGCCGCTTCGATGAGGCGTTATCGGCACATGAACAAGCTCATCGGATTCTGCCTGACGCCCGCATCTACCAAATCATTCTCGACATCGCCAAGCGCGAGGACGCCGCCCGCAAGGCTCCCAAACTCCTTGGAATCGGGATGCCGCCAGATCCCAGCCTCTGGGACTTTCCCCAGGAAACAGCGTGGATGCTCTGGAATCGCGATCAGGCACAACGCCAGCAGAATCAGTTGGAGGGCGGATTTTCCGATTCGGTGCCTCGTGCCCCGTCACAGATTCAGCCGTTTGGAGGCAACGGTTTCGGCTTGCCTCCGTCCCAACAAAACCGCTGAGTATCTGCGAAGCAGGCAAATTCATGAAATATCTCAAATTCATCCTACTCGCGCTCGTCCATTTGGTCTTCCTGGCCAACACCGCCCAAGCGCACTACGACCCGAATATCGGGCGCTGGCTAAGCAGGGATCCGATTGCGGAACGAGGCGGGGTGAATTTGTATGGGTTCGTGGGGAATGACGGAGTTGGCAAGATAGACAAATTAGGCCTCGAACTTAAGAAATATAATGGTCCTGCCGCGAGGGACGACACCGCGTTTGAGTCTGAGAAGGGAGCCGAAACCCAAGGGGACTGGAATGGAGCAAAAATCAATGAACCAACTCAAGAAGGCAAATGTTGGAAGTTGACTTTGGAGGGTTCAATTAAAGTCACAATTCGATTGAATACTGTTCCTGGCACAACGGATTTTGTGGACAGCTTTGGGAATGACCCACTTACTCATGAGAAGCAGCACGAAGCCTTTCACAAGGAATGGTATAACTCTGTAGTGGATAGCGTAAACGAGTTGGAGGGCTACTACTGCAAAAGTGAATGCGCAAAACTTGCAAAAGAATGGGGAGTAGCTGCGTTAGATCTTCATTATGCAAGAGCCCAATCGGCAAATGCAAGATTTGACAATAGCGCATACGATGCAGGCAAAGATGCAGCCTCGTGGGACAGCTTGGCATCGGGACTTTCAACAAAAATGGATTCTCTGAAAAATCAGCTGAATCAGAAGAAATGTTCCGTCACAACCAAATGTTCCCAATGAGACTCCTACTTTTTTCATTTGCTTTGATTTGCGCTGGAGTGGGTTCATGTGCACCTCGCAAAGAGCCTGAACGGCGAAGTTATAGCGGCAAGGAGGCTTTGCAGCGCTTCAGAGAGGGGAAGCCAATGGATCGGTATGGTGTATCGTAGGTTCTCTACCGGCCTAGTCGGAATGCCTGGTCTGCCTTTCATGGTTGACAGTTTCGGCTTGCCTCCGTCTCAACAAAACCGCTGAGTATCTGCGAAGCAGGCAAATTCATGAAATATCTCAAATTCCTCCTACTCGCGCTCGTCCATTTGGTCTTCCTGGCCAACACCGCCCAAGCGCACTACGACCCGAATATCGGACGCTGGCTAAGCCGTGATCCGATCATGGAAGAAGGCGGAGTGAACTTGTATGGATTCGTGGAAAATAATGGGATAAGCAGGTGGGACAGGTTAGGCTTGTACACAATTCAAGATGCAGTTGCGAACCTAAAGAAGCGAGGCGTAAGGCCCGAAGGAAACCCTAACCCGTTGGATCCAGCTGGAACCGGCATTGAGTATTCTGACGAGCAAAAGTTCAACCAATGGCTCAAACTTGAGGAAGCTGATACGGGCTGGTTGTCTCAGCTTCCAAAGTGTCCAGATAAAATATGTATAGTTGGTGGGAAGCCGAAGAGCTGCGATAACAGCGACCGGGGAGATATTGAGAAGGCGGATAAAGATTTTCACCCCGGGGCGAAATGGTGTATGAGATCGAAAGAGTTTGGGAAATCGGCTCAACAATGCTGTTACGATGAAAATGGTGACCTCATGACAGATCTGCCCGCTGCGGGTACACCGGACCGAGTTGCGGCAAGTGCTGGTAACAGTATGTTTTTAGGTCATTATGGTCATGATGTTGAACCCTACATATTTGCTGAAAGACTCCATCGTGAAGGGGACTACGGAAAAGCAAGACCGCCAAGCAAAGGGGGAGGGTCATGTTACAAAAAATAATATACGGTTTTGTTCTTGCTCTGCTTTTAGTTGGTTGCAGTTTGGAGAGACAATCGACAATTGATAGGCAGCGCAACAAAATCGCGGCTAAAGTCCGGGTGGGTGATGATATATTTGTGTTAAAAAAAGACTTGAGGCTGAAGGTTTTCGCATAAAATATGGACCGGATTACCCAACAAAGACCAAAAAATACTTGATGATGATCGTGGATTACGGAGTTAGCCCCAATGGACTGGAAACCCTCCGTTACTCTTTAGGCATTGAGGGAGATGGTGAAGCAATTACGGGAATTATCAAAGCAAGCCCAGATGGGAAAATTTTCAGTATTGATTAAAATAACTCTCAAACCAACAAGATGTTGCTGGAGATAGATGAATGTTTAGGGTCGTTTCACGCATTTCAACATTCCCTGCATTTCACGGGCGCTTGAGACCCCGCTTACATTGAGGATGACGTTGTTGCCGGCGAAGAGTTCGAGAATGGCTTCTTCCTGGTGGTCGTTGGGCCTTGGTGCTAGGAAGAGTTCACCGCAAAGGAGCGGAGATCGCGAAGGGACGCAAAAAGAAAAAAATTTTGGAAAACCTCCACTTTCACGAATCTCCTTCTCTGCGGCCCTTTGCGACCTCCGCGCCTTCGCGGTAAATCCACTTCTTCGCCCCCACCATTGACGCCGCCCGCCGGATCGTCTCCCATCCGCCATGCCCGAGCCGAAATTCAAGAAGCCTCTGTCCTCCCACCGGTGGATCCTCGGCTATCTCATGCAGGAAAAGCTGATATTCCTCCCCTCGCTCGCCGCCCTCCTGTTCACCGCCGTCCTCTCGCTCGCCTTCCCGTATTATCTCAAGGAGCTCATCGGAAATCCCGCCGACGCCCTCCGCCAGGGTGTCGATCCCGCGCAAGTCGTGGAAAGATCCAACCACGTCGTCCTCATGCTCGTCAGCGTGCTCGCCGTGCAGTCGATCATCGCGTTCTTCCGGGTCCAGGGCTTCATCCGCTCCGGCGAGGCCGCGCTCAACCACCTCCGCCGCGACATCTTCGCCCACTTGGTCAAGTTGCCCATCACCTTCTATCACGAGCAACGCTCCGGAGCCCTCAGCAACCGCGTTTCCGCCGACCTCGGCATCGTTAGAGACACCCTGCTCAACGCCGTCCCGCAGGCCGTCCGCCACACCGTTATCCTGATAGGCGGGCTCTTCTTCATCTTCATCTCCTCGTGGAAGCTCTCGCTCATCATGCTTGGCTGCGTGCCGGTCGTCGTCCTCGCCATCGCCTTCTTCGGCAAAAAAGTCCGGGGCTTCTCGCGCGATGCCCAGGACTCCCTTGCCGAGGCCGGCACCGTCATCGAGGAAACCACCCAGTCCATCGCCGACGTCAAAGCCTTCGGAAATGAAGAGTTCGAGCAACGCCGTTACGACCGCGCGCTCGATTCCTTCTTCGCCGTCGCCCTGCGCGGAGCCCG
Source organism: Akkermansiaceae bacterium (assembly GCA_041739215.1). Taxonomy (GTDB): domain Bacteria; phylum Verrucomicrobiota; class Verrucomicrobiia; order Verrucomicrobiales; family Akkermansiaceae; genus Luteolibacter. The sequence continues at coordinate 56,297 of JBGSOI010000040.1, forward strand.
CCACCGTGCCGCCTTCCTCTCCTTCATCATCTTCGCCCTCTTCGGCACCATCGCCTTCGTCACCTGGTATGGCTCGCGCATGTATGCCAACGGCGAGATCGGCTGGACCAACTTCGCCGCCTTCATCCTCTTCTCCATCTTCGTCGGCGCCTCGTTAGGTTCCTTTCCCGAGATCATCTCCCAGTTCCAGCAAACCGCCGGCGCCACCGACCGCCTCCGCGAAATCCTCGATACCCCCACCGAGCGCGTCAACGGCACCATGGACATCCTCCTCCAAGGCTCTCTCGGCTTCAAGCGCGTCAACTTCCGCTATCCATCCCGGCCCGATGTCCAGGTCCTCAGCGACATCGACTTTCAGGTCGAGCCCGGCCAGCGCATCGCCCTCGTCGGTCCCTCCGGCGCGGGGAAATCCACCATCTTCAACCTCATCCTCGGCTTCCACCACCCCGAGTCCGGCCGCATCCTTTTCGACGATGTCAACGCCGCCGAGATCGGCCTGCCCTGCCTGCGCGCGCAGATGGCCATCGTCCCCCAGGAGGTCCTCCTCTTCGGCGGCAGCATCTTGGAAAACATCGAGTATGGGAATCCCGGTGCCAGCCGTGCCGACATCATCCGCATCGCGGAAATGGCCAACGCCCACGACTTCATCAGCCGCCTTCCGGATGGCTACGACACCCTTGTCGGCCCGCGCGGCACCAAGCTCTCCGGCGGCCAGCGCCAGCGCATCGCCATCGCCCGCGCCATCCTCGCCAACCC
>JBGSOI010000046.1:0-40431 GCA_041739215.1 Akkermansiaceae bacterium
GGCCTTGGTCTCCGGCGCAGTGGCCCTGCTGCAATCCACAGCCATCAGGATCTCCGGCATCCGGCTCACCCCCTCCGCGATGCGGAGCATCCTGACAAGTACCGGTCGCGCCCAGACCGGCTACGATGCCGCCACCGCGCCTATCGGCCCTCTGCCCGACTTGCAGGCCGCCACCGCCGCGCTCTTCGCCTCATATCCACCCGCTTTCGCCACCCTGGAAAGCTGGGGACTCTATCATTTCGCAATCCCCGCGCCCGATCTAACAGCCGATGGCGACGGTGACGGACTCGCCAATCTGATAGAGTACATCCTCGGCACCAATCCCGGAGGCAGCCCGCCGGAAGACAGCGCCCTGCTGCCAAAACTGACCACCAACCCCGACGGCCAGGGCGGAGCGCAATGGATCTTCGAATTCCATCAACCCGCCTCGCGAAGCGGCGCATCATGGACCGTGCTGTCATCCACAACCCTCTCAGCAGACACTTGGTCGCCACTCGTCCACGGCTTGGACGGCATCAGCATCATCCGCGACGGTGATACCATCCGGGCCAGCGGACCCGTCACGGCGGGCGGCGGGTTGCTGAGGCTCCAGGCAAGCGCGAATTAAAATTCGTTAGAAAAGGATCTCCCGATTCATCTCCTGCCGACATGATATCATTCCGCCGATGAAACCTGCCGGTCCAGCATTTCCCGAGCCTTGATGGCGAGCGCTTCGGCTGAGAAGGGTTTGCCCAGAAATTCGATGGTGGAATCATCGGCGAAATGCTCGGTCAGGCCGTCCGTGTAGCCGGAGATGAAGATGAACTTCAAGCCGGGCCGGTGGCCCAGGATCCGTTCGCGCAGGACGCGGCCGTTCATGCCAGGCATGATCAGATCGGAAATGACGAGATCGATGGTGATCTCCGGCTGACTTGCGATCGCGAGGGCATCCATGGGTTTGGAGACAGGCAGGACCTGGTAACCCTTGAGCCGCAGCGATTGGGTGGCGAGAAGAAGGATGGCGGGTTCGTCATCGACGAGCAGGATGGTCTCGTTGCCACCGGGATCCGAGACCCCTTGCCCGGCGTCGCTGTTAGGGGAAGCCGGAGTCTGCCGTGGCAGGCGGATGAGGAAGGTGCTGCCGGCACCCGGCTTGCTGGTCACCTCGATCGTTCCGCCGCTTTGTTCGACAATCCCGTGAACCGTGGCGAGTCCGAGTCCGGTCCCCTGGCCGATGGATTTGGTGGTGAAAAAGGGCTCGAAGACATGCTTGAGGGTGCCGGGGTCCATGCCGGATCCGGTATCGCCGACCTCAAGACAGACCTGCGAATCCGCCGCGGAATTCCAGGTGCGGATGGTGATGGTCCCATGGTCATCAATCGCATCGCGGGCGTTTAGAACCAGATTGGTGAGCACCTGGTCCATCTGAACCGGATCGATTTTCACCGGCCACAATTCGTCTCCGGGATGCCATTGCAACGAGATATCTCCGCCGATCAGACGCCGGAGCATGCTGAGCGTGGTATCGACCGACTGGTTGAGATCAATCACGCGGGGAGTGACCACCTGGCGGCGTGCGAATGTGAGAAGCTGGCGGACGAGGTCGGCCGAGCGGTCCGCGGCCTCGCGGATCTGAACGAGGTGATCCTGGACGGGCTGGCCGGATGCGAGACGGTGGGATGCAAGATCCGCATGGCCGATGATGACGCCGAGCATGTTGTTGAAATCATGGGCGATGCCGCCGGCGAGACGGCCGAGGGATTCCATTTTATCGGCCTCGCGGATCCGTTGCTCAAGGGCTTTGCGTTCGGTGATGTCCACGTTGGTGCCGGAAACACGCAGCGCCTTGCCGTTTCCATCGCGCCGGATGTGGCCGCGGGATATCACGCTGATGTAGTGACCCTCCCGATGCCGCAACCGGAACTCGACCTCATACTTTTCCACATCGGATTCGAGCGCTTGCCGGAAACGGTCGTTCACCCGATCAATGTCGTCCGGATGCATCAACTCACGCCAGAGGTCCGGACTTGAATCACGCTCTCCGGGTTTCATCCCGAGCATTTCCCACCAGCGGGGCGAGTAGGTGAGCTGGTTGACGGTTAGATCCCAATCCCACCAGCCGTCATTCGCTCCCTTGAAGATGAGTTTGAAACGTTCTTCGCTTTCCCTCAGAAGGCGTGCGTGGGTGGTGCGCTGCAGGCGGAAACTCAGCAACTTGCCAAGCACGGCGGTGACCGGCGGATAGATCCCAAGCACCGGGATGGTGACCATCGAAAAAACATCAATCAGATGATTCGCCGGGAAGCGGAGGAAAATGGCCAGCATGACCAGATGCACCGCAAACCCGAAGGCGATCAATTCGCGCCAACTGATGTTGGCGAGATCCGGTTTGCGCAAATGCCGCCACACCAGACCGATCACACCGGACGCGACAATCACGGAAAGCCCGATGGATGCCGCAGGCCCGCCCTGCATCAGGCGGAAGGCTCCGGTGGCGAGCACGACGACCACCGTCGGAATCAATCCAAAGTAAAGCCCGGTCACGCCGATGAGGATCGAGCGCGTGTCGAAAATGATGCCATCCCGGAACGGATAGGATGTGGTGATGATGGTGATGCCGATTAGGCCTAACAACAACCCCAGTCCCAGTTGCCGCAATCCACCGAGTCTGTGTTCCGATGTCGGCAGCAGACTGTGGACGTATGCCAGCGCGATCAGCAGCGAGGCATTCTTCATGAGTGCCCAGAAAATTGAATCGGCAGCGAGAATGTGGGAGATTTCGGGCATGCGGCAGACCCTCAGGAGCCGAGTTCTTCCAGCAGTTTCCCATGGATCCCGCCGAAACCGCCATTGGAGAGCACGGCGATGACGTCGCCGGGTTTCGCGAGTTCCTTGACCTTGGCAATGATGGCCTCGACATCCGCCAGATAGAAACCGTTTCCTCCGAGACGCGCGATGTCGGCGGAGAGTTTTTCTGGATTCAGGCGGTCGTTTTCAGGGATCTTGTGCAGATCAACCATCGCGGCGACGACCGCAAAATCCGCCAGTGCGAGGGCCTCGGCGAGTTCGTTCTGGAACACCGCGCGGCGGGTGGTGTTGGAGCGCGGTTCAAAGAGGATCCAAAGCCGCGAATCCGGATGGCTCTGGCGCAGGCTCTGCACCGCAAGACGGATGGCGGTGGGATGATGGGCGAAGTCATCGATGACCTTGATGCCATTGACCTCGCCGCGAAGTTCCTGGCGGCGGGCCACTCCGTCGAAGTTTTCAAGCCCGGATCGGATTTCCTCGGCTGTTAGGCCGGCGAAGCCCGCGGCGGCGGCGGCCATCGCGGCATTGCGGATGTTGAAGTCGCCGGTCATGCGGACCGAGTAGGAAACTCCGCCCAGTGTGAATGAACTACGGTCTGTCTCGTACTGGATGTTTTCGATGCGCAGTTCACAGGTTTCTCCGAAGCCGACAGTGGTGACGGGACAGGGAGCGCCGGTGGCGACATCGAGGCAGTTGGGATCGTCACCATTGATGAAGGCCACGCCCTTGCGCGGCACGATGTTGAGCAGGCGGCGGAAGGTGAGTTTGATGGCATCCAGAGAATCATAGATGTCCGCGTGATCGAACTCGATGTTGTTGATGACCACGCACTCGGGCAGGTAGTGGAGGAACTTGGAGCGTTTGTCGAAAAAGGCGGTGTCATATTCATCGCCTTCGAGCACGGTGAATTCGGATTCGGTGAACACCGCGCCGCAGCCGAGGTTCTTCGGCAGTCCGCCGATCATGAAACCAGGATTGCGCCCGGCATCGCGGAGCAGCCACGCGAGCATCGAGGAAGTGGTCGTTTTCCCATGGGTGCCGGACACTACGAAATTGCGCTTCCCGCGCAGGAAAAACTCCTTCATCACCTCGGGAAGGGAATGATAGAGCAGCTTGCGGTCGAGCGCGGCCTCGGCCTCGGGATTGCCGCGGGAGATGGCGTTGCCGATGATGACCACGTCTGTGTCCGCCGGGATGTTCTCCTCACTGTAGCCTTCCGCGATGCTGATGCCCTGGCCACGCAGGAAATCCGACATTGGCGGATAGACGTTCGCATCGGAGCCGGTGACAGTGAATCCGCGCTGTTTCATTGCGGCGGCGACGGCACCCATGGCGGTGCCACAGATCCCGGTGAAGTGAAATTTGTTCTTGTCGGACATCGAAGGGCGCGAGGCTAGGCGGCTAAATCCGGCCTGCCAATCAGGAATAGCGGGGAAACTCTCGTCAGGGTGACCTGCGCAAGAAGTGGCAAAGTCAGGTTCTCAAGAATTCTCCCTAGCCAAGTCGATTGCCGACAGGAGATCCCTCACCTGCTGGCAATTCCGGACGGCGGGAACGATCACGTCCGACGACATTCCCCCAGCGAGGGTGGTCAATTTCAATGCCTTGATGCCATAACGGCGCATGTTGGAATCCTCGATGATGCCGTAATCGACGATGGATTTGAAATGGAGCTTTCGGTCGTGCCAGGAGCGACTGGGAACCACGTAGGTCTGAACTAGCAGGTAGGGACCATCGACTTTCATGCTGATGGCCTGGACTGCGCGATTCAATGTCCTGCGAGTGAACATGAAATATCCCGCAAAAATTACGACGACTGTCCCAGCGGTCCAATAAGCGAGGATTTTCAAGCCAAGCGCAATGCCTGCATCTTGACCATTGGACAATGCAACCATTCCTCCTAAAAACATGGAGAAGCCGAAGAGCACTCCCCACGCAATGAGAAAACCCGCTCTCAAGCTGCGGCGGAGGCCTTCTCGGTCGATTTCGAATTCCAATTTTTCCGGATGATTGTCCATGCCGCGGAGAGAACACGGTCTATCAGGATTCTGGAAGTGGAATCATCCGCGGATTTTCTCCGGCTTCTTCAGAACGTCGGCACCGCCACCGTCGCTCCATTTCGCCGCCACTCTGGCGAACTCAATCCACAAGGAGGCCATCTTCTGCCAGTTGCTTTTTGAGGTCAGCGAAGGAAATGCGCTCCTCGTCGCGCCGTTCCGCGACGGCAGCAAAGTCCGCGACTCTTCAACTGCGGAAGAAGCTGGGCGCTGCTTTGTTCCAAGCCCTAGGTCGGGTAGTTTTCAGGATTGCGTTGGAGTAGATAAGTTGAAGGTAAGCCTGCCGAGAAGTGTCGGAGTGTGGCCTCGGGATAGAGACCGGAAAGCACAAGATTGCCGCCAGAAAAGGCGTCGTGAAAGCAAAGGAGAGGAACAGTCGGATTACCGCGGCGGTATGCCACCAAGTGATCAAAAAAGAGTGGTTTAACGTCCTGTCCGTCGATTCGCTCGGCCTCTTCCACGAGTGCATTGAGAATCCCGTGATTCATGGGAAGCTCGAATGGACGGCCATTAGGATGCTCGGTTCGGTTGAGATCGAAGGTATCGCTGTAGATGATGCCTGCGTCGACTGACTTGGCTCCAAGAGCGTTCATCGATTCACAAAGTCTCTTTGATGGACTGTAGGCTCCAACTGCGATCACGTCGCCGTCGTTCAATAGCGTTCCGAGCTGGCGTAGAAAGGCTGTTGGGGAGAACTCGTCCTCGATAGCCCAAACATCAATTGTGGAAAGGCAGAGATACATAAGTTTGGACATCTTAGAGTTGGCGGGACATCGCCATCTCAAGTCAAAACGTCGGCGCCGCCACCATCACATTATCCCGTTCCTCACTCCGCCGGCGCAGGATCCGGTCAGCGGTCTCCGTGACCATTTCTGATAGAAGCAGCCACAGGTGCGAGCCTTGACGGTAGTCGGCCGGCGCGATGTGTTTCACGCGGCCGGCGTGGGTGGAGAGTTGGAAGCACTTCCGGAAGGATCTGCCGGTGGCGTCTTCCGGATTGTAAACGGCGATGCCTTGGCCGCCGTTTCTCGCCATCACGGTGAAGCAGGGGACATCGGTCGGGCCGTCGCCGACATAGACCATGTTTTCAAACGGAATCGGCCGCTGGTCGGGCGGCATGTGATCGTTCACGTCCTGATCGTAACCTAACATGCCCTTGTTGATGCGGAACAGGAACTGCGTCTTGGTGGTGTGCGAGATGGCGCGCTTGGGGAAACTGATGCGGCCCTCGGCATCCTCGCCGAACTCACATCCGAACATCGCTTTGACATAAGGCTGCAGGCGCGAGCCATCCAGCAATGCCTTGAGTCCGGAGGAAATGATGTAGTGCTCGACCTTGATGCCGGCGGCTTCGTGAACAGGATTGAGGGCGGCTTTCGGCAGGGCTTCGAAGAGTTCGGGCAGGCCGGGGAAAAAGCGCAGGCCGGCGCCGAGTTCGGTGAGGCGTTTGTTAGTGACGTTGTCCATGCCGAGGTAGTCTAGCAGGCACTTCATGTAAGCGAGCTCGCCGTCCCATTTCTGGTCGTGGACGAGCGTGTTGCAGCGGGCCCAGAACTGGGCGGGGTCAATGCCAAACTCCGGGAAGACCACGTCATCCTGCATGTAGCGCGGGGCGAGCGTCTGGTCGTAATCGTAAACCAGAGCGATGGTATTTTGCAGGGCGGCCATGTGGCGGCAAGCAAACCACCGCAAGTTCCAGCGACAAGCGGGAAATCGGCGGGCGGGCGGATTCTGGGCAAGTCCGTGAAGAATCACGCTTGCTCCCGGCGAACTCGCCGGAGAATCTTCCACCTTGTCCGTCAGCCGCTACCTCTATTATTTTAAATACCTTCGCGTTGTCCGCTGGCAGTTCGCCATCGGGGTCGTGGCTGGCCTGGTGAACGCGGCGGCCAGTGGTCTGGGCATTCCGATGATGGTGAAAGTGGTGCTGCCCATCATTTTCCCGGATCCCGAAGCGAAAGCTCCAACGGCAGGTTACCAAGCCTGGCTCGCCGAAAAGCTCGCCGCCATCCCCTATGAGCAACTGCTGCTCTACGCGTCCCTCTGGATCCCGATGATCTTCCTGATCCGCGCGGTTTCGGACTACACGAACGCCTATTTCATCCAGTATTCCGGCCAGCGGGTGCTGGAAAACATCCGCTTTGATCTTTTCGTGAAACTCCAGCAGCTTCCGATCTCGTTCTTCAAGAAGAACAAGTCCGGTGACCTGCTCGCCCGCCTGATGAGCGATACGGCGGTGCTGCGCCAGATCGTCGCCAACGTCTCGAGCGACCTGATCAAGCAGCCTGCGACGCTGGTGTTCGCGCTCGGATTTCTGATCTATCTGGCCTTTGAAAAGCACAGCATGTTCATCGCGCTGATTGCGATGTCCACCGTGCCGGTGTGTGTGCTGATCATCCGTGCGGCGGGCAAGAAGCTCGCTCACCGGGCGAAAGCGCTTCAGCACAAAGGTGGCTCGATGACGGCATCGCTCTCCGAGACCCTGCTCGCCCCGCTGGAGATCCGCGCTTACAACTTGGAGAAGCGCCAGATCGCGAATTTCCGCAAGCGCACCTCGGAGATGCTCAAGCTCGCGATGAAGGTGGTGAAATACCGCCAGGCGATTTCACCTTCCATCGAGGTGGTGTCGGCCTTCGGTCTGGCGTTCGCGCTGTACCTCGGCGCCCGGGCCGGATTGGGACTCAATGATTTCGTGACACTCTTCCTGGCGCTCTACATGTGTTATGACCCGGTCAAAAAACTGGGAGCCATTCATTCCCTATTCAAACAAGCGGATGCGGCGGTTGACCGGATCGAGTTCATCTCCAAAGAGCCGGACACGCTGTGCGATCCCGTTTCTCCAAAGCCATTCACCTTGCCGCGCCAAGCGATCCGTTTTGATAGACTGTCCTTCGCCTATGGTGCGGAACCCGTGCTGCATGACATCTCGGTCAGCATTCCCATCGGCCAGGTGGTGGCGCTGGTGGGTCCCAGCGGCGCGGGGAAATCCACCTTCGCCCACCTAATCCCGCGGTTCTACGATCCGCAAGCCGGTGGCATTTTCTTCGATGACACGGACATTCGGGAATTCACCAAGACCGACCTTCGCGGGGCGATCGCGGTGGTGCCGCAGATGCCTTCGCTCTTCACCGGTTCCATCGCCGAGAACATTGGCCTTGGCCGCGAGAACGCCACGGAAGAAGAGGTGATAGAGGCGGCCCGCCGCGCGAATGCCCACGATTTCATCCTGTCGCTTCCCGAAGGCTACGCCACCCAGGTCGGCGAACGCGGCGACCTTCTATCAGGCGGCCAGCGCCAGCGGATCGCGATCGCCCGCGCGTTCCTCAAGGACGCGCCGATCCTGATCCTCGACGAGGCGACCAGCGCGCTCGATTCCGAAAGCGAGGCGATGGTCCAGCAGGCTCTAGCAGCTCTCGTCAAGGGCCGCACGACCTTCATCATCGCCCACCGCTACAGCACCATCACCATCGCGGACCGCGTGCTCGTTTTCCAACAAGGCCGCATCATCGCCGATGGCAACCACGAAACCCTGCGGGAAACCGACCCGACCTATCAGTCAATGATCGGCAACCAGTTCGCCGGTAGCGGCGTTTGAGGGGTCCGGCGCGAGGAATGACTTCCGGCAGAGCTCGGCATATTTCCCGCCCCGCGCTAACAAGGTGGCATGGGTGCCTTGTTCGATGACCTCGCCCTTTTCCAACACGTAGATGCGATCCGCGTTCTGGATCGTGGACAGCCGGTGCGCGATGACGAACGCGGTGCGGTTCTCCATCAGCCGGTCGAGCGCGTCCTGGATCTGCCGCTCGGTTTCGGAATCGACCGACGCGGTGGCCTCGTCCAGCAGCAGGATCGGCGCGTTCTTGAGCAGCGCGCGGGCGATGGACAGACGCTGCTTCTCTCCGCCTGATAGTTTCACGCCGCGCTCGCCGACGTTGGTGTCCAACTGCTCGGGAAGCCCCCTCACGAAGCTGTCCGCGTGGGCGGCGTCAAGGGCGGTCCACAGGTCGGCGTCGGTGGCGTCGCGTTTGGCCAGCAGGAGATTCTCCCGCACCGTGCCGTTGAACAGGAACGGCTCCTGGGTCACGTAGGCGAGGCGTTCGCGCAGCGACGACTTCGCGAGCGTTCCGATGTCGATGCCGTCGATGGTGATCGTTCCGGAAGTGGCTTCATAAAACCGGGCTAACAAGGAAAGCACCGTGGTTTTCCCCGCCCCGGTGGAGCCGACCAGCGCGATCGTCTGGCCGGCGAGCGCATCCAGCGTGACCCCGTGCAGCGTCGGCTGGTCCTGATAGGCGAACGACACTTTCTCGAAACGCACATGCCCCGCGATCGTCGCGGGCAGCTCCGCCCCGCCGGTGGAGTTGGGCTCCTCCTCGGCATCCAGGATCTCGAACACCCGGTCCGCCGCCGCTCTGCCTGATAGAATCATCTGGTTCAGCGAGTTCAGGCGGTCGATCGGCTCGTAGAAAAGTGATAGAAACAGCAGGAACTTCGTGAAGTCGCCGATGGTCAGCTCGCCGCGCATCACCGCACCGCCGCCGAAGGCCAGCACCAGCACATAGCCGGTCATCCGCAGGAACGACATGCCCGGCGAGTAGAGCGCCCACCATTTCATCATCCGCAGCGAGGCGAGGCGCAGCAGGTTGGAGAACTGGTTGAAGCGGGCGTGCTCGTCGGGCTCGGCCGCGTAGGCCTTGATCTGGCGCACGCCGGAGATGTTGTCGTGCAGCAGGGCGTTCAGATCGGACGCGGCGTCGCGCTGGTTGCGGTAGCGGTCGCGGCCCTGAGTCGAGTAAACCCACGCGCCCAGCGCCAGAAACGGCACCGGCAGGGTGGCCCATGCCGCGACCGTCGGATTCAGATAGAACAGGAAGATCCCGATGCCGATGACCTGCAGCACCGCGATCAGCCCTTGTTCGACGCCGTCGATCAGGACCCGCTCCATGTTGGTCACGTCCTCGACCACCCGCGTCATGACGTCCCCGGTACGCCGGGTGTCGAACCACTGGAGCGGCAAACGCTGGATTTTTTCATAAAGATCCGAGCGGATGTCATAAATCACCTTCTGCTCGAAGATGTTATTGATGAAGATCCGGAGCGAATTCAGGCCGTCTTTTGCCAAAAATCCGAACAATGCCGCGAAAATCCAAAAAGAAAATTCACCGTGGCGCGCGGGATTCGGGATGATTTTGTCGATCACGTAACCGGTCGCGTTCGGGAACACGAACACCGCCAGCGTCATCCCCACAGCGCACAAAAGCTGAGCTGTTGCTAGGCCCGGGTAGTGGCGCAGGTAGGAAAAGACACGCAGGATTGACTTCATGGGACGGGCAGAGCGATGCCCCCGTGTGGGTGCTTTGTAAAGCCAAGCCCGAACGAAGTTTGAAAGTCCGTGAACTTTGGGATTGCCGAGGTCAATTCGACCTTCCTAATCTCCGCCCACACACGGAATTCAAAGCTCACACAAAAACCCCATGGCCAACGTCTTCGGAATCCTCACAGCTATTGTCCTCGCCCTCGCGGCCTTCGTTGCTTTTAAAAACAAAGCGGCCTACGCGACGAACATCGAAAAAACGCAAACGCAGAAGACCACTCTCGGGAACAGCGAGGTTCGGCTGGCGGCGGCGGAGAAAGTCCTCGCCCAACTACCGGTGGACATCGCCGAAGTGGACGCCGAGGTCGAAAAGCTCGCCACTGAGGAAGCCACCCAGACCAAAGCCAATGCGGATCTCACCACCCAGGTGGAAGCCAAGGCCAAAAAAATCTCCGCCAACAAGGAAAAGCTCGATGACATCCGTGCGAAGACCGAGAAATCCGGCAACATCAACGAGCTGGCTAAAAAAATCGAAACCATTAGCGCCGAACTGATCGAGCTGGCCGCTTCGATCGACTTGGCCACCTCCAAGCGCGACAACCTGACCGCGCAGATCGCCGCCACCGATTCCCAGGTCAATGCGGCCAAGTCCAAGTTCGAAAACTACACCGGCGGCCAGTCGCTCCCCGCACTGAACACCCGCATCCGCTCGATCTATCCGAACTGGGGCTTTGTGACTCTTGCCACTGGCAACAACGGCGGCGTGGTTGCCAACTCCACCCTCAATGTGGTGCGTGGCGGAGAAACGATCGCCAAGCTCCTCGTCACCGCGGTCGAAAGCAGTTCCGCTTCCGCCAGCATCGTGCCGGACTCGATGGCCCCGGATGTTACCCTCATGGTCGGTGATCGCGTGGTCCCCGGCGTGAAATCCACCGTCGGCAACTGATCTCCGCACTGCTTGTAAAAACCCCTTTTAGGATAACTCATGAAAGCCATTCTCTACGTCGTCGCCATTGTCGCTGCTTGCGGTGCTGCATTTTTCTCGATGAAACTTTCCAGCAAGTTCGGAGCACTTGAAAAGGAGCGGGCCGCGGTCATTGAAAAAAACACGGAAGTGACGGCCAAGGCCGACGGTGCCGACAAGAACATCAAGGATGAGCAAGCCAAACTCGCCGCGTCCAAGGAGAAGCAGGGACTGCTGGAACAAAGCGTGTCCGCTCTCAAGTCCGCCGGCACTGCCCTCACTTCCGATCTTGCGAAGCACGATGAAGACCTGAAAGGTCAAGACGAAGAGTTCGCCCAGCTTAACAAGGCCCTCGAAGAGGTGAACAAGACGCTGGCAGATCTGGGCGGTGGCGTGACTCTCGAAACCTTGCCCGAGAAAATCCAGGAGATCGAGAACGACAAAACCGCCAAGCAGGCGAAACTTGAAGAACTCGAAACCGTCAGCACCGCCGCCGAAAACACCCTGGCTTCCAGCCGCGCCGAATTGGACCGTCTCGCCAAGCGGATGGTCGAGCGCAGCTCGCGGATCAGCAGGAATTCCATGGAAGCCGTCGTCACCGCGGTGAATCAGGACTGGGGCTTCCTGGTGATCGGTGCCGGCTCGAACTCCGGTTTCACCCCGCAATCCGACCTGATTGTCGAGCGTGATGGTCGCAAGATCGGCCGCGTGACTCCTTCCTCGATCGAGCCGACCCAGACGATCGCCGAGATTGATCTCGAAAGCCTGTCCGCAGGTGTCCGGATCCAACCGGGTGACCGCGTGATCCTCGCCACTCCGGCCTCCAACTGATCACGGCTTATTTCCTTCCATCAGCTCCGCGGGCTTGCAACCTGCGGAGCTTTTTTTATGTTGAGGCCATGAAGCGCCCCGTCTCCCGGTTACTCCTCGTTCTCGCCACCGGCTTTGGATTTTCCTCCTGCGCGGAGGAAACGGAAAGAAAGCCGGTCGGCCCGGTTTCCGAAACCAGCAAGATCCCGTGGAACAGCCCGGTCGCCGGACAAGGCCAGGGTCAGTTCGGGATGATGCCGCAGAACCAGTATCGCCGCTGATTTCCGCCGCTCAATCCCGGTGATAGGGCGAACCGTTTTTCAAGGAAGCCACCCGATAGAGTTGCTCCAGCAGCACCAGCAGCGCGAGTTCGTGTTGCAGCGTGAAGGGAGAAAGCGTGAGCACCAGGTCGCACTTTTCACGCAGCTCCGCGTTGTGGCCGTCCGCCGCGCCTATCAGGAACGCCACGGTCTTCACGTCGCCCCGCATTTCCAGCGCCTCAAGCTTGTCGGCGAATTTGCGGGTCGTCAGGCACTCGCCGCGTTCGTCCAGCGCCACCCGGAAGCAGCCCTGCGAACGTTCCAGCAGCCGCGCGGACACCTCGTCGCGGCTGCCTGCCTTGATCACCACCAGTTCGTGCCCGCCCGCCCGCGACAGCCGTTTCAAATACTCGTCCACCCCCGCCTTGGCGTAAGCGAGCGCGGGTTTGCCGGCGACGATGAGGCGGATCTGCATGTTCCGGATCGGAGCTTGCCCGGCATCGGATGCCGCGCCAACTTCAAATCACAATGAAGCTACTGAGTTTTCCCGTGATTTCTGTTTTCGCCTCCTGTGCCGGGCCGGGAGAATTCACTCCCGAAACCAAGGTCGAGCGGCAGTTGGTCGGATTCCTCGAAAAATTCGACCGCTGGGACTACAATGGCGACGGTAAGCTGGTGGCTTCCGAACTCAAGGAAGCCCAGAAACGTACGGGACACACGCCCAAGGAGATCCTCGCGTTTTACGACGAGGACAAGGACGGCGGCATCACCCTGCGGGAAGCGCAGGGTGGACTCGAACGGACTGACGAAGCCGAGCGGAAGGCCAAGCAGTGAGTGCCATCTACGAGTCTGACAAAATCCTCGCGGAGTATCTGTTATTCCACTTCGGGACCGGGGATGAAATTCTAACCGCCGACCGGTCGTGGCCGGAGGGAATGCGCGAGGCGCTGGATTTCCCGGTGCGCACGGCGGAGCATTTCTCACCGGAAGTCGTGCGGCGCGGGCTCGACCTCGGCTGTGCCGTGGGCCGTTCGGCTTTCGAGATGTCCCGCCGTTGTGAGCAGGTTATCGGCATCGACTTCTCCCACGCCTTCATCCGCGCGGCGGAGGCCTTGCGAAAAGGGGGGATTCTAACTTACAACCGGCGTGAGGAAGCCGCTCTTGCCACCCCCCTAACGGCCCGCCTCCCCTCCGGTGTCGATCCCGCCAGACTCGTTTTCCAACAAGGCGACGCGATGGCCCTGCCGGATGACCTCGGCCAGTTCGATCGCGTCCACGCGGCGAATCTCCTCTGCCGCCTCCCGGAACCCAACCTTCTGTTGGAACGGTTCCCGTCGCTGGTGAAACCCGGCGGCGAACTGGTCCTGGCAACTCCCTGCACCTGGCTGGAGGAATTCACCCCGCCGCAAAACTGGCCGGTCGCCGGAACCTTCGATTGGTTGCAAACGACCCTCGCCCCGGCCTTCTCGCTGGAACTTCTAACCGACGAGCCGTTCCTGATCCGCGAGACCGCGCGGAAGTTCCAATGGACCACCTCACTGGTCACGGTCTGGCGGCGCAAGTGACGCGCCGAAAATAGAAGCGGCCCGACTGATCATCCCCTAGGAAAACCCATTAACCTCGGAGCATCTCAGTCGGGCCGCCTATTGTGTCGCGACAAAAAAGAAAAAGCATCCGGCGTGCCAAGTGGGAGGTGCACACTGGAAAATTTCCGTCTTTTGGCACCTGTCATCAGCCAGCTCACGATGTGTGTGCTGACGAACCGGTTGCCTGTTGGGCGGCGATTTGCGCAGCGGCGATGCTGACCGGATTGGACCCGCTGCCATTGACCGAAACCAGCGACGTAACTCCGGTGCCGAATCCATCCATCGGATTGTACCAAAGGACGCTACCAGTTAGAGGCTCAAGGCCATACATGTAGCCATCGACCGCCACGATCAGCACTCCCGGCTCAAGCAACAGGCTGACATAAGCCGATCCTTTCGGTGCCCGCCATTGCCAGACAATCTGCCCGGTCCTGCGCTCAAGCGCGGCGACGCGGCGGTTGAATCCCGTGAAGACCAGCTCGTTGATGTTCATCATCTCGGGAGACTGATCAATCATCTTTGGGTTTCAAGCTCCCTCTGCGCGCGCGGTCACTTGGAAGACGGGTTCGCCATTTAAGCCGTGCATGAACCGGCGGATCATGGTTTCAAGCAGCGAGTGAGCGGGCGTGCGGTGCAACTGGACGGGATGAGGGCGATCGCGATGATGGCGATTTGCTGGGATCACTGGTGCCCGGTCGGCTGGCCGCGGGTGTTTCCGTTCGAGATCTTCTTGTTCTTCTTCCTGGTGATGACCGGCTACCTGATCACCGGTTCGCTGCTCCGCGAACGGGACCGCAGCGAGGCGCGTGGAGGCGCGTGGAAATGGGAGGGTCTGAAAACCTATCAGATCCGCCGCGGCTTGCGGATCCTCGCGCCGTATTACGCGGCGCTTGCCGTAGCTTTGCTCGTCCAGGCCCCTGATGCGTGGATGGGTCGCGCGGCCGACGCGTGGACCGGATTGCCGTGGTATGTTTTCCACCTCTCGAATTTCCACATCGCGATGCTCGGTTACTGGCCGTCCGGGACGAACCATTTCTGGTCGCTGGCGATCCAACAGCAGTTCTATCTGATCTGGCCGTTCGTGATCTGGTTCCTGCCGAGGAAATGGCTGGTCGCGGCGGTGCTTGTGTTTGCGGCGGTCGGCCCGGTGGCGCGGATGTTTCATGACAGCTTCCTGCCATGGTTCGCCTGGCCGCAGGTGCTGACGTGGGCGACGTTTGATTATTTCGGCATCGGCGGGCTGTTCGCGTTGGCGGTGCACCGCGGGATGTCGCTGGAAAGCCCGGGCCTGCGCTGGCTGGCGACGCTCGGTCTGGCGGGCTACCTCGGGATTTTCGCGGCGCATGAATGGGGCTGGCCGACCTTCGGGCTGCGGGCATTCCAGCAGACGTTCCTATCAATCGCGCTGTGTGGCGTGATCGCGGCGGGTTCGGTGGGGGTTACAGGCCTGGCAAAACGATTTCTGGAGAATCCGCTGCTGCAGCGGATCGGGCAGGTTTCCTATGGGATTTACCTGTTCCACAATCTCGCGCCGCTGGTGGCGGGGAAGATCTTCTGGTTCCTGTGGTTCGGCTGGTTCGACAATGCCTATGGCGAAATCCTCCGGATCCCGAGTTACGCGCTGGTGACGTGGGGCCTGACGCTCGCCTCATGGCGCTGGATCGAGCAGCCATTGCAAGGCGTCCGCGCCAAGCTGGTCCCGCGTTTGGAGCGGAAAGATGCCGCCTGAGACGGGACTTTTTCCGGGAAATCAGGGCATCGCTGGCTATCCCGGCCGGAAAATTTATGGAATCTGGTATGAAATGAGCACCCATCGACCGCACCGGACTCGACAAAATCCAAGTCGCCAGCCACCGTCGCTGCCGCTTCGGATCCGCCCAAAGCTTTGAAATGAAGGTTGTCAGAAAACTCCGCCAGATCGTGACTGATCTCGCGGAGTCGCCCCAACCGTCCCATTCATCCTGACATTCATCACTTCATTCCTCCATCACCGACCCAACATGGCTGCCTCTTTTCTTCCGAAACCATTCGCCCACCACTACGAGATTGCCCCTGAATACGCCAAGAGCGCCGTCTATTTCTCCTGCGAGTTCGCCATCGACCAGAGCTTCAAGATCTACTCGGGCGGCCTCGGCTTCCTCGCTGGGTCGCATATGCGGGCAGCCGCCGACTGTCGGCAGAACCTTTGCGGCATCGGGATTCTCTGGACCTACGGCTACTACAACCAGGCCCGCGGTGAGGATCGCGAGCTCGCGGTGCAGTTCCGGAAAAAGGAATACGCGTTCCTCCAGGACACCGGCATCCGCTTCACTGTGCCGGTCCACGGCCACCCGGTGTGGGTGAAGGCGATGTTCCTGCCGGGCGATATTTTCAACACGGTGCCGATGTTTTTCCTCAGCACCGACGTCGAGGAAAACGACAGTCTGTCGCGCGCCATCACCCATCGGCTTTACGATCACGATCACCTCCGCCGGATCGCGCAATACATCATCCTCGGTGCCGGCGGTGCCCGCCTGTTGGATGAACTTGGCGTGGACCCGGAAGTCTGGCATCTCAACGAAGCGCACGGACTATCCGCCGCTTTTCACCTTTACGAAAAGCACCACAGCCTCGCCGAAGTGAAGAAGCGTCTCGTCTTCACCACCCACACGCCCGAGGAAGCGGGCAATGAAAAACACGGCTTCAACCTGCTGCGAGATTTCTCGTTCTTTGGCAGCGTGCCGGAAGAGGAGGTGCGCCAGATCACCGGGATCGATGGCGATGAGTTCAATCACTCGCTCGCCGCCCTCCGCCTCGCCCGCATTGCCAACGGGGTCTCGAAACTCCACGGCGAAGTCTCCCGCCACATGTGGGAAGGCTACCCTAACATCTGCAAGATCACCCATGTCACCAACGCCCAGAACAAGAAATACTGGGCTGACCATGGTCTCGAACACGCCCGCACCCGCGGCGACATCGAGGAACTGAAACACCGCAAGCGCGAGCTCAAGGAGCGGTTGTTCCGCGTCGTTGCCGACCAGACCGGCAAGCTCTTCAAGCCCAACGTCCTCACTCTCGTCTGGGCCCGCCGCTTCGCCGGCTACAAGCGGCCCGACCTCATCGCCCGCGACATGAAGCTCTTCCGCGAGCTCGTCCATAATAACGACTATCCGATCCAAATCATCTGGGCCGGCAAACCCTATCCGTTCGATTATTCCGCCATTGACACCTTCAATCATCTGATTCGCCTGACCAAGGACTACCCGAACGCCTGTGTGCTCGTCGGCTACGAGCTCGAGCTATCCCGTTTCCTCAAGAACGGCTCCGATCTCTGGCTGAACAATCCGGTCGTCACCCGCGAGGCGTCCGGCACCTCCGGCATGACCGCCGCCATGAACGGCTCCGTCAATATCTCCACCTACGACGGTTGGGTCTGCGAGTTCGCCAAGGACGGCCACAATTCCTTCATCATCCCGCCTGCCGATCCATCGCTCAGCCACGAGGACCGCGACCGCCACGACCTGCTGGGCTTCTACAAGGCGATGAAGGAAAAGATCCTCCCGCTCTATTACGACAAGCCCGACGAATGGAACCAACTCGTCCTCAACTCGATGAACGACGTCGTCCCCTTCTTCGACGCCGACCGCATGGTGGACGAGTATTACAAGAAGATCTACGTTTGACGAACGAGTGGCTGGCGTGTCTCGCGCCAGTCCGTTGTGGGAGCGTCTCGCTCCCACCCATCTTCCATGAGCTCCCACACTCTAGCAGCCACCCTCGCCGCCCTCATCGGCGCGGAGAAAGTCACCACCGCCACCGACATCCTTACGGCAAGTTCCGGTGATAAATGGTCCGCCAGCCATCCGCCGGACGTAGTCGTCCTCGCCGAATCCACGGCCGATGTATCCGCTGTATTGAGGTTCGCGAACGAAAACAAAATCCCCGTCACCACCCGCGGCGCTGGCTTCGGCTATGTCGGCGGCGCGGTCCCGGTCCATGGTGGGATCGTCCTGTCCACCGCCCGGATGAACAAGATCCTCGGCATCCATCCGGAAGACGGCGTGGCCATCGTGCAGCCCGGCGTCATCACCGGCGACTTGCAAGCCGCCGCCCATGCCGTCGGTTGGGAATACCCGCCCGATCCCGCATCGCTCAAGGACTGCTCGATCGGCGGCAACATCGCCACCAACGCCGGCGGCCCGCGCTGCCTGAAGTACGGCGTCACCCGTAGTTACGTCCTCGGCTTGGAAGTCGTGCTCGCCAACGGCGAAATCCTCCGCACCGGCGGCCGGCTTCACAAGAACAAGACCGGCTTCGACCTCGTCGGCATTTTCACCGGCTCGGAAGGCATGTTAGGCGTCGTCACCGAAGCCACTCTGCGGCTGATCCCTAAGCCCGCCAGCCGTGCGATGCTCGCCGCTATTTTCCCCCAGTTCGAGATGGCAGCCGCTGCCGTGCAGGCCATCCTCGACGCTGGCCATCTGCCCTCCGCCCTCGAAATCACCGACACCTTCACTCTGGCAGCAGCCCGGAAAAAACTTGGTGCCGAAACGTTTCCGCCTGGCGACTCGCACCTCATCGTCGAGATCGACGGCCGCCCCGCCGCCACGCTTTCCGAGATCGAGGAACTCCATCAGCTCCTAACCGAAATCGGGGCCACCTTCATCGAACGCGCCCCGGACGAGGCCTCGTGTGAGCGCATCTGGAAACTCCGCCGCGAGTTTTCCTTTTCCCTCCGCGACACCGGCCTCACCAAGCTCAACGAAGACATCGTCGTCCCGCGCTCCATGCTCGTCGAGCTCGTCACCTTCGCCCGGCAGTTAGAAAAGGACACCGGGATCCCGATCGCCTGCTTCGGCCATGCTGGCGACGGCAACATCCACACCAACCTGATGGTCCGCGACTACGAGGAACCCGCCATCCGCGCCCACGCCGATGCCGCGCTGGACCAACTCTTCACCTGGATCCTCGCTAACAACGGTGCCATCACCGGCGAACACGGCGTCGGCCTCGCCAAGAAACCCTGGATCCGCCAAGCCCTCGGCGAGGTCTCGTTCGCCACCCACCGTGCCCTAAAGAATGCGCTCGATCCGAACGGCATCCTGAATCCGGGGAAGTTCTTGGGTTGATATGGGCAATTGACGTCTTGTCCATTTCCGATGGACCATGAAGTCGAGGTGCTGCTTGATTCGTTAGCTCGATTTTCCAGCAACCGAAGTCAATTTCGTGAACAGCAACAGCCCTTCTCCCGAGCTCGACAGGGTTTCGATGACTCCCTTAGTCCCTGCTGAGTTGATAGAATGGATTGCCATAATGCTGGTACGCCCCGGCGGTATTGGGGCTGAAATCCCAGGCTGCCTGACGGGCCTTGAACATCGCGTCCTTGATCATCTCGCCCTGGCCGTGGAACCGCTCGTAGAATGTCCGGGTAAATTCGGTCGCGGCCAGATCGTCCACTGGCCAACCGGTGCAAACGATGTTGGAAACGCCCTGTGCGAAAAAGGCTTCGGCAAACGCAGGTCCGATGCTGGGATTCTGTTCATGGGCCCGATCCGGGGTGACGCCGCTTTCACAGGCGTTAGAGAAGATGAACGGCGGCACGCGGTCGATGCGCAGGAGCTCGCCGGCGGAAAAGATTTCCAACGGATCGCCGCGGAAGATCCAGCCGGATTTGCCCGGGGTTTCCGCGTTGAAATAGCAATGACCGGCGAAGTGAAGGATGTCGAAACCGTGGTTGCACAGCTCCTTGGAAACGTTCGCACGAGTGGCATCCGGACCTGATAGATGGACGATCCGGAGTCCGTTCTGATCGGCTAGCCCGCTGAAATACGCTTCGACTTCCTCGCCTTCCCGGGCCGCGCCGGGGAGGGGGGCATCGGCAGCGGGATCGGAAACGATTAGAGCCGACAGGCTTTGCCTGCCCGTGCGCTGGCGTTCGGGCACGGGCGCGAAGCCGGTCTGCAACTGGCGGGTCACGCCGAAGCCCTCGGCCAGGCTCATGAACTGGCTTTCCCCGCCGGTCGGTGTGCCGGGAATGATCATCATTTCCCAAGGGATGCGGGCCGTGGACGCATCCAAGGTCATCACCACGTGCGCAGCGGAACTGAACAGCCGCGAGTGCAGATCGCGGGGGATGATCATTTTTTGAAGGGTGCGGCCCCATTGTTCGAGCTCAGTCGGATCGGTGGCCGCGGCGATCGCGCGGGCGATCTCGTCGATGATGCGCGGGTCGATCCGGACCAGCCGCTCGGGCACCGCCGCCGCGTCGGTTAGGGCGGTGAAGCTGTAGTAATCCTTTTCCGCGCGCACGGTGATGCGGGAAGTGGAACCGGAATTGGAACTGGGGAAACGCGGTCCGCGCGGGGATTGATTCGCGGTCTTGCCGGCGTTCCTGTTAGCGCGGGCCGCGGCAAGTTCTTTCAACTCGCCGAGGACTTGCGCGATGCTGGTGTCGGCCGCTTCCTTGCGGGCTTTTTCATATTCTGCGGGGCTGCATGGGGAGCCCGTGTTGCAATACCGGGCAAGCGACCGTGTCATGACCGCCTCAAGTTCGAGGAAGCGCCTGGCGTCGTACTCGACAAACGTGATGTGTTTGATGGAGAATCCGAGGGAATCCCTGGCATGGGAAATCCCCCGCAGCCAGGCATCCATCGCACTGGACAGGGACATGTTGCCGTTGCCGCTGCCGATCAGGACGGTCGCGAGATGGGTACCCTTCAACTGCGAGATCTGCAGGCAAAGCTCCCTAACCGCAGTGGCGAGTTCCGCAGGACCGAGACTGCCATATCTCCCGAGACCCAGGAAGACCGCAGCGCCGTGACCCTCCATGGAAAGGATGGCGGTCTGGCCGAGCGTCCCGCCCATGGTGCCGCGGCGAGTCATTCCGGTGATGATCCCTTCGCGTCCTTCGCTCCCGTTCTTGATTCCGCTCACCCACCAGTCGAGGGACTTTTCTGCGGAAGCCGGTTCCACGCCCTCGTAATGTCCCGCCGTGCGGTAGTCGATTTTTGGAGTGCCGGGCAACGGATCGGTGATGCCGCCGAGGCGCAAATGGATTTTCACTTCCAGCTTCTCCGCTTCCTTCGGGCTTGCCACGGGAATGCCAAGGGCATCAGTTCCGATTCCTAACAAGCTGCGGGAGTTCTTCGCATCGAATGGTGTTAGTTGCAGGTTCCCGGTCATCCTGCGCGCCAGGCTGTTCAACGTGGCGGGGTCGTTGTCGAATCCCCCGTGCGTGACCGAAGTGCTCGCCCGCAGGCCGAGCGGCGTGCCGGAGGGGGAGAAGATCATTTCCCCGGTCGCCCGCCCTTGCGGGTCGAGGCCCCAGAACGCGTGCATTCCGGGATCCGCGCGCAGGCATTCCTCGAGCCCGAGTATCGGCTCCTCATACATCGGCTCGCAGGCTTTCGAGACAAAGTACAGCAACGACTTTCGATAGACATGGATCACGTTGTCTCGCCGCTCGCTCTTTTCGAACATCGTGAACATGCTGCAATGTCCGATAGATTTGTCGCGTCCGATGAGGCCCTGGAGGGCCGAGGCAAACAGATCCACGGTGATGGCCGGGGCCAGCAGGAACAGTTCTTTCACCGGCACGCCAGCCGCCGTCAGCAAGGGCAGCCAATGGGCGTGGAAGATCGAACCCGCGCTATGGCCGCAGGCATAACAGACGACGGAACCGGCATGTTTTTTATGGAACGCCTGGAACAATTCCGCCGCCAGCGTCGCGCCGCCGGATGGCTGGGACGACAGGCTGGCGAATGATTTGATCTCGCTCCAGACAGCGGAGGCTGGCACCCGGAAAGCGGCTTCCACCAAGGGATCGGTGATGAACCCGCGGGATGTCCGCTGGCCCTGCATGATGCTGCGGAAGGATTCGAGGATGCCCGTCTTCCAGACGAAATAAATCGGATAGATGCCGCTCGCTTCCCAGATCCTGCCGTGCGAGAGGACATGCCCGAGAGCCTCCGACTCGCTAACGAGGCCGCCGTGCGCCCAGAACATGACGCGCAGCGGGTGGCCGTTCCGTTTCGCCACCTTGAGCGCCTCCGGCAGACGGACTTCGAACAACGATTTCAATGACTCCGGATCACTGGCGTGGCCACCACTTCCATCGAGTTTCCCCCGCGAGAGGATGATTGCATGGTTGCGCAGATACTTCGCTTGTTCCGCTGAATACTCGGGCTTGCCGAAGGCGCGGTTCGTTCCAACTTGGCTCTTCAATAGCTCCTGTTTCATGAAGATAGGTGGCAAGTGGAAAACCTTGCCTTCTATCCAACGCATAGCCGCCAGAACCGTCCGGGGTCAAGATCTATCGCGGACAGGTGGGACCCAGGACGCCGTTAGAGCAGGCCTATTTCTCCCACATCCGCCCCCGCAAGGCTTCGGCTGCCGCACGTGCCTCCGCTTCCTTCTTGCTCTTCCCCTTGCCGGTCGCGAGGACCTTGCCTTGCCAGGAAACCTCGGATTGGAACACGCGCCGATGATCCGGCCCGCTCTCGCCGATGACCTTGTAAACCGGTGCCTGCGGGTGGATGGCCTGGAGAAATTCCTGGAGCTCGCCCTTGGGATTGCGCTCCTCAGGACTGGTGATCATGTTGCCGATTTCCGACTCGAACAACCGCAGCACCAACTCGCGGGCCGGATTCGGACCGGAGTCCAGATAGACCGCGCCGATCAGCGATTCGAAGGCATCGGCCAAAGTCGATAGACGGCGGCGGCCACCGGTCGCTTCCTCGCCTTTTCCTAGCAACACATAGTCGCCGAGATGGATCGCCATCGCGAACCGCGCCAGCGCCCTGCGGGAAACCACGCGCGAGCGGAGTTTGGTGAGGCGTCCCTCGGTGAAATCCGGGAACATTTTGAAAAGCTCCTCCGTGACGATCAGTTGGAGGACGGCATCTCCGAGAAACTCCATCCGCTGGTTGTCGAAATGCGGCTTCTGCGACTCGTAAGCGAGGCTGGGATGGGTGAGCGCCTCCGCTAACAGCAGCGAATTGCGAAATTTGTAGTGAATCCGGCTCTCAAGCGGCTGCATCAGGCGTTCTACTTAGGTTCCTTCCCCCCCTTCCAGACCTCCGCTGAGATCCCGATGGGAAAGATGGGGTGATCGACGGGACTCGAACCCGCAACAACCAGAATCACAATCTGGGGCTCTACCATTGAACTACGACCACCATTTCAGGCGGGCGCGAGGGGTAACGAATGAGTGCCGATTTGGGAAGGGAAAAATCAACCAAGCGTGCGATCAGGAGAAACTTCTCCGGAAATGATTCGAAGAGGAGGGCTCAATCCGGGCTTGGCAGGCCCATTTCACAAGGCATTCTACCCTCCGCCCTGCCCGGTGCCCTTGCTCCCATGAACTCCGTGACCTTGCGAACGATCCCCCTCCTGCTAGCGGTCCTGCTCTGCAATTGCGGTGCGCCCCAACCACCGCAGTGCGCCAGAGTCCCGGTCGCTTCCCGCGCACCCGCCCCATCGCTCGTCGCCAGTGCCCGCGAGCATTGGAGCATCCTCGGCAATCCGTCCCGCGCGGCGGAATGGAGCGCGGCGAAAGCGAACTACAACGCCGCCGTGGCCAAGCTTTTCGATCAACTCCGCTGCGGGCCGGGCGATTGGGACTCCCGCGCCGCGGCCATTGGCACGTCAATCGGTCCGGCGGACAAGCGATTGGTGGAATTGAACAACCTCGAAGCGCTGTTCCCGGCATCCCAGGTGGATACCCGGGTGGTCGCGCGCCATCAGAAAACCGAGGGAGTCGGGGTACCCTTGGTCGGGTGGAGAACGACCTCCGCCGTCGGTGTCAGGCGTGCTCCCAATCTGCTGCCCACCGGCTTGCCGTATAACATCACCGCCACCCTCGCGTTCGACCGACCGGGCAAACAACCCGTCTGGCAGTTCACCAAGCGCTGGCTCAACGAGGATGTCCCTATCGGGAGAACCACGCAAACGCTCGCCGCCGATTGGACCGCCCCAAACGCCTTCTTCTGGCAGATGTGCGAGCTGGACGACCTGAAAATCCAGAACGTCCTCCTGCCGGAACGTTTCTCCGAGGAGACCGGCCTTTATTTCCTGCAGCCCTACGATCCTGACAAAATTCCGCTCGTCTTCGTCCACGGCCTTGTCTCGTCGCCCGACGCATTCAAGAACGTCATCAACGAACTCGCGCCCGATCCATGGTTCCGCGAGAACTATCAGATATGGCTTTTCAGCTATCCCACCGGCAATCCGTGGCTCTACAGCAGCATGAAATTCCGCGAGCACATGCGCCTCGCAACCGCCCACGCCCGCACCAAGGGGGATGACCGCAAGCTCAAACAAATGGTCGTCGTCGGCCACTCGATGGGCGGGCTCGTCACCCGTTCCAGTGTCACCGATCCCGGCACGAAATTCTACGACGTCATTTTCAAAAAGCCGATTGACGAGCTCAAGGTTTCGGAACCCACACGCAAGCTGATCCGCGACGCCACACTCTATCAGCCGCTGCCCGAACCGAAGCGCGTGGTCTTCATGGCCGTGCCCCATCGGGGCAGCCCGGTCGCCACTTTCCGGGCCGCCGTCTGGATTTCCCGCATGATCCGCCTGCCGAAAACTCTCACCGTCGAGCTTCTCGACGCCACCATCCAGGGCGTGAACGACGCGATGCAGGGCGACCAGGCCAGACCCGACATGCCGAACTCCATCAGCAGTCTTTCGCCCAAGGACAAATCCAACATCGCCCTCAGCTCCATGCCGTTGCCCGGCCATATCACGTTCCACTCCATCATCGGCGACCGTGGCAGGGGCGACACTCCTGATAGCAGCGACGGCGTCGTCCCGTACTGGTCGTCCCATGTCACCCCGGTCGCTTCGGAACTCATCGTCCCCAGCAACCACAGCGTCCCGGACAACGCCGAAGCCGCCGACGAGATGAGGCGCATCCTCAAGCTTCATCTCGGCAAATCCTCTTCGCTGAAAACTGATAACTAGTACCCGGCAAACTTTCCCGCATGTCTCCCGATCAACAACTCGCCCAGCTTTCCGCCGGCACCGCCAAGGTTCTATCCGAAAAAGAGCTCCTCGAAAAACTCCGCCTCGGCCGCCCGCTGCGCATCAAGCTCGGTGTCGATCCCACTGCCCCTGACATCCACCTCGGGCACACTGTCGCGTTGGAAAAGCTCCGCCAGTTCCAGCTCCTCGGCCACCAGGCGGTTCTCCTGATAGGCGATTTCACCGCCACCATTGGCGACCCTTCCGGCCGTTCCGCCACCCGCCCGCCGCTCACCCGCGACGAGGTGTTGGTGAACGCCGCCACCTACACCGACCAGGCCTTCAAGATCCTCGACAAGTCGAAGACCGAGATCGTTTATAATGGCGACTGGTTCCGGAAAATGTCCTACGAGGAAATCCTCAAGCTCAACTCCCGCGTCACCCTCCAACAGATGCTCCAGCGCGAGGACTTCCGCACCCGCCTCGACGCCGGCCAGGAAATCCGCCTCCACGAACTCCAATACCCCATCATGCAGGGCTGGGACTCAGTGGAAATCCGCGCCGACGTCGAAATCGGCGGCACCGATCAGCTCTTCAACATCCTCGTCGGCCGCGATCTTCAGAAAGAGGAAGGCCAGCTGCAGCAGGTTGTCATGGTCATGCCGTTGCTGGAAGGTCTCGATGGTGTCCGGAAAATGTCCAAGTCCTACGGCAACTACGTCGGCGTCAGCGACGCGCCGCAGGAAATGTTCGGCAAGCTCATGAGTGTCTCCGACGAGCTGATGGACCGCTACTACCTCCTTCTGCTAGGCGAGGCCCGCGATCCGTCCGGCCACCCGATGGATGCCAAAAAGTCCCTCGCCGAGAAGCTGACCAGCCGCTACCACGGCCCCGAAGCCGGCCCCGCCGCCCGCGCTGACTGGGACACCCGCTTCTCGAAAAAGAAC
Source organism: Akkermansiaceae bacterium (assembly GCA_041739215.1). Classification (GTDB taxonomy): domain Bacteria; phylum Verrucomicrobiota; class Verrucomicrobiia; order Verrucomicrobiales; family Akkermansiaceae; genus Luteolibacter. Next base: position 25,673 of record JBGSOI010000046.1, read on the forward strand.
CTCATCGACGCCCAACTCCCGGAACTCCCTCTCACGGATCTTCCCGCCGAACTCACCGTCCTGAGCCTCACCGCCCACGCCTTCCAAGCCGCCTATGGCCTCGAGAAATCCAACGGCGAGCTCAAGAAGCAATTCATCACCACCGGTTCCGTCCAGCTCAACGGCGAAAAACTAACCGACCCGAACGCCCCGGCATCACCCGCTGCCGGCGACGTGCTCAAGCTCTCGAAGAAGCATGCCATCAGGTTCGTCTAGACCCATCCTCTGGGGATAGCGCCCACCATTTGAAACTGTCCTGAGTTCGCGCTGTGGCGTGCTCTTCAAAGATCAAACCGAAGGTGAACTCCGGACGGTTGTTAGGCCGTGCATCACAGACGCGGGAATCCTCATTCATTTCGGGATTGACGGACACGACCGTGCTCATTTCGCCTCCTTCTTCCCGCCCATCATCTGCTCGGCCATCTTCAGACCCATGAGTTGCATCTCCCTGGCTTGCTTCTGATAGTCCTTGAACGCGGCCATCTGGGCTTCGTCGAGGATCTTCGCAGCCTCGGCGGTGAGGGCTTGCTGTTGGATCTCCCAGCTTTTCTCGAAGGTTTCGACGATGTTGCCCTTGGCGATTTCGTCCATTGCACCGGGCCCTGACAGGTCCGGCGCCTTGGATTCCGTGCGGGCGCGATACATGGCATCGACGAGTTTGGTTTCTGTCTCGGCGTCAAGTGGCACTCCTTTGGTGGTCATGGCGGTGCGGATGCCGTCGAGTTGCTGGCGTTCGGGAAGGTGGTTTTTGTAGTCGGTGAAGGATTCGAAGTCCTCCTCGCTGTTGAGGAACTTCTTGATCTCGGCCTCGGTGTCCGTACCGCGCTTTTTCAATTCCTCGGCAAGGGTTTTCCGCTCTTCCTCCGAAGCTCCCAGCATTTTCATGCCGAGCTCCTGCTGGTCGGCGATTTCCTTGCCAAGCAGGGTTTTGAAATAGTCGCCCTCTTCTTTTGATAGATCCAGGCCATCGACGAAATCCTGATACATCATCGCCACCGCCATCTTCACGCCCTGGTTCATCATCGACTTGCCGGCGGGATTGTCCCACATCTTGCGGGCGGTCTTGGCGAAAGATTCTTCCGTGGTTTCGGCCCCCTTGGCAGGTGAGATCGCGACCGCGTCGGGCCGGTTTTTCGTCCGCGCGGGCGGGGCCTGCTCTTCAGCGGAAGCGGTGGCTGCCACGGCGGTCGCTTTGGGAGCTGCCGACTGGTCCGCGGTCCTGATGTTTTGGCGCAGCGAGGAAATGCGGGATTCCTCGATGGCGACGGTGATCAGGACGGCTGCGACGGCGAGACCGATGGCATACGGGGTTTTCATGGTGCCGGGCATCAGAAGGCATCCCGCGCAGCAGAACCACTACTTTTTCTCCGGGGTTTTCCAACCGCAGTGCCCCGGCACAAAAGGGCCGGCGGTAATCGAAGCGGGGGTAACTCGATCATCGCCGGCCTTTCCAAAGCCCGGGGGGGAGGCTCAGCTCGGGGGGAGTGTTTTTGTCGCCGTCCGCTCTCTCGGGGGGAAGGGTTGCTCGCTGCGACACGGAAACAGATATCCCATTTCCGGCCACTATCCCATTACGCGATCGCGTTATATGGTCTCTTTCTTCCGGTAACAATCCTGGGTGTGATCGTTTACCATGCCGGTGGCTTGCAGGAAGGCATACATCGTGGTGGAGCCGACGAAGTTGAAGCCGGCTTTCTTCAAAGCCTTGGAAAGCGCGTCGGACTCCGGTGAGCGGGAGGGGAACTCGCCCATGGTCTTGAAATGGTTCACGACCGGCTTGCCGCCGACGAAGCTCCACAGCCAGTCCACCGGATCGGTTAGGGCGAGCCAGGCACGGGCGTTCCGGCGGACTGATAGAATTTTCCCGCGGTGGCGGATGATGCCGGGATCGAGGACGAGTTTTTCCAGCTGCGCGTCGGTCATTTTCGCCACCTTGGCGGGTTCGAAGTTGTGGAAAACCTCGCGATATCGCTCGCGCTTCTGAAGGACGGTCCACCACGAGAGGCCGGCTTGCGCGCCTTCGAGGCAGAGGCACTCGAACAGATAGCGGGGGTCGCGCGAGGGGACGCCCCACTCGGTGTCGTGGTATTGGCAGTAAAGCGGGTGTTGCAGGGGAAGCCACGGGCAGCGGGTCATGGAGGGATTTTCCTCATCCGGGCGGGAAACGCAATCCCGCGGAGTCCGAGCGAGCAGCTATTATCTAACAGATACGCGCTTGCTCCTGCTGGAATCTTACGGGGATACCCGGTGTCTCCGAAGCCGATTTTGCTTCCGGTGCCGGATCTCCTATCCTTCCGATCAAGGGTGATTTTTCCGGCGTGGTCGTCTTGGTGGAACAATGAACTGCATCACGATTACATCGCCTGACTACCCAGTCGGCCACGCAAGTCATTTTTTCCTGTCCGCGACAGATCTTGCCCAGGCCGCCCGCTCGGGCGGGAGTTTGGCAATCCATGCGGCTTCCTCTCCGTCGGGAAGCGATCGCAGGATGTTGTCGAACAACTCGTCTGATAGATCGAGCATGGGGGCGGCAGCCACCGTTCTGGCGAAGGTGTCCATTTGATCGCGATTCGCCGAGGATGCCATGGTGGCCATCGCCTTGCGGCGCATCGTGGAGTCGGGAAGTGTCGCGGCCCAGGCGACGCCGCGGTTCCAATCGAGATTGCTCCAGCCTCGGGCCACGGAGTCCACCGCATTGAGCGTGTTGCGGCCAGCCGGCGCATCGTTCAGAAGCAATGCGGCGGCTTCGATTTGCGCGGCATTTTTCATCGGCATGGCACCCACTGCCGCTGCCGTGGCATCCGCCCGCCTCCGAATGGAAAGCTGATCGAGCAAGCCGGCCGTCTCGTTGTTAGGAACGACCCCGCTGGCCATCACTCCGGCGATCGCCGCGTCGCGGGCGCCGGGATCCGTTAGGTTGGATGCCGCGTCCAGCGCGCTGCGCGTGTCCTTGAGTGCCGCGGCTTTGAAAGCATTGCCAAACCAGCCTTCGTGTTCGATGACAGGTTGGGTTTTCAGCCATTCAAGCAGCGCCGGAGAATCCTGTTCCGCCCAAGAGACGACCGCGTATTTGAGGTAATCCCGGTATTCGCTGCGCTCCGGCAATCCCGCCAAGCCCTGGACTGCGGCTGATGGGTGTTCCTTCATCCACGGTCGCGGGCCCCAGGAAAAGCGATTGAAATCCCCCGCCTTTGCCGCGAGCTCGAGGCCTTTTGCCAAGTCCACGGCGATGACCGTTTCCAAGACTTCCTTGCGGAGAAAATCGCTCGACTCCTTGTCGGTGATGGCGTCCGCCGCACGCATCGCCGCATCCGGCTGCGCCGCCGCCCACACGTGGAGCAGGTCTTTGCCATATCTCCTAAGCAGGGTGCCGTCGCGCTGCTGTTTGAGCCAGTCCCAGAATCCCTCGGGATCCTGTTCCGCCCACAGCCGTTCCGCCAGGCGCGTGCCTTCGGGGTCGTTCATCCGGGCGCGGAAAAATGCCGGCCATTCTTCCGGCGTCAGGGTGGCCGCATGGTTCGCGAAGGCGAGCATGCGCTGACCCGGTGGCAACTTGGAAGGCGTCCATGGGCGCGCCGAGCGCCGGCCCGGGGCGCTTGCCTCCGGCTCCTTCGGTGCTGTCGATTTCCGCGGAATCGCAATCCCGGCGAAAAATCCAAGGCCGGCGGATAGGATGATCAGAACAATGGGCTTCATCGGGGTTTGGGGTCCGTGTCATCGAGCGATTGGATCAGGACCGCGCGTTCCTCCGGGCTGATGTCAGCGGTTTGCACCAGTCCGCGGGCGGCCGGCTGGCCGACTTTCTGCGCGACCTTTTTCAGGTCGGATTTCAGGAAATTTATCCTCGTTTCGCCGTGCAGGATGTCGGCGGAAATCGCGAACGCGAGATCGGGGCAGTAATCGCCCACGTCGCCATGCGCCGCAACCCAGGCCTCGGTCTTGCGCGGTCCATCAGACAGATCCTCGACCCAGTTGCTCGCGCCAATGGCATCATTCCGCGCCCAGTAGTACCCGAGAGTATTGCCTAGCAGCGTGTTGGCTTCAGGATTCCTTTCACGGTCGTAACTCACCGAATCAGGCTGTGAGATGAGGAACCCGGCGGCGGCTTGCGGATCGGCTGCCGCCCATTTCCCAACGAGTTTCGTGAGAGTCCCCGGGAGGACGACTCCCGGCTCGCGCGGGGCGAAGTAGCTGGCGAAGGATTCTTCCGGAGATGACAAGGCGGCTTGGATCATTTCCGCGGAAGGCTCGTCCCTAACATAGGGAGCGCCGATGCCCCGGCTTTTCGCGAAGGCCGTGGCCTCGTCAGGATTCCGGTCCGCCCACTGGCCGCAAATGTAGGACATGATGAAATCGCGGGCCTTGCCCGGCGGCAGGCGGGTGGCTTCCTCCGCGGCCTGTGCCGGGTCGGTGCAGAACCACCCGTTGTGGTCGATCGGTGGTTGGGCGGATTGGCGCTGTTCCCAGTCGATGGGGGATTTCGACAACTGCAGATAGAGGCCCGCCAAATCGAGAAACGGATCGAGGTGGATGCTTTGAAAAATCTGGCTCGCGGGTTTGTCGGGAGAAGCGAGGTAGGTCAGCGGTTCATTCGAACGGATGCGGTTTGCGGATTTCGCGTCCGGCCCGTTAGCCTTGAGAGCGGCGGTGGCCCCGGACAAATCCTGTTTCATCCACACCAGGAACAATTCATTGAGCGCTTGTTTGCGGTAGTCATCCGTTAGTTCGAGCGACTTCAGCCAGTCCAACGTCGCCGAGGGATCTTTGGCCGCCCAGCCGCGGGCGACGGCGGCGATGAGGTCGGCGTTGTTGTCGGCCATGCCGTTATTGAAGGTGGCCACGCCTTTTGCCAATTCGGGATCGTTCTGCCCGAGAGTGGCAAGCGCGTGGACGAAGGACGATTCATCGAAATCCCAAATTTGCACTGAACCGTTCAGGAACGCCGGGTCGCCCCTGCGGATCGCGACGAGCGAGCGGATTTCGGCAAAAGCGCCATCCGGCGTTCCGGCGACAGCCGCCGCGTAATTGATCGATGCCCATGCCTCGAAGAACGGAGCCGCCCAGAGCGAGTCGGATTTGCGGTCCGCCGCCAGTCTGCCTAACAACTCCTTGGGTTCCTCCAGCTCCATCCAACGGCGGAACACGGCCTCCAGTTCAAGCCCGCGGCGGGGATCATTCCGGGCGATAAGTTCACGGAACAGTTCCTCGCAGCGACCCGCCGGAACCGTGGCGAGTTCGTTGAGGAAAAGGGTCGTCGGCCCGTTTTCGCGCCGCGCCTCGCGGTTGGCCGCCGGTGATTTTCCGGTGCGTGCAGCGGTGGATTTTTTTCCCACAGGCTCAGGGCTTGAAAACGTCTTGGGGGTTGGCTGGGGCCGGCAAAGCAGTCCCAAGGCGAGTCCGGCGGCCGCGGCCAGCGCCGGCAGTTTCATCGTCCCCGCTAACATTTTCATATTATTGCGAACATGTGCATTGCCCACGGGAAGTAAAGTGTGGACTTGGCGGCTTGGTTTTCCGTGTCAGCGCGGACCGGCTCAATTCCCACCTGCTTGGAAATCGATATCAATCTCTCCCGCTTGGAGGGTACCGTCGGAGTTCAACAACAGCGTCACGACTTTGGATTTCTGGTCCGGGCGACCCCAGCGGGTGTGGATCACGACGCGCACCGTGGCCGGATGGTCCGAGGCACAAAAAATCTGATAGGTGCCCGGGACCGCGCGGCGGATCATGTATTCGCGCACTCCGCCGGACGCGCTGACCCGGCCCCCGCTCGGGCTGGGAGAGGCGGCGCTCGAACAGGTGAAACCGCCCGGTTCCCTGACCTCGAAACGCAGCGAGCCGCCGCCGCCGGTGGAGGTCGCGACGATCCGGATGTCCGCGGTTAGATTTTTCTGATAGGAGTTTCCGGACTTGGCCAGCGGATGTTTGCCGCCGGATGGTTTTCCGGCCCGCTGGAAAGCATTGTATTCGGTCAGTGCGATGGCGGCCAGTGGACCGGATTCGCGGAGTTGGATGTTGGCCAACGCGGGAAACAGGGTTTTCGCGGCGGCGGCGGGATCACCTTTGATGGCATGGATCGAGGCAAGATCCAGACACAGAGGAAGCGCCGCTGAATCGTCGCCGAAGAGCGGGTTCAGCACGGCTCCGGCTTCTTCGACCTGAGCGAATTCCGCCAGCCAGAAGGCGTGGGCGCGGACCGCCGCAATCTCGCCGGGCCGCGACTCGACGAGGTTGGAGAGCACCCGCCGGGCGAGGTCCGGGTGATGATTCGCGAAAAGGTGGCGGGCGGCCTCCACGTAAAAGCGGGGCTGATAGATCTTGCCGCCTTTCAGTTGCCGATAGGCGGACACCGGATCGCGCCCGCCTTCGAGCGCTTTCCCGAACGGGGTCAGGTCGGGAGATGCCGCCTCATCCGATCTAACCTTTCCAGCGGCTGGAATCCCCTGAAATGAGTCCGGCGAGCTGTCGGTGGCTGGCGCGAGCCACAGGTCCGTCTGATCACGGACTGCGACCTCGGTTCTCGGATCGGATGACGCTGACGGTGACGGTCCGGAGAATGGATCCGCGTAGCGATGGGGATAGTCCTTCTGGCCGACGACCAGCATGTCGCCGGGATACAGCGGGACATCCTGGAATTGTTCGCTGAGGGTGTTGTAGACGATCTTGCCGGCGTTCCGATAGAGCGCGACATTGTCCAACGATCCTAACGGGTTCAGCCCGCCGGCATGTTCGATGGCCTGGCGCAGGGTCATGGCGGAGTCCCGCGTGATCACGCCCGGCTTGGCGACCAACCCGCTAACAGAGACCGCGAGCGGCTGGCCGGCAGGTGGTGGGTGAAGCGGAGTCTTGGCAAGTACCGGGCCTTGAGCATGCAGTCCGTCGATCGCCATGCGCCAGGTGTCGTATTCGGCTTGCGAACGCAGCTTTGGCTTTTCCGCGATCAGGCCGACCGCCTTGTCGAACCATCCCGCGATGGTGGCGAAGGCTTCGGCATCGCGCTGGGCGGGCGCGAATCGCGACTCCAGCGATTTTTTCCAGATGCCAACCTGGCGGACGCGGGGAAGGATCAACGCTTCGTATCCGGGAAAGCGCCGCTCAAACCACCGGAGTTTTTCGGTCCACCTATCGGCAAGTCGGTCGAAGTCGGGCGTGCCTTGAGCGGCGCGTTTCCCGACAAGCTGCTGATAGGCCTGTTGGAGTTCCGCTTCGGGAGGCGGAATCTGGAATTCCGCGTAGTCCTGGAGTCTTTCGAGCACGATGAACGAGGTGTGGTCGCTGACCAAGCCGTGGCGCTTGCAATGATCGACGATGCGTTTCCGATCGGGACGCGCCTCTTGTTCAAGTCCGGCGAGGACTTGCTGGGAATGAATCCGGCGGACGATGCCACCGGGGCTGCCGCCCGGCTGATAGGAAACCTCTCGCGTGCTCACGACGTCGCTGCCGAAGCCGTAGCGGAGTTCGAGTTTCCCGGCGCGTTGCCCTTTCAAGGTTCCGGAAATCCGCAGCGGCGCTCCGGGCATCACGTCATGAACTGGCATTAAATTCTCAAGATCGCCGCCCACGACGGCGATCAGGCGCAGGGGTTGATGGGTCAATTTCGCCAGTGATGCGGACGGGGTTCCGGTAGTCAGATCGATGATCGCCTCAGCGGATAGACGGGTCGGCCCCGGTGGCCCGGAGCGGACGAAGACCCACGGAACGCCGATCTCGGGACCACCGGCACCCAGCGTGGAAATGCCATCGCTCACGAATACGACCAGATCCGCTTCGCCGGTGGAAACCTTGAGTCGTGAAATGAAAGTGGCGCCGTCGTAGTCCACCTGTTGGAGCGCCTGTTTCAACTTCGGCCAGCGGCCATTGCGGATCTCGAATTCTCCGGCGTCCTCCAGGCGATCGCGGAGCAGGCGGAGTTTCACCCGGGTCCTGCCGAGCTTTGCAAACCACGATTCTAACAAAGCGAACTCCTTCTTGTGATCGCGCGTCGAACCGGATGCCGAGGCGTCCCAGACGAGCAGCACGGTGGCAGGCGGGGGTCTCGGGCGGGGAGCGATATCAGGCACCCGGTCACTGAGCAAAAACGCGGATTGTGGTTCGTTTTCCAACATCATCCGCGGACCGGCCGGTGCCTTGAGCGAGAGGGCCAGCGTGCCGTTAGGTTTCGCGTCCCTCAACTCAGCCCTGAGGCCGCCGGTGGGGTCCGGGACGAGATCAAGACCCGCGTTGCCGGTGACGAGGATTTCACCGGGTCCGGTGCCGGTGATTGCGCAGGAGAATGCAGCCAAGGGATCGGGGAAAGCCAATGGCAGCGAGTAATCGAGCCCGCGCGCGCTCGGGCGCAGCGTTTCATTGTAGCGGATCCGCAGACGTTTGGTGCCCCTGGCGGGCACCGGATAGACTTTCGTTCGATAGATGTTGCCGGCCTCGCGTTCGACGATGCCCGGATCGATCATGCGTCGCTTGACGGTTTCGTAGGCGGTGCGGGCGCGTTCCTTTTCCACCACCACGCCGTCGCGCAGCTTGCCGTTCACTTCAAGCGCGTAGCCGGAAACGGTGGCGCCGTCCGGCAATGGCAGCACGAATTCGCCCTCCACGGCGCGCTCGCCGTCGTTGCGGAAGTTGAGCTCGAGCACCGTTTCCGCGACATCGCCGGAAAAACTAACGGAGACTGCGGCTTGTTCGAGTCGGAGAAGTTTCACCGACCCGTCCTGATCGCGCACCGTCATGCGCGGCGGCTGGGCGTGAGCCAGGCACAACAATGTTAGAAACAGGCCAAGGGTGAGGAGCCGCTTCATGGGAGTTAGGGAACCGGCAGAATGTCGGCGCGGACAAAGACGAGGATCCTGCGCGAAACGGCGGGAACGGGCGTGCTCGGCTTGGGAGTGATGGTGGAGACGAGTTCGAATTTGCCGGACTTCACGTTGATGGATGTCGAGACGCTCCAGCGTTCGTAAATTGGCATGCGGATGGATCCGTCGCCCCACGCGTCCACATGCTCCATCCAGGTCTGAAGTGGCTGTGGTGTGACAATTTCGGTAATCAATCGAAGATCGATGCCATTTAAAGACACACTGGATTCGACCTCGAAAGTAACGCCGGTGTTGCGGGTGTCGAACGCGGTGGGTGCCCGAAAAAACGGATTCTTGGGAGGACTGGCGGCTAATTGCACCGAGCCGGGGAACACCGGCGGTTGATATTCCGTCGGGAAGATTTCCTCGCGGATAGACTCCAGCGTGGCTTTCTGTCCGTTGCGGCACACCACCATGCAAGTTTCCAGGATCTTCGCTTTCCCCTCCTTGGACAGGGCGAGTGCCTTTTCGTGCAAGGCTTGGCCGCTCGTTTCCTTGCCGGCGAGCATCTCCGTTAACACGGGGTGCGCGACTTCGATGAACTGGAGGCTGACACGGACTTGCTTCGGCCGGTCCCGTTCGCCAGCCGCTATTCCGCACCCGAGAAAGGCGAACGCGACGAGGACGAGCTTCATGGCGGCGAGTCCTGTTAGCGTCCGGCGGTGATGACATCGGCTTTCACGAAGACCATCAGCTTGCGGGTGAAATCCGGGACGCCGTCCTGGTTCTTGGGAGAAAGTGCTGCGGCGAGCATGGGTTTCCCGTCGGCGAGGATGAGAGCGGTGTTGAGGCGCAGGGCATAGAACGTCGGCATCTGGATCGGGGCGTTGCCGTGCTCGCCCTTCCACTCGGCCCACACCCGGTTGCCGATATGATAGACGATTTCCGGCACCAGGCGGAGATCGATGAGTTTGCCGTTCTCGCTCAAGGTGGGTTCGATCTCCAAGGTGGACCCGAGGTTGCGGGTGTCGAAGGCGGTGGGCGTGGGACCGGTGGCGAGGTCGCGGCGGGGGGCATTGGCCGGGGCGGTTTCCTCCTTGTCTTTGACGTTGACGGTATGTGGCAGTTCGGCGGGCTCGTATTCGGTCGGATAGATGAATTCCTCGACTGATTCCGAGGTCGCTTTCTGACCGCTTCTGGAGGTGCAGAGCAAGGTCTCCAGGACACTGGCCTTGCCGTCCTTGATGAGCTGGGCGACCTGCTGGCGGAGTTCGCTGTCGTTGGCTGGGACCTTGGGTCCGAACATCAATTCGGTGAGCTGTTCGTGGGAGACTTCGATGAACTCGACCTGGACGCGGACCTGTTTCGGCAGGTCGTCGAACTCACCGAGCGGATCGTATTCGGGGGTGGCGGTCTGGGCCTGCGGCACGCTGGTTAGAGCAAGCCAGAAACAGGCGGCGGCGATTCCGTGGAGCAGTGGGTTTTTCATGAGGGTTTGCGTCGCGCGATTGATGAATGAATGAAAGCCCGGATAAATCCGGCGCTCCGTTACATCCGGAAATCCTCGCCGAGGTAGTGTTTGCGGGCGATGGGGTCGTCCACCAGTTCGTCGGAGGCACCTTCGAGGATGACGCGGCCGTCGTGGATGAGGAAGGCGCGGTCGGTGATGCTGAGGGTTTCGCGGACCGAGTGGTCGGTGATGAGAATGGCCAGCCCGTCGCGGTCGCGGAGTTCGCGGACGATGCGCTGGATGTCCTCGAGGGCGATCGGATCGATGCCGGCGAAGGGTTCGTCGAGCATCAGCAAGGTGGGGTCCGAGCACAGCGAGCGGGCGATGGCGAGGCGGCGCTTCTCACCGCCTGATAGAGTGATGGCGAGCGACTTGGCGAGCTTGGTGATGCCGAAACGGTTGAGCAGGTCGTGGGCGCGGTCATGGCGCTCGCTGCGGTTGAGATTCGGGCGGGTCTCGAGAATGGCGAGCAGGTTATCGAGCACCGAGAGCTTGCGGAAAATCGATTCCTCCTGCGGCAGGTAGCCGAGGCCGAGGCGGGCGCGGCGGTGCATCGGCATCTTCGACATGTCGTGGCCGTTGAAACAAACCGAGCCGGCATCGGCGGGGATGAGCCCGGCGATCATGTAGAACGAGGTGGTCTTGCCCGCGCCGTTAGGGCCTAGCAGGCCGACGATCTCGCGGGGCTGGACGGTGATGGAAACGCCATCGACGACGGCGCGGCCGTTGTAGGTCTTGCGCAGTCCGTCGGCGAAGAGCACGGCGGATTCCGTGTTGGAACAGGTCGAGCCGGGGGTGTGAGTCGGGCAGAATTTCGGGATCACGGGACCGGGGCTTACTTCTTTTTTTGTTCGATTCTGCCACCCATTTCCCAATGGCCTTCGGTAACGAAGCTGCCAGCCTTGGGAGAAATGCGGAGGATGAGGTTCGGCTCCTGTGCGGTTAGATGGGTGGTGCCCTGGACAACCCAGGGATAGCGGCCCTTGAGGATGATCTGGTCTTCCTTTAGGTTATAAGTAAAAATCCCGCCGCTGGCCTTGATGGGCTCCTTGCCGGCTTCGGTCGGCTTTTGTTCAATCAGCACCGTGCCCGTGGCCACGATGCGTTCGACGTCGCCGAAGTTCGCGCCGATGTTGCCGCCGAAACCGTCCTTGGCCTTGGCGGGTTCAGCGGGTTCCGGTTTGTCCTTGGGGTCTTTCGGGTCTTTGGCGGGCTTCTTGCCGAAGAAGATTTTCAACTCGTCCGCGCCTGATAGATCGAAGCGGGGATCCTTGACCGTGACGTTCTTGAGGTAAACGAGGACGCCTTCATCGGGGTCGAAATACATGCCGCCTTCGCAGTTGATCACCGTGTCGCCTGCGCCGGGTTTGACTTCCAGCGGCTTGGCCGGGGGAGGGTTGGCATCCGGAGTGACCGGTGGCAGGTCGGCCTGGACGAGAAAAGTGGCGGCGGCTTGGGAGGCGGCACCGGCATCCGCCAGGTGGGCGTCGAGACTGCTGCGCGTGGCGGCGCGAGCGGCATTGGCGGCGGGGGCCCTGGATGTGACATCCGCCTGGATCGCGGCGATCTGTTCAGCGGTGATCGGCGGCGGCGGGGCGGCGGAGAGCGGATGCGCGAGGAGCGACATTCCTAGCAGGGCGGTGGCGCGAAGCGGCGATAGCGGGGTGATCATGGTCGTCTCGGTGGGGGCTTGTAGAATCGTGGTGGTGGCGGGGCCTAGCAGAAAACCTTCGTTGTTGGCGAAGGAATAATAAAGACCGCTGCCGGTGGCGTTCAGCCGGTCGGATTTGATCTCGACAGGATCGCGGGTGGAGATGAGCCCCGTTTCCTGATGAATGGTCGCGGTGTCGAGGTCGATGCGGCCCTTCGGGGTTTGGTCGGGATTGAAGAACTCGATGGATACCGAGCGGCCGGCGACGCTCGTCGCGTCGAGGAGTTTGACCGCCTGGGATTTCAAGACGGCTGTTAGCTGGTGATTCTCATCATAGCGGGGGAGCATCACGCCCTTGAGCTCGCTGCCGGGCGGCAGCAGGGCGAAGATTTTCTGCCACCCCTCCGGTGCAACGACAGCATCCGCGGCGATGGCGGGAGCGACCAGGACAAGAGCTGTGAGGAGTCGGCGCAAGGGAGTGTCAGTGCGAGGCGTGATGGATGGAAATCAGTTTGACGAGCAAGTCTTCGATAAATTCGAGAGGAATTTGGTTGGGTCCGTCGGACACGGCGTTGGCGGGGTCGGAATGGACTTCCATGAACAGGCCGTCGATGCCGGTGGCGACGGCGGCGCGCGCGAGGACGGGAGCGAGTTCGCCATCGCCACCGGTGGCCCCGCCGAGTCCGCCGGGGCGCTGGACGGAGTGGGTGGCATCGAAGATAACAGGCAGGCCTTCCTTGCGCATCCAGTAGAGGGAACGCATGTCGACGACTAGGTTGTTATAACCGAAAGTGGTGCCGCGCTCGGTGATGAGGAAACGCTCGCAGCCGAAGGCGCGCATCTTGCCGGCGATGTTGATGGTGTCGAGCGGGGCGAGGAACTGGCCTTTCTTGACGTTCACGGCGCGGCCGGTTTTGGCGGCGGCTTCCAGCAGGTCGGTCTGGCGGCAGAGGAAGGCGGGGATCTGGAGGAGATCGACGTATTCGGCGGCGATTCCCGCTTGCTCGGCGGTGTGGATGTCGGTGGTGACGGGGACTCCGAGTTCCTTGCCGATTTCACCGAGGATGCGGCAGCCTTCCTTCACACCGGAGCCGCGGAAGGCACCTACGGAGGTGCGGTTCGCCTTGTCGAAGGAGGCTTTGAAAATGAAATGGATGCCGGTGCGGTCGGCGATTTCCTTGAGCGAGCGCGCCATGTCCCAGGCGAAGGCCTCGGATTCCAGCGAGCAGGGGCCGAGGATGAAAAAGGGAACCGGGCCGCCGACGGGGACGTTGCCAATGTTGAAGGGATCGAAATTCATGAGAGGTGCTAAGGAATGTCAGTGATCGGCGGAAGCAAGCGCGGATTGATAAAGCGGGCGAAGATTGTCGAGCGCGGTGGTGAGCAGTTTGGCCTCAGCGGGGGTGAGGTTGCCGCGGGTTTTGGGCACTAGCATTTCGAGGGAATCGATCACGGATTTGGCGGCGCGGAGGTTGATTTGGCGCTCGCCGCTGTGGGGGTTCGGGATCTGGCCGAGGAACAGCCCGGCGTTCTGGGCTTGGAGTATGATGAACTCATTGAACCGGGGATCGGCTTCAGGCACTGCTGGCATGTCGTGAGAATCGGAATTCCGGGCGGATTATACAAGAGGGAAGACGGGAGAGCCGGGAGCTTTCGATCCGGTGCGGACGACCGTGATCCGGATCAAGCAAAATGTCCTGTGTGAATCCAACGTGGCTGGCTCGTCTTTTGCCTTGCAGGGACGGACGTCACCGCTAATCTCGCGGCTAACTGGCGTGCGATTCATGCCAATGACCAACCAAAAACAAACTCATTCAACTCATGAAACTTGCCTTCATTGCCGCCGCTGCCGCTCTTTTCGCCGCTTCCTGCTGCCCTAGCGCGCCTGCTCCCAGCCAGCCGGCTTACGTGGCTCCATCCAAGTAATTTCCCACCACTTCCGGCATCCATCGCCGCCGGAAACCCTTCTACTTTCCTAAAACCTTCCGCTTTAGTTATCATGATCCGTATTCTTACCGCCCTCGTCGTTTCCGCCTTTGCCCTGCTTGCTGTTTCCTGCGGCTGCTGCACCAGCGAGGTCGCGGCCCCCGGCCTGCGTCCGCTGCCCCAGTTTCAGGAGATCCAAACGGCTCCTGAAGTGCATTACTCGAAGTAATCCGCGGGCTTTTCCTCGAAAAATGATCACGCGTCCTTCCGGTTTCCGGGAGGACGCTTTTCTGTGGGCGCATCTCCCGATAAAAGGTGCGCGTCCCCTACAAAAAAGGGCTTTCTAACGCGGCGGCGGTCTGTCATCAGAATCCATGAAAAGAAGGTCTGCGCCGGAGGAACATACCAAGTTCAGCGGAAATCTGCGTCATTATCATCGCACAGGTCCCCAGAAGCAGCGATCTTGGGACGATTGGATTGAAGGGGCAGCGGGCAAGTCCCGCAGTTCGAAAAATTGGCTGAAAATTATCGGAATCGTCGGCGGGGTGCTCGCGCTTTCACTGATCATCATCGGGTTGATCATCGAGATGAGGTAGCCGCACGGTCTTCCGCGCCTCCTTTCTCCGCCGGATTTGCATGTGGCTTTGACATTCCGAAACTCCCTGACCAGTTTTCCCGCCCGTCGCAAACCACGGCGGATCATTCATATCATGGGAAAAAGCCTCTTCCAAAAAGTCTGGGACGCACACACGGTCGGCACCATCGCCGATGGACGCACGCAACTCTTCATCGGCACGCACCTCATCCACGAGGTCACCTCGCCCCAAGCCTTCGGCATGCTCCGCGATCT
>JBGSOI010000074.1:0-4078 GCA_041739215.1 Akkermansiaceae bacterium
GAAGTGCGCCGCGTCGATGGGCTTGCCGGCTTTCTCGGCTTCGGACTTGGAGAGCTTCTTTTTGTCCTTATCGACCACGAAACCGTGGGTCATCACGGTATTGTAGGGGGCCTTGCCGCGGTAGCCGACGCTTAGCATGAGCGAGCTTTGGAACCAGCCGCGGTGTTGGTCGGTGGCTTCGAGATAGAGATCGGCCGGGCAATGGAGTTCCGGATGCGCGTCGAGAACGGCGGCGTGCGAACAACCGGAATCGATCCAAACGTCCAGCGTGTCGCGGCATTTTTTAACGCCTTCCGGGAGTCCGAGGCGGGCGGCGATTTCCGCATCGGTGTGCTCGAACCAGAAATTCGTTCCTTCGGTTTCCACCAAGTTCGCAACCTTGAGTGCGAGTTCGGAAGAAAGGATGGCCTTGTTGTTTTCGTCGAAGAAAACCGGCAACGGCACACCCCAGGTGCGCTGGCGCGAGATGCACCAGTCCGGACGCGACTCGACGGTTCCGTAGATTCGGTTGCGGCCCCATGATGGCAGCCACTCGACCTTGTCGATCTGATCGAGCGCCTGGCCTCGCAGCGTTTCGAGCGAGATGAAGAACTGCTCCACCGCACGGAAGATGATTGGCGTCTTCGAGCGCCAGCAATGCGGATAGGAATGTTTGTAAACCTCGCGGCCTAACAAATGTCCGCTTTCGGCGAGGATTTCGATGATGCGGTCGTTTGACTTGAAGACATGCACGCCCACGAGTTCGTCCAAGCCGACTTCGGTGGTGAATTTTCCTTCGTCATCAACGGGCGAAAGAACCGCAAGCCCGTTTTGCTGGCCGACCACATAGTCGTCCGCGCCATGGCCGGGTGCGATGTGGACCACGCCGGTGCCGGTCTCGGTGGTGACGAAGTTCGCGAGGACGACTTTCGACGTGCGATCGAGGAATGGATGTTTTGCTTCCATGCCCTCGAGTTGGCGGCCTTTGATTTCCTTAAGGGTTTCGGCCAAGGCGAAACCGGTCTTGTTGTGAAAATCTTCGATGAGGTCGCGGACGATGATCAGTGTTTCCTCGCGGTCGGCGATTTCGTTTTTGAAACGACCGACGACATAAGTAAACTCAGGATGCACGGCGAGGCCCAGGTTGGCGGGGAGTGTCCATGGTGTGGTCGTCCAGATCACCATGCTGGCGGAATGAATTCCGCGCTCCAGTTGGAACTTCACGAAAACCGCAGGGCTTTCTTTGTCCTGATATTCCACTTCGGCTTCGGCGAGGGCGGTTTGTGCGCCGTAGGACCACTGGACGGGCTTCTTGGATTGATAGACGCTGCCGTTTTCCACCAGCTTGGCGAAGACGCGCAGGATGCTGGCTTCGTAGCCGGGATTCATCGTGAGATACGGGCTGTTCCAGTCGCCGAAAACCCCGAGTCGGCGGAACGAGCCGCGCTGGATATCGATGTATTTCGATGCGAACTCGGCACAACGGCGGCGGATTTCCGCAGGCTCGAGACCGGCGGTTTCCTTGACGACCTTGAACTCGATCGGCAGCCCGTGGCAGTCCCAACCGGGCACGAACGGCGCGGCGAAACCGGCCATCGTTTTCGATTTCACCACCAGATCCTTGAGCAGCTTGTTCAGCGCGGTGCCCATGTGAACGTCGCCATTCGCAAACGGAGGGCCATCGTGGAGAATGAATTCCGGGGCGTTCTGAGCGCGGCGGCGGGCGAGGATTTTTTCGTAAAGTCCCTCGTTCTCCCACCGTTCGAGGCGGCCGGGTTCGTTCTGCACCAGATCTCCCCGCATCGGGAAAGTCGTTTGCGGCAGGGTCAGGGTGTCTTTGTAATTCGGGGCGGCGCTCATGACGGGGCGCGGACGCTAGCAATGCCCCCCCATGGGGTCAACCACTGGAAAACGCCCCGGGATCGGAATTGACCGATGCGCGGAATTCCCCGAGAAGAGTCCTGTGAAATGCACCACTTGCGGCGGCCGGCTAGAAGGATCAATGTCATTCTGCCCCTTCTGCGGCGTGCGGGCGGACATTGATCTGCGCCAAATCCACTTCCGCGACCTAGGCAAGGACACGTCGATGGCCTGTCCACAATGCACCACACCGCTGGGGGTGATCGAGTTTGAAACCGAGCCGCGCATCCGGATCGAACGCTGCACGACGTGCCACGGAATGTTTTTCAATCCCGGCGAGATCGAATCGGTGCTGGATGCACAGACGAACCCACTCGTGTGGCTCGATTCTTTCCAGATCCAACAGATCGTCGGCGACTTCGGCCACGAGCGCGAGATTTTCTATCAAAAATGCCCGATGTGCGCCGAGCGGATGAGCCACGTCAATTTTGGCGGACACAGCGGAGTCATCCTCGACCGCTGCGGCACCCACGGCATCTGGCTCGAAGGCAGCAAGCTGCGACAACTGACCGAGTGGTGGCGAGCCGGAGGCAAATTGATCTATCAGCAAAACGAGGCCGACCGGGTGAAGCGGCTCTACAGTTCGATTGAAAAAAGGGGAACCATCACCTCTCCGGAGCCCGACGCAGGAACATGGGGCACGCTCGATGCCTCAATCGGTCCATCCATCCTGATGGATGTGATCTTTTCCGCCGCGTCCGCAATCTTCGAGGATTGAGCCGGCCTAATTCTGATAGATAGCATTCAGCTCGTCGGTCTGTGATAGTTCGCGAATTTCATTCGTCGGCGAAATGTATAATAAAATCCAAATATTATATTGACGGATCCACCCGATCTAATTACTCGTTCTGAACCTTCAGCAAGTCATGTCCTCAACAATCCATACCAACCATCCTCAGCCGACCCAGTGGTCGCCGGGCATGTGCGCGTGCTTGGGTGACATTGCGGCAATCCGATACAGTCTCGATTCCGGGACCGGATCCCCCAAACTGGGCTTTGAGGGCAATTCCCTTACCAAGGAGGCAGGCAGGTAGTTCACGATCTGATTCAGATCATCGATTTTTTTCGAGAACCCCGCCCGCTCCAGTAGCCGGCGGGGTTTTTGTTTTCCTGATTTTTCCCAATGATTTCAAGGCTTGCAGCGATGCGGTCGTCATTAAAACCAACTATTCCATCAATATGATTTCCGAATAACCAAACCATCGGGCGTGAAAAACCCCGCCGTCAGCAGCAACTGACGACGGGGCGGAATCGGCCGACAATTCAGAGTAGTCCCCGAGAGAGACGGACTGCGAGTGATCAACCGCAATGACGGTCGCCGCTCGCGAATCCACTGTCAAGCGAGTCATGAAATCATGACTGGCTGAAGGACCTGCATTGTCCCGATTTTCCGCCCTGGAAGATAGATAAACCAGAGGCTTCGGCATGACTGTATTTATATAGTTCGCGCCATGGGAGGTGTGCCTGAAACACCGAAAGATCCGCCGAGAAATTTTCCTGCGGGTGCGAGTCCATCACCGGACTGGCAGCGGTGTTTGTTTTCATTTTTTCAGAATGCGGTCATCGTCCAACAGCAGGATTCCTGACTTCCAATCAGGGAATGCCGGTGCAAGTCCGGCTGGCCGCTCCATTTTTTCCAATTTCATCACACGGCGGGCGTCAGCTTGCGCAGCGAGGTTTCCAAATCCTTGCGGGTCCGGGGCAGCACCGGGACGCCGTGCCAATTTCCCCTATAAACAGCGGAGTAGCCAAGTGGTAAGGCAGCGGTTTCATACGCCGCGTATCGCCGGTTCGAGTCCGGCCTCCGCAACATTTTTCATGAACGTGGCTTGTGCGTCTCGGACCAGTCCGTTGTCCGGGCGTCTCGCCCGGAGCCCGAATGTGCGAGGCGAGACGCCTCCGCAACGGTCTGGCGCGAGACGCGCCAGCCACTTTTAGAAATCACGCGCGAGGAAGACAGCAATCCGCCTCGCTTGGGACGAGGAGACACCCGGGGCAGCACCGGGGCGCGTGACCATTTTCCAACCATCCTCCGTAGCTCAATAGCAGAGCATCCGCCCGATAAGCGGACGACCGCGGCGCGAAACCGCGCGGAGGAACCATTCCCCGGTGATGTCAAAGCAGCATGCCCGTCTGTTAAACGGGTCGTCGTGGTGCGAATGCCCGAGCGAAGCGGAAA
>JBGSOI010000078.1:0-3430 GCA_041739215.1 Akkermansiaceae bacterium
GACGCCCGCCCGGTTGGTTGCCTGCGGCTCCCGGCTGAACTTGGCCGGGGACCAGGTTGGTTCCGCCTGGAGGAGCTTGGCCAGCTTGTCCAGCCGGCAGGCCATTGCCTCTGGGGGCTGCCGGGGCGGCGAGAGTGAGGAGCTTTTCGTCGTAACTGACGGTCCCGGTCATCGATCCGGACTGCATGCGGACGACCGTTCCGGTTGGGTCACCCTCCTTGCGGGTGACGCCGAGGATTTTGAAGCCTTTGCTTTCTTGGTTGGTCTCGACGTAGATCCGCGGTTCGTCGGGCTTCTTCTTGTTGATCATCGTCACGCGGTAATTCTTGGTGCCGAGCGACGAAACGCCGAGGAGAACGTAGTCATCCAGCGGATTGTTATCCGGGCCAGCTTCCGGTGGAGGCGGCTTGGAGGTGAACGGGGAATTCGTCCACAGGCCGGAGTATTTGGTGCTGGGGGCCTTTTTCGGCACATCGGCCAAGGTCACGCTGGCGAAGGCGAGGAGCAGGAAGGCTGGGATTGAGATCGGAGATTTCACGATGGTGATGGGTTAGGAGGTTTTCGGGACAAACCATTGTTCGATGGTGGCGGTGCAGTCGATCTTGGTGTCGTCCTGTTGGTTGGGAGTCAGCCGGATCTGCGTCGAGATGCGCAACTGGTCGGGCACGTTGAGCTTGTCGAACCATTGATAAAGCGCTTGTTCCGTGCCGGTTACGGTAATCTGGATCTTGGCGCGGTGGAAATGCGTGCCAGTGGCGTCGGTGGGGAGAGGTTTCTGACCGGGTTTGATGGTGAGACCGACGGATTTTGCCTCGCGCTCGACTATTCCTTGGAGATTGGTCTGAACGTCTTGATTTGCGGCGGGTTCGGGCAGGTGTTTGGCGAGCCAATCCATCTCGTCGATAACCTGCTCGCTGTTTTCCCGGAAAGTCTCGGCGGTGGTGAGTGCCTGTTCAGCCTGGGCACGATTGGCATTTACCTCCACGCGCTTGGAGGTGGCGAAGTTGAAGGCCAGAAAATTGACGATCGCGAATCCCGCGAGGGCGAAGAAGATCAGAAGGTTTTTTTCGCGGGGTGACATGGAAAAGAGGTGAGAAGGGGAGAATGATGGGGATTGCTGACCGGATAAAGCCGTGGCGGGAGGGTTTTGTCGGTGAACCGGGAAATCAGGGCTGGCTGTCGGTGGGAATCTCGGCGCTGTAGACAAACTCCCAGCCGCGGGTCGATTGATTGGGCTCCGGAGTCTGCCATTCGAACTGGGCGAGGTCGTTGTGTTTGCTCAGGTTGAGGCTGAAAGTGTTCACCGCCTGAAGTTGCGGAGCCTCACCGATGAGCTTGATTTCCGTGGCGCTGATGTCGGCGGTTTTCAGGCGGAGGCCACTAACGGGGGGAATGCAGGAAGCAATGCGGCTGAGAATATCTACCGGCGAGTTGCGCAGCTCGATGGCCGGGGCGAGTTCGTCCCACTTGGCGATGTGGAGGGCGTATGCCTCGCCCTCGGGCGCGGCGGCCTTGGCCATAGCGAGGAGCTTTTTGGTTTCCGCACTGTCTTTCCACAGTCCGTAGCCGAACCAGCCGATGATCCCGAGGTAAACGAGAGCGACGGCGGCGGCACCGAGCAGGATGTTCTGGCGGCGGCGGGCTTCGCGGCGGGCCGCACGCACATCGGCGGGGAGGAGCTTGCTGAGAGGATTCGGCAGGACCGGTGCCGGGCGAGGAGAAACTTCGACCGGGACGCCGAACGCGGTGGCCAGCACGGCCGGGCTGCAAACTTCCGCACTGGTCCACACGGCGATGCGGGCCGGCTCGATGGCGAGACCTTGCATCGAGAGCTGGATGAGCGCGAGGCGGATTTCCCGGGCCAGCGAGTCGTCCGGGCTGGTGGAGGTCACGGAGGTGGCTTGGCAATAGACAAGACTTCCCTGATGGGAGAGGGCGAACACCCAGCGGCCGAATTCCTTCCAAACGGCCAGCGCGTCGCCGGCGAGCGGGTAGGCGCGGGCGGAAATGTCGAAGCTTTTCGGGCCGCGGGGCGGCATGTCGCCATCACCGGGAGCCCGCAGCATGACGGAGACGAGGGCGGTGTTTTCCGCTTCGCGGGCGATCACAAAAACGTCAGTGAGCTGGCCGGCCATCGGATCGGGGCGAAGCCCGAGGCGCTCGGCGTGGAGGCTGGCGAGGTCGGGGAAAAGTGCGTCGTCGTCGCTGGTCACGCGCATCGGCACGGCAGTGATGGCTTTGACGGGGAACAACAGCAGCAAATCGCCGCCCGGAATGTCGGTGAGATCGCTGGCCCTCTCGATGGTGGTGGCGGAATGCAGGGTGAAGGCGGCGGTGGTCTGGCCGGTCCAGATTTCCCAGCCGGATTCGCCGGGGACGAGAAGCACGTTTTCGGTAGTTTTACTCACGGGATGATTTCTTCTGTGCGTTCGAGGAGGGCCGGTCTGCCGGTGCGGTTGCGGACAATGACGGTGATCTTGCGATTGGCACCATCCGCATGGCCGATGCTTTCGATGCGGGTGGTGGCGTCATTGACCGTAAAGCGTCGAGCGAGGTCGGGCCGACCTTCCATGTCAATGCCCAAAAGAGCAAGCGCCTGGGCGGCATTCTGGAACGGCACGTCGTCGATGGTATCGCGCAACTGGTCCAATCCGCGGACGGTTTCCGGGATGATGTCCGCTTGGTCGACGGGGACCTCGGCGGCGACGGCGATCAATTCTGCGGATGCTTCGTTGAGATCAAGGGCTCCGCCGCTCCAAATGGTGAACCAGTTCCGCCAATCCGGGCGGACGGCTTCCACCAAGTCCATGCCGCGGACGAGGCTGACTTCACTGAGGTCATAAAACGGCCGGTTGAACGGCTGGTTGATGCGGCCGGCTTCCTCATAGAATTTTTTCTCCGCGCCATTGAGGGCTTCGTTGTCGTCGGCATCGACCCAATCGCTGAGGGCGTCGATGATTTCCTGGGCGGTGTCGAGTTCGATGCCCCAATCGACAAACATCGAGCGCAGGAGCGCTTTGTCCTCCTGGAGGATGATGGAGTTGATGTTGAAGCGACCGCCTTCGGAAATGATTTTGACCTCGAAGCCCTCACCGGTTTCCTCATTCGTATAGCGCAGCATCGGATCCGAGCGTTTGACGACCGGATTGGAGCCGATGGCGATGCCCTTTTCCGCCACCTGGCGGGCGCGCGAGCCGTGGACCTTGGCCGAAGCCAATTCCATGTCGAAGGAAATCACGCGCAGCGTCGACATGCAGGCCAAGGCGAGAATCGCGATCAGCCAAAGCACCGCCATGAGCGCCGCGCCGCGAGGATTCCGGGTAGTGACGATGCCAGCTTTCAATTTCCCGGGATTTGAATGTTAGGTGGTGTGCCGCCACCGCCACCGCCACCGCCGCCTGGACCACGGCCGCCGCCGCCGCCGCCAGGT
>JBGSOI010000092.1:0-13116 GCA_041739215.1 Akkermansiaceae bacterium
CAGCCGCGCTCGTCAGGCCGGGGTGTTGGCGGGCTCATCGGGGCGGGTCAGGTAGTGGGTCAGGAGCCCCGCGAGGATGATGCCGGCGAGCGGGACAAGGCCGTGTTGGAGCGATGTGCCCGGGAGCACCCACTTCAAGGAACCCGGCTGGCTCGCCGCCACCGTGACGCTGCCGAGAATGGCGTTGACGAAAATCCACCCGGCGTGAAGTCCCACGGGCAACCACAGCGAGGCGGTCCGCCAGCGGGCGCAGGCGAGCACCGCGCCGAGGGCTAACAGCGGGGCGAAGGTTCCCAGAACGACCCGCGGATCGGACAAGCGCGCGGTGATTTTCCCTAGCAGTTCGAAGCCCGTGCCCGAGGCGTCCGGGTCGATGACATTCAAACCTGAAGGCGGATTGAGAAAATGGACGAACGCGAAAAACAGGGCCGAGAGCGCGAGCGCCGGCAGCGGCCGCATTGCCCGCAGGAAGATCCCCAAGGCGATCCCGCGGAACAGGATTTCCTGCAGGACTGCCAGCCCTAGCGCCGTTGCAAAGCCCTGCAAAACCATCCTCAGCACGGATCCCACTGGAATTCTCCACGCGAGCACCCCGGCGAGAACCAGGACACCGGCGATCAGGGAAAACAACACCGTGACTAACAAAAACCCGGTCGCCGCTTGCTGCAGGCCGCGCGGATTGTCCAGCAGCCGTTGCCCGCCGTTCCAGCCGCGCGCGCGATCCGCATGGTGCCGGCCATCGACCGAACGTGGCCCGGATTGCAACCAATGGATGAACGGCAGGAACAACAGCAGCGCGGCGGCGAGCAAGCTGGCTTCGAAAAATTTCGGAAAATCCGCGGCGCGGCAGATCCCGGCCAGCCATTCCAACGGACCGTTGGTTGGCTTGACCGACGAGACTTCCGCGAGGGCTTTGCCCGCGTTGTAAATCAGCGGGGAAACCCACGCGCCGAGCAACACCGAAGCCGCGGCGTAGAGCCACACTTTCAGGACTTCAATCGGGGACTCGCCGCGCATGGGCGGGATCATGGCGGGAGGTTAGATGAAAGGAAAGCCCCGGATTTCCGAACTTGGCGGAGTCTTTTTCGAAATCGCGAGGAAACTATTCTCAGGTGCCGGCGTTTATGGCGTCGGACCCACCTCTTTCATCATGAAACTCAATCCATCTATCATTCTTGTCGCACTGGGGCTGTTCGGAGTCGGCGGCTTCTTCGCCGGCCGCATGACCTCGCCGGGTTCGCCTGCGGATCGCAACGCGGTTGCGGATTCAAATCCGAAATCCCGTGCCGCCTCGCCGATGTCATCCGCTGCGGCGGCTGGCGGCGATAAATCCCGCGCGGTCCGCAGCGAGCGCGCCGGCACGGGCAGCTTGCAAGTCCGGTTGAAGCGGCTCGAGACGATCGTCCAGGGCGAGAACGCGCTCGACCGGAATCGCGCGTTGTTGGCCTACATCGACCAGCTCGCGCCCGATGATTTCGAGGATGCCGTCGAGCACTTCCGCAGCCTTGATCTGGGCGACGACCGGAATGGCGAGTTCGCGCTGCTGCTTTCCGCGTGGGCCAAGCTCGACCCCCTGACGGCGATCAGCTACGCCCGCGAAAACACCCGGGGTGGTTTCGCCACCAATACGATCCTGACCTCCTGGGCGACCGCCGATCCGGAAGCGGCCATCCAATGGGCGATGGCCAACCACGAAGGCGACGAAGGCAACCGGTTTTTCGCCGGAATCATCCGCGGCCTCGCCGGATCCGATCCCGCCCGTGCGACCGCCCTGCTCACCACCATGCCCCGCGGCGACGAGCGCGGCGATGCCTTGGAGGAAATGGTTCCGCACATTCTGAACACCGGCCCGGAAGCCGCCCGCCTGTGGGTGGCCGGCATCAGCGACGAGACTCTCCGCAACAGCCTGATCGCCGAAATGGCCGAGCCGATGGCCGACAAGGACCCGCAAGGCACGGCCGCATGGTTGATCGCCAATCCCGGTGAGGCGGCCACCCGCCAGATGGACGACGTTTTCGAAAAATGGGCGGAAGTGAATCCGCGGGAAGCCCTCGCCTCCTACGAAACGTTGCCGCCCGGAGCTTCCCGGACGAATGCCTTGGCAGGCCTGGCCGGCACGCTCGCGGAAGAAGACCCGAAAGCGGCAGTCGCCCTGATGGACCGCTACCCGAATGACGTGACCAACGAGGTGGTGCAATCCGTGGTGCGGGAGTCCCTGCGAAATGATCCCAACACGGCGGCTGACCAGATCGCCCGCATCACCGACGAGCGTCAGCGCGATCAGATGTATAGCCGCACGCTCGGTCGCTGGCTGGCGCGCGATCCTGCCAGCGCGCAGGCGTGGCTCCAGCAGAATCCCGTTTCGGAAAATGTGATGAACACCCTGGCCCGCCGGCAAGCGCAGCAGCAGCCGTAACGGTGCTGGCGAAAGTTTTCCCTTGGTGCGGATTCCCGGCAGCTTCTAGGCTCGGCCATGGTGACCATTGAACCGATCGGAAACATCCGCAGCCAATGGGGCGAAGGCCCGGTGTGGTGGCGCGAGGCGCTTTATTACGTCGATATCGAGGGCCACCGGGTCCATCGCTTTGACCCGGCTGACGGCAGTGAAAAATCCTGGGATGTCGGCCAACGCGTGGGCACCGTGGTTCCCCGCGAAAGCGGCGGACTGGTTATCGCCGGGGATCTCGGGCTGCTCTTCCTCGATGAGGAAACCGGCCACCTGACCGCCATCGCCGATCCCGAACCGGACAAACCCGACAACCGCTTCAATGACGGCAAATGCTCGCCCGACGGCCGGTTTTTCGCCGGCACCATCAGCCTCGTGAAAAAAACCGGCGACGCCCGCCTCTACCGGCTCGATCCCGACCTCACCCTCCACGAAGCCTTCGGGCCGGTCACCAACTCCAACGGCATCGTCTGGTCGGTTGATGGGAAAACGGTTTTTTACATCGATACCCCGCGCAAGGAAGTGCTCGCGTTCGACTACGAGGACGGCCACTTGCGGAACATGCGCAGCGCGGTGTCCACCGCGCACATCGAGTCGTCACCCGACGGCATGGCCATCGACGCGGAAGGAAACCTGTGGATCGCCTTTTGCCACGGCGCGTGTGTCGCCTGCTTAAGCCCCGCATCCGGGGAGGAGCTGCGGCGCGTCGATTTGCCCTGCCTCGAAACCACCGCCTGCGCCTTCGGCGGGCCGGACCTGGCGGATCTCTATGTCACCACCGGCGTCCACAAGTCGGTGGTGGAGGAGCACGCCGGGCGCTTGTTCGTCATCCGCGGGCTGGGAGTGACCGGCCAGCCCGCTAACGGCTTCGCCGGGTGAGCACCCTCTTACGGACCGCGAAATTCATTTCGCCTGAACTCGCAACGATACCGCAATCTATCAAGTCGTCCCGGCCGATTCTTGTTTCCCATGAAGATATTCGAGACCATCCACCTGCTGTTGTTAGCCGCCTTGGTAATCGGAGTTCCCATTGCAGCTACGACTCGTCTGTCCGGCCAAGACCTGATGTTCAGCCAGGCCGTCAAACAGGCAGGAGTTACTGTAGCGGTTTTAGGTCTGCTGCTCGTACTGAACTTTTTTGTCGCACGCCTTTTTTCTGCTAGAAAACCATGAAGGTCGCCATCCTCGGCAATTCCGGATCCGGGAAAACCACGCTGGCGCGGAAACTGGCGGCTCGGACCTCCATTCCCTTTCTCGATCTTGATCAGGTGTTCTGGCAATCCGCCGCCCCGGTCGAGCGGCCGCCTGCCGAGAGGATCGCCGAGGTCAGGCGCTTCTGTGGTGAGCAGGAATCCTGGATCATCGAGGGCTGCTACGCCGACCTGATAGAAGCCTCGTTCCCCTGGCATCCCGAGTTGATCTTCCTGGATCCGGGTCTTGAAAAATGCATCGCCCATTGCCGCAGTCGTCCATGGGAACCGCACAAATATGGTAGCCGTGAAGAACAGGACGAAAGGCTGGAGTTTCTCATCCAATGGGTCTCGGAGTACTATGAACGCGACGGCCTGATGTCATACCGTTTCCACCAAGCGCTCTTCGACGGCTATCCCGGACCGAAACGATTGATCCAAGAACCTGACGACGCCACGTAACCTGCCCGCACGCGAGGAAATTTTGACAAATTGCGGGCTTTGGGACGATGGTGTGTTAACGGGTCACCTTCAATCTCTTCACACATGAAACTCAATGCCACGACCATTTTTGCAGCACTCGTCCTCATTGGCGCGGGTGGATTCATGGCCGGCAGGATTTCCTCATCCACCAGCGCATCGGTGGCGGATCGGGACGGTCCTGCCGAGACCCGGTCATCGCGGGGAGCGGGCCGGGATTCGGACGGTGAAAGCACCGCATCCCGCAAGACTTCCAGGACGCTCAAACCGGAGCGTGGCGAATCCGGCATTTCGAAAGACCGCCTGGCTAGGCTCGAAGCGATCGTCCGCAGCGAGAATCCGCTGGAACGCAACCGTGCTTTGCTCGCGTTTCTCGATCAGCTCGGACCGGGTGATTTCGAGGCCGCCGTCGCCCATTTCCGCAGCCTCGGAATCACAGAGAGCCGCAATGGGGAATACTCCTTGCTGCTCACCGCCTGGGCGCAGGCCGATCCCTTGGCCGCCCTGACTTACGCCGACGAAAACACCAGCGGCGGATTCGCCAAGGACACGATCCTCACCTCATGGGCCTCGACCGACCCGGAAGCCGCGATCCGCTGGGCGCAAGACAACCATGAAGGCGACGAGCCGAACCCCTACCTGCCCGGCATCATCCGCGGTCTCGCTCAATCCGACCCCGCCCGTGCCACCGAACTGCTCGCCAGCATGCCCCGCAGCGAGGAACGCGGCAAAGGCCTCGATTTCATGCTGCCCCATCTCCTGCAACAGGGATCGGACGCCACCCGCGCTTGGATCGTCTCGCTCCCGGACGACGCCCTGAAAAACGGCGCCATGGAGCGCGTGGCGGACAAACTCGCCGCGACCGATCCGGCCGGCACCGCCTCCTGGCTGCTGGCGAATCCCGGCCAAGCGTTGGAAAGCCGGATGGATGATGTTTACAGCGCATGGGCGAGCAAGGACCAAGAGGCAGCGTTGAGCTCCTTCACCTCACTGCCCGCCGGGGAAACCCGCAGCAACGCGCTGCGCGGCGTGATCAGCAGCATCGCCACGGAGAACCCGAAGACCGCAGTTTCCCTGATGGATCGCTACCCGGACGACGTGAACGACCGGGTGGTGCAGAATTTCATCTGGCACTCGTTCGGCAGCGACCCCGCCACCGCCGTCGCAGCCATCTCGAGGATCGGCGACGAACGGCAGCGGGGCCAGATGTATCGGCGCACCTTGGACGCGTGGAAGGAGCGCGACCCGGATGCCGCGAATGCCTGGCTTCTCGCAAATCAAGGATCTTCCGGAGTTGTCGCCCCGCGTTGACATCCACCGCCGGCCCAGCCAACGTCCCGCCCATGGACACGATGAAACTTCTCCTTGGCGCCACCATCGCGCTCTTGCTCGGCGCGCTCGCGGTCTCTTGGCAAGGCATGAAAAACGGCGTTAGAAACACCCCTTCGGACGAAATCGCCCGCTTGGAGAAACAGGTGAAAGAACTCCGCGCCGAGCAGGACAAGCTCGCGCTTGAGAAGCAAATGCAGCAACTCCGCAGCTCCCCACCCACTGCTCCAGCCGCGGCCTCGACTGCCGCTGCGGATCTCGCCGCGATCCGCGCCCAGATGGAAGCGCGCGCCGCGGAAGAGGCCGCCGAACGTGCCGAACGCGACGCCAAGGTCGCCGACGAGGAAGAGGTCGAAATGGACAAACGCGGCCTCGAGGAAAACGACAAGGAACTCCGCCGCGCCCGCATGATTGCCCAGTCGCTCCTGGTTGGCCGGATCCGGGAATTCGTCGAAAGCCCGCAGAGCGGGGATTTCATCACCTTCGACGTGCTCCTGCCCGAGCAAGTCCAGACGGGTGCCATTGTCGCGATCCGCCGCAAGACCGGCATCCTCGGCCAGCTCAAGGTGTCCGACGTCACTGCGGAAGGCGCGATCGCCAATCCCCTGCCCGGCTTCGGCCCGGTCAAACCCCAGGTCGGCGACGAACTCATCCTGCCGCCGCAGTATTGAAATCGACTTCGGCTTTTCTCTTCCGCTGATCACAGCCAACGGATCACTTTCCACTTCTACTCATGTCCACCACCGTCGGTCTCATCTCACTCGGCTGCGCCAAGAACCTCATCGACTCGGAAGTCATGATCGGTCACCTCGCCCAGGCCGGCATGTCTCTAACGCCGGATCCCGAGCTCGCCGATGTCCTCATCATCAATACCTGTTCGTTCATCGACATGGCGAAGCAGGAATCCATCGACGCCATCTTCGGCGCGGTGAAGGACCGCACAGACGATCCGGACCGCGCGCGCCAGAAGATCATCGTTGCCGGTTGCCTTTCCCAACGCTTCGCCAAGGACCTTCCCGGCATCATGCCCGAGGTGGACGCCTTCATCGGCCTCGACCAGATCACCAAGGTCGCACCGATCATCGAAAATCTGCTAGGCAAACAGAACGATTCGGAAGTCCAAAAAACCGAAGGCCCGTCCGCCACCGAGGACCCGCGCGATTTCGTCACCCTCAAACCGCAATATGTTCCGGACTGGTCCACCCCGCGGATGCGCCTGACACCCGACCATTTCGCCTACGTCAAGATCGCCGAGGGCTGCAACCACACCTGCACCTTCTGCATCATCCCGACCATCCGCGGCATGCACCGCTCGCGGACGCAGGACTCGGTTGTTAGAGAGGTCCAGTCGCTCGTCGCATCCGGCGTGAAGGAAATCAACCTCATCTCCCAAGACACCACCTACTTCGGCATGGACCAGTGGGAAGGCAAACGCCCGACGCCGAGCTCGCCCGTCGATTCCAGCAGAGGCGAGTCGCTCTCCACCCTCCTCCGCGAGATCAACAAGATCGAAGGCGATTTCTGGGTCCGCCTGCTCTACACCCACCCCGCGCATTGGTCGGAAGAACTCATCACCACCATTGCCGAGTGCGACAAGGTCGCGAAATACGTCGATATCCCCCTCCAGCACATTTCGGATCGAATGCTCACCGCCATGAAGCGCGTGACCAGCGGCGACTACATCCGTGACCTGCTCCGCCGCATGCGCGCCGGCATCCCCGGCCTCGGCATCCGCACCACCTTCATCGTCGGCTTCCCCGGCGAGACCGAGGAGGATTTCCAAGAGCTGTTGGAGTTCATCCGCGAGTTCCGCTTCGAGCGCGCCGGCGTTTTCCAATACTCCAAGGAAGAAGGCACCCGTGCTAACAAAATGGACGGCCACATCCACCACGCCACCCGCAAGAGCCGCTGGTCCCGCGCCATGGCCGAACTCCAGAAAATCGCCGGAGAAACCAACCAGGCCCAGGTCGGCAAAGCCGTCCGCGTGTTGGTCGAGCAACCCGGAATTGCTAGAACCCAGTGGGACGCCCCGGAAATCGACGGCTCCGTCATGGTGGACGAAGCCATCCCCGTCGGCGAGTTCGCCGACATCACCATCGGCGACTGGCGGGGGTATGATCTGGTTGCGGCCCGCTGATTTATCACGAGTATGGAAACGGTGATACCGGATCGCCTGCCTCCCGAATGCTTCTGGTCGCAGCCCGGACGCTTTCCTTGTCCGAATTGGGAATCGATCGCGGAGCAAGTCGAGATCCACGACGACCTGGCGTTCCTCAACGAGGCTTGGAATCGCGTGGCCTCACATTGGCTCAGCCTTTTCGCGGATGCCCTCGGAGCGGGATACCGACTCTATGCATCGGAGAACTTCATCATCGTCACCCAAGCGAAGTCGTCACGGGTAAAGGAGGTGCTGGAATTCCTTGAATACTGCCATGCGGAGATTCTTAGCTCGCTCCCTTTCATCAACGCTTCGGAGCTTTACGGAAAATGCGCGGTGATCGTCTTCGGAAACGAACAGGACTTCTATGAATATCTGGCGGCCTTTTGCCCTGACGACAGGGACCAGGGACTCGCGGGCGGGGTTTTTCTCAATCAGGGATACGGGCATTTCATTCTCCCTTCGGAGAATCTCGATCGTTATCGGGCGGTCATGTGCCACGAGCTTTGCCATTCCCTGCTATCAGGTTTTGATCTTCCGCTATGGCTCAATGAAGCGATCACCGGAGAAGTCGAGCATTTGATCGTCGGAGGAAATCCCTATTTCCTCGATCGTGAAATGGTGCGTGAGCATCAGGCCTATTGGACTCCGGACCTCATCCAAAGTTTCTGGACCGGCGAGTCATTCAGTTTCCCGGATGAGGGTCAGCAGCACAGCTATCACCTGGCGCGCTTCATTTTCAACGCCCTCGCCTCCTACTCGAACCCGGAGACCATGGCCGGATTTGTGAGTTCGGTAACCCACAAGGATGCCGGATTCTCAGCCGCTTCCGATCACTTTGAAGTTCATCCCGGGGAGATTCTCACGGATTTCCTCGGTGAAGGAGATTGGAACTGCCCCGGTATCTCTGAAAATGCCGGTGGGTGACGTTCCGCTACAAACGGGACGCCCCGGAAATCGACGGCTCCGTCATGGTGGATGAATGCCTTCCCCTCGGCGAGTTCGCGGACATCACCATCGGCGACTGGCGGGGTTACGATTTGGTGGCGGCGCGGTGAGGAGGGCGGAGACTTCTGTCTGCCAGATTCACCAAGGCTTCCGTCGCGCTGCGGCGGCGATGTGCACGATTTCCCAAAGCCTGTTCTCGCCAAGCCTGATCAAATCGATTACCCTTTTCATGTAATTCTCCTTCCAAACTCCAGAATTCAAAATAATGTTCAAGAGAACAAATTGAACGCCTCCGACACCATTGCCGCTCTTGGCTACGACAGCTCTCCGAATTTCCTTCGCCCCGGGGAATTCACGTGGGAAAGCGTCGGAGCGTTTGCGCACGTCCTGCGAAAGGCGGGCGCGAAACTCTCATTGCGTGGGGCATACACCCTCCAGGCCCCGGGTAGCGCCATCCCTCTGGTTTACGTTTGTGAGGTGGGCGATGAGCGCAAGGTTAGCGAGATTCACAAGCTCGTCTGGAATCAGGACATCGTCCCGTGTCTTGTGCTCTCCAGTCCTGAAGGCGTGAGGGTTTTCTCGGGCTTCGACTACGAGGCAAGAAACCCTGGCGGAAACCGGGGAATTCTGGAGCCTTTGACAGGAGAAGCCGATATCGCCACCCGCCTGGCGAATTTCTCGGCAGACAGCATCGATTCCGGGAAAACTTGGGATCGTCTCGCATCCAGAGTGAGCCCCGAAACGCGACTCAATGTGCGCCTCCTTACCAACCTCAAGAAGCTCGATGCCCAGCTTCAAGCAAAGGATCTCCCTCGGGCTACCTCGCACGCGTTGATCGGAAAATACGTCTATCTCCACTATCTCCGGGATCGCGGGATACTCTCCGCCAAAAAGCTCGAACGCTGGGGCATCGACGAAACCAGCATTTTCGGCCCTCGTGCAACTCTCGAAGGACTCAAGGAAGTTTCCTCGAAACTGGATGATTGGCTGAACGGGGGCGTCTTCCCCATCGACTTCTCACGAAAAAGCGGTCTCAAAAGCAATCACGTGAAATGGGTCTCCGGAATCTTTGCCGGTGAGGAAATCTCCGGAGGCGGCGATCACCAGCTGCACCTCGATTTCCCGGCTTACGATTTCTCCTTCATCCCTGTTGAAACCCTTTCCGTCGTTTACGAACAGTTTCTCCACGATACGCCGATGGCCGGCGAGCACGGTAAGGCGAGAAAAACCGGTGCCTACTACACTCCGATTCCGGTGGTGAATCTGATGCTCTCGCAGTTGGACAGCGAACTCCCATTGCGGCGGGGCATGAAGGTATTCGACCCAACTTGCGGATCGGGCGCGTTTCTCGTGCAATGTTTCCGCAGGCTCATCGAGCGGGAGTTTCCTGATGGCTCGAAACCCAAACCCGGACAACTTCGCGAGCTTCTTCAGGAATCCATTTTTGGCATCGATCTCGATCCTGACGCGTGCAGCGTCGCGGAACTCAGCCTCGTGCTGACTCTCCTGGACTATGTCAACCCACCGGATCTCGAGCCTCCGTTCCACAACTTCAAGCTCCCGAGCCTGCGCGGTGAAAACATCGTCAACGGGGATTTCTTCACCTCGCCCGGACCCACAAGAGCGCAGGACCAACCTTACGATTGGGTCATCGGAAACCCGCCGTGGCGTAAGATCAGTTTGGAAAAACCGCAGGAGGAATTCGTGTCCGCCGCCGCGTGGATCAAGGAACACGCGGATAGTCATCCAGTCGGGAACAACGAAGTGGCCAGAGCCATCGCATGGAAAGTCGAGGAGCATCTGGCTCCCACCGGCCGTGCAGCGTTGCTCCTGCCCGCAATGTCACTTTTTGAAACGGCTGCGAAGTCATTCCGTTCCAGATTCTTCTCCCAGTTCAATGTCACCACGGTGGTGAACTTTTCCAATCTGGCGGAAGTGCTGGCGAATGGCAGATTCCGTGTTCCCGCTGCCGCTCTCTTTTTCAAACACGGTGGAGCAGAGGACGTGGAAACCGTGCGGGTCTTCTCACCGATGGTGGCAAATCAGGAAGTCACCCGGCCTAGGGAAAAAGGAAAACGCATCGAGTCCTGGGTCATCACCATCGATTCCAGCGATGTCCGAGAAATCCCAGTGTCATCGGTCGCCAGTGGCGAGTCCCTGCCGTGGAAGATTGCGGCGTGGGGATGCCCGGCAGACTCGGCCCTGCTGGACAGGCTGAAG
Source organism: Akkermansiaceae bacterium (assembly GCA_041739215.1). Taxonomy (GTDB): domain Bacteria; phylum Verrucomicrobiota; class Verrucomicrobiia; order Verrucomicrobiales; family Akkermansiaceae; genus Luteolibacter. The sequence goes on from JBGSOI010000092.1 coordinate 10,772, forward strand.
CGCAAGTTCCCGAGCTTGGGGCAGTTGGAAGACGAAGGTTTGTTGGTCGCTTCACAGGGACTGGAAAACCGTGCATGGAGCAAATCCGAGGCTCTTGAAGAGGTTTCTGAAATCGTCGGCAAGAAAACCTTCGATGCGACACTGCTTGCGAAATGGCGGAGGCTTTTTGTGCTTCCTGAAAACTGCATCCGTTTGATTCCGGAGACCGAGCGGTGGGTTCGCCGTGGACGGGTGACGCTTCCCCTCTCAGTCTGCCGTCCGCCTCATGTGATCGTGAGCGCAGCTCGTAATTTCGCGATTTTCAGCAATGAATTCGTCGTGGTCCCTCCACGGCAAATCGGAATTGTTTCACCGAAAGATGACGTTCGTTTCCTGAAAGCGCTGGCATTGTTCTTGAGTTCGGATTTTGCGCGGTATCATGAATTCCTTTCTTCATCGGAGTTGGGAGTGAAGCGTGACCGCTCGACACTCCAATCACTAAGAAACATCGCGCTTCCCATATGTGAACTTTCTAGGGAAGAACTCACCCACTGGGTCCGCCTTCATGACCGCTTGGCCAAGACAAAACCGCAACGCTTGGGAGCACCAACCTCAGCAGATGGCGAGTTCAACTTCGATCCTCATGAAGAACCGAACGATTCAGAGGAGTTGATCCGCGAGTTGAACGAACTCGTCGCAAGCGCCTTTGGTCTATCCGCGCGGGAACAGGAATTGATCGCCAGTTTGGTCGAAACCCGAATCCATCTCAACGACGGCAATGTCGGCGAGCCAGCCATCCGGCCGCCGAGTGATGATGACCTCAAAGCCTATTGTCGCGCCCTCAAGGAAGACCTCGATGGTTTCCTCGGTTTGGGAAGCCGCAGCGGGCATGACATCGCCGTATTGAGAATCCAAGGTGCCTTGTTGCTCCGAGTTTCTCCGCCCGCTCCGCCCAAGACGCGCGGCACCATCCGAATCGAAAACACTCCCACGGCGACTACTCTTGAGATCGCCGAGACCTTCGCGATTCTCAAAGAGCGGCATCCACAGTGGACCTATTTTCGCAGGGCGCTCCGCTACTATCGGGGAGATGAAACCTATCTTTTGAAGCCACCGCAGCGCTTTCAGTGGACAGTGGCTCAAGCGACCCTGGATGCCGGTTCACTCATCGCGGATCACCTTTCAACCGCCAAGAAAGCATGATCCCCGCCAACGATGCCAGCGGAGACCTCTCCACCGGTTCCAAGCGTGTCTTCATCGACGCCTTCATCCGCAATGCGCACCTCATTCTACTCGCCGGTTATGCCAGACTCGATGCACCAGCCTATCAAGCCCGCGAGGAGGACGAAATCACAGGCGATCTCGCCCGCGAAATGAACGAGGTGATCGGAACCGACCCCGCACCATGGATGCGGATGTTTCAAGTGCACGATCAACATCCGGTCACCTCGCCGGGTAAGCCGGGCTCCGATAGGCGGGTTGGCAAACGCCGGTCCAAGATCGATCTACAGTTCGTCGCCAACACCGGATCGGGATTTCATCGTTTCTCATGGGAAGCCAAACGGCTTGGCCCCGGGCACGCGATCGGAGCTTATCTAGGCCCAGACGGTTTGGGTTGCTTCCTGACCGGTCAATACTCAAGCGAATGCGATTTCGCGGGAATGATCGGCTACGCCCAGTCCAACGAAGAAAAACACTGGTTAGAATTGTTGGCAAAAGGTCTCGATAAAACGGGAGTCTCCATTCTACCCTTTCCGGCCCTCAGGTCGAAAAGCGGACCTTACATTTCCGATCATCCGCGCGCTTCGATAGGGGGAGTGATCTCAATCCATCACACCATGCTCAGATTCAATTGAGGAAAGATCGCCAGATCAAACTTTCTTCACATTCAGCCGTAGTGGATTGAATTGCGAGTTGGATTTTGGCGTCTTTAGCGGACGCGGCGAGCAAGCTCAGGGTCATAACACTGTAAAGGTGGCTGTCATTATGATCCGACCCCAGTGACGAGGACGCTTTTCGATGAGAGTTTTGCAGGGTAAAACCAGCAAAACAAACACAGGCGGATTCAAAATGTTAGCGAATATTCAGGCGAGTAGTCGTTCCGTCTGGTTGGTTGCATGGTTTAGTGGGTTCTTCGCGGAATGGCGGAATGGCGGAATGGCGGAATGGCGGAATGGAGCGGAAGGGCGAGCGGAGCGAGTCCCAGATTGGAATCCCGCCATTCCGCGAAGGCCGCCGGGGGGAGGATGCTCATGATGCTCTCAGGTGGTCAATGAGGTCGTTCGGCGACTGGCGCGGGTATGATCTTGGTGGAGGCGCGGTGATTCGGCGGAAACGCACACCATTCCACAGGATTCGGTGAGACG
>JBGSOI010000173.1:0-8262 GCA_041739215.1 Akkermansiaceae bacterium
CGGGGCCTCCGCCTGGTCCCTCACCGGGGCCACCGCCTTGTCCGCCGCCGCCCGCAGAGCCGCCGCCGGCGTTCTGCATCATCTGGCGCATCAGGACTTCGGGGCTCTGCTTCGGCGGGACCCAGAAAATCTGGCGGATTTCCTCGCCTTTCGCGCCGATGGCCATGGTGAGCTCGATTTGCAATGGCAGGCGACCTTGCAGGTCCCAATCGTATTGCCACTCCATCGAACGGCCATCAAGGACTCGCCATTCGAAGAACGCGACGTCGGTGAGGAGGACGATTTCGGCGAAGGGCTCGTTGTTTCCGGCCGTGGTTTTGAAGGAGGTGGCGGAATCCTCGAGAATTTCGTTTTCGTAGTATCTCAAAACGATGTCGAGATAGCCGCTGCGGCGCTTCACCGTGCTGAGCTGGACGGCTTTGGCGATGCGGGCCTGGCCACCCCAAGTGAAGCTGAGCGGGACGTTCTGGAGCGTGAGGTCGGAAATATAGTGGGAGCCGGAATCCGAAACCTTGAGGTCGAAGCGGGTATTGCCGGGAAGGGCGGAGAAGCGTTGGTTCAGGAGTTCGAAAAACGCCTGGTGGAGCATTTCCTCGTTCTGAGTTTCCACGATGGTGTTGCCCAACGCCAACGAGGTGCGGGCGGTGCCGAAGACCATGCCGACAAGGATCGCCATCAAGCCGATGGCGATCACGAGCTCGAGGAGCGTGAAACCGGGTTTCCGGGGATTGGCTGGGCCGGTGATCATGGTTGGTACATTCGGCCGTAGCGCCAGGTTTCGACAGCCCGTTGCTGCCACTCGCCATTGGCGAACCAACGGGCTTCGATCTTGATGGAGTACATTTCCTGGAGGAGCTGGCCCTCTTCGTTCTGGAGTTCCGGGAGGATTTCGATGGTGGTGTCGAGTTCGATCCCCGTTTCGCCGACGGCAGTATTGGTCACGCCTTCTTCAAGGACCGGCAGGGAAAGTGTCTCATCGAGCGCGCTGTCCAGAATGCGGGTGATCCGGAGTTCGCTTTGGGCGAGGCTGGCGGCTTCCGACATCCGGTGAAGCGCGACCGCGAATCCCGTGGCCGCGATGCCAAATACCGCCAGGGCCAGAACCATCTCAAGGAGAAGGAATCCGCGTTTGGCAGGATGGACGGGGGCAGTCATCGGGTTTCGAGCGCGCTTTCGCGAATGGTGGCGGTGAGCGGATGGTAGGTGTCTTCCGACCAGCTGTTGTCGAGGGTGAGGCGGACGGAAAGTGGTTCGCAAAGGCCGTCGGGGTCGAAGCGCCAGACGTGCACGTTATATTTGGTGGTGCCGAGCCAAGTATCGGAGTTCCAGCGGCGGATGGACAAGTCCAAGCCGCTGTCGAGAATCATTTGGCGGCTTTCCGCAGCAGCACCTTCCGCAGGTGCCACTTCGCCGCGGCTTTTGAAGGCGCTTTTATCATCCCGTCCCGCCTCGGCCAAGGGCATCAGGCGGACGACTCCTTCCCGGAATTCAAGGGCGTAGGGAGTCTGGTGAAGAATGGCGGTAACGCGGGCGCGTTTCGCAAGCAGCTCGATTTCCCCGGAGGCATCGCGCAAAGTCCGCTCGTCGGATGAGTAGATCATCATCCCCACCGCGCCGCCCATGATGACGGCCGCGATGGCAAGAACCATGACGATCTCGATGAGGGTGAAGCCCTGCTTCCGCTTAGTCGTCCTGACTGCTGAGATCATCTGCGGTGTTTTCAATGCCGTCCTCGCCCTTGCTGAACATTTCGAATTCGCTGGGCTGCTTCTTGCCGGGGAAACGATAGCCGTAATCCGCGCCCCATGGATCAGGCGGGAGCTTTTTCATGATTTGCGACCAACGGCGCGGGACGGGTGTGCTGCTTGGCTTTTCCACCAGGGCCTTGAGGCCTTGCTGGGTGGTTGGAAATGACCCGGCGTTGAGCTTGTACATGGCCAAGGCGCTTTCGAAGCTCTTGAAGTCGGCTTCCACTTGACGGAGTTTCGCGGCTCCGGAGATCCCTTTCATGGCGAAGATAGCGCCACCGAGGATCATGGCGATGATGCCAAGCACGATGACCATTTCAAGAAGGGTGAAACCGGAAGTGCGGCGGATGCGGGAAGATGGGCTGTTGATTTTCATGATTGATGGTTGCGTCTGGCGGTAGCCTTTCAGGGATGAAAACGCCATGCGATTCAAAAGTTGTCGGGAATTTTCACGCGAAGATCGTCAGTCGTCACGGGGAATTTCTTGCCAGCGGGCGAGTATTCTTCCACCCCTTGTGCCTCATCAGATCATGAACAAAGTCCTAATCATCGGAGCCGGCGGGGTCGGCAGCGTCGTCGCCCACAAATGCGCCATGGTCCCCGAGGTTTTCGGGGAAATCACCCTCGCCTCGCGGACCGTCTCGAAATGCGACGCGATCGCCGCCGAAGTGAAGATGCGGACCGGCCGGGACATCGCCACCGCCAAGGTTGACGCCGACAACGCGGAGGAAACCGCCGCACTGATCCGGCAGACCGGGGCCAAGCTGCTGATCAACGTCGCATTGCCCTACCAGGACCTCAATCTGATGGACGCCTGCCTGCTGGCGGGTTGCGACTACATGGACACGGCCAATTACGAGCCCCTCGATGTCGCGAAGTTCGAGTATTCCTGGCAGTGGGCGTATCAGGAAAAATTCGAGAAATCCGGCCTCACCGCGCTTCTCGGCTCGGGATTCGATCCCGGCGTGACGAATGTCTTCACGGCTTGGGCGCTGAAGCACCACTTCGATGAAATCCACACGCTCGACATCATCGACGTGAACGGCGGCAACCACGGCAAGGCGTTCGCCACGAATTTCAACCCGGAGATCAACATCCGGGAGGTCACCGCGGAATGCCGGCATTTCGAAAATGGGGAGTTTGTCGAAACCCCGCCGATGTCCAGGCATCAGGAATTTATTTGTCCTGATGGAGTCGGAACTTACGAGATTTATCGGATGTATCATGAAGAGCTTGAATCCCTCGTGAAACACATCCCCACAATCCGCCGCGCCCAGTTCTGGATGTCGTTCTCGCCGAATTACTTGAAGCATCTTGAGGTGCTTCAGAACGTGGGCATGACCCGGATTGATCCGGTCGTATACCAAGGCGTGGAAATCGTTCCGCTCCAGTTCCTCAAGGCGGTTTTGCCGAATCCGAGCGACCTCGGCGAGACGACCAAGGGCCGCACATGCATCGGTAACGTCATCACCGGAATCAAGGACGGGAAGCCCAAGGCGATCTACATTTACAACATTTGCGACCACGAAGCCTGCTTCGCCGAGGTGGGTTCCCAAGCGATTTCCTACACCACCGGCGTGCCGGCGATGATTGGAGCCAAGCAGGTCCTCGAAGGTGCCTGGCGGAAACCCGGCGTCTGGAATATCGAGCAACACGATCCGGATGCTTTCATGGCAGATCTCAACGTCCACGGCTTGCCATGGCAGGTGCTGGAACTGACTCCAGAGCAAGCCGCCGGGTTGCAAATTGCTTGATTTGCGGTGCTTACAAAGTATTTCAAATTTTGTCGTTCCTCACTCAAATTTTCCTCTTGTCACCTTCAACCGCCCAACCCATCTTCCCGCCATGAATCGTATGAAAACCCTCTCTCTGCCGCTCATTTCCGCGCTGGTCGCTTCGGCAACGTTGCCTGCGGATGCGCAGTTGTCATTTGACCTCAGCAGCCAGAAAACCTACCGGCAGAATAAGAATGGCCTCGTTTTCCAGGGTGGCACTTTCAACATCAGATTGGATGACGGGCATGTAGCTACCATCGGCTTTTGCGACGATCCCAATTATTACCCGCCGGGTTTTTACATCGGGACTTGCTCTCCCGGAACCACCGGGTTTTTGACCTCTGGAAATATCAACGGTGCGACCATTCAAAGGCCATACCTTCTCGTCACCGAGCTCGCAGCGGCCGTTGCCATTGAGCCCGGCAGAGCCAACGCGATCCGATTGACTGCCGCGCCTGCTTCGGCACTGCCGAGACCCTCCGGTGGCTTCACTGACGACAGTTCCTCCGTATTCTATAACCTCCACACCACCGCAATTGAGGAATACGGATTTACGGGCTATTTCAACAACCGGAGATACAGCAAGAACCAGCGCGGGAAGTTCGAGGCCGAAATCGTACCCGGGGTTTACCATTACTCGTTTCCGCGGTTGGGATTTCCAGAGATCCCAGCCCCAATCACTGCGGTGATTTATCCGATGGCGGAAGGGCTGGCCAGACGCAATAACCAAGTATCAGGTTTCCAATTCACCCAAGTGAACAGGAATCGTTGGAATAAAGATGGATTCATTGAGTTGAGCTTCCTCAGGCCGAACGTGATCAAGTGGACGGGATTGACCCCGAGTACGGTGTATGCCGGTGTCGATGACCTCTATATCTCGATGCGAGCACTTCGCAACCCGCAAAGTCCGAATGGGTCCGATGTCGTTCGGGGCACCGCCATCTTCCCCGCGTTCAACAATCAGAATGACCCGCGCGTTTTGTTGCCAAACCCCTATATTGGCACGTTTACGACTCCGCCGATTTTCCCTTCTGGCACGAAAGCAATCCTTGAACTTGAACTTCAACGAAATTTCCAAACTGGCGGTGTCACCTATGATTTCTCGAATCGCAGGTTTCAGATCCCCGTGGAGGTCACTGATAGATACACGGAATATGCGGCGATCAATCTTGCAAATCAAAGAAACAGGAAGATCCTCGCGGATTCCGACCGCGACGGTTACAATAATTTGACCGAATGGATCCTGGACAGCAATGCGGGGGATCCTGGAAGTATCCCCGAAGCACCATTCCCCGCGCCTTTCCAGGCTGTGAATATTGTTGGAACGCCCACTCCGATTGGCTCCTATTTCGGTTTCAACGTCGATCTCAAGACTTCCTCGATTCCTAAAGTGCGATACAGGTTGCAACGCAGCCGGGACCAAGGAAAGACTTGGGAAACATTTCGCACGGATCCGGTACTCGGATGGACTGTCAATCGGGTAACCATCATCGACCGGGGAATCACGAGCGTCCAGATTCAGGTAAGAAGCACCGTGCTGACCAATGCTGCGAATCCTACGAACCTTTATGTCCAACCACCCGGAACCTTGGACCATCTCTACCGGGTGAAGGTTACGTTGGCGAAGTGATGGAAGTCGGGTGGGCCTGCATTCCAAAATCATGGAAATCTCTCGGGTGGATGGATTTACGAATCTCGGGAATTCCCAGTGGATGAGTTCTGAAATGATCGATACCGCCGAGCGACTCGTCAGCCATCTTGAGACCAGCCGGCAAGGATCCAACAGTCCGATTTGTGCCATCGACACCGAGGCTGACAGTTTGCATCGCTACCGCGAATCTCTCTGCCTGATTCAATTCGCCGATCGTGGGGGTTGCGTCTTGATTGATCCATTGGCCATTGATGACCTGTCATCTCTTGGGGCTTATCTATCGGAGGCGACTGTGTGGATGCATGGTGCTGACTACGATATGACCATGTTCAAGCGGCAGTTCGGAGCTTTGCCGGCCATGGTCTATGACACCCAGATTGGGGCGCGCCTGCTCGGCGTGCGACGTTTCGGCTTGGGCGATCTGGTGAACCAATATTTCGGTGTAGAACTCTCCAAATCGTCGCAAAAGGCGGACTGGGGCAAACGTCCATTGTCTTCCAAGATGATCGAATACGCCCTCAATGACGTGCATTACCTCTTGGAGATGGGTGATATCATTGTGGCCGCGCTGAAAGCGTCTGGACGTTACGAATGGTTTGAAGAAAGTTGCTTGGCCGCCCGCCAGCGGGTTCTCGATAGGGATGATTCAAAGGAGGAAGTCTGGCGGGTGCAAGGGTCTGGCAAGCTGGGCCCGTATGGTTTGGCTTGCCTCAGGGCGCTTTGGCATTGGCGCGATGGGGAAGCGAAAGCCTGGGATCGTCCCTCCTTCATGGTGGCCCCGAATCGTCAGTTACTGGAATGGAGTATTGATCTGGATGCGAAGAAATCCATTTCACTCCCAAGTCATTTTCGTCCCGACCGCGTAAAGCGGTTTCGGACTGCTCTTGCCGCCGCGCAGGAACTTCCCGAAGCAGAATGGCCGGACCGCCCGTCCGGCAAACGCCGGAAGCGGGACTGCGATTTCGAGCGCAAGGTCGATTTCCTTATCAAGACCCGTGAGCAAGTTGCGGCGAAGTTGGATATCGAAGGATCGTTGATCGCACCGCGAGCGGTTTTGGAATCCCTCGCTGCGGGTGATGCCCATGCTTCGGAGGTCCTTCTCAAGTGGCAATGCAAGTGCCTTGGCATGACCGATTGACCCGCCTCAGCGGCGGGTTGTCGACATACTAACGGAATTGAAATCGCGGTCGGTTGTGGGTTTGCTTCAGCCATTTGCGAACATCTCTTGGAGACTTGGTATTTGGCGGACTCAGTCATGAATCACATGGATGGCAAGTCGCTTATGATCAGTGACTTGAGCATTGTTTCCGTGGCTTGAAAAAAGCGTGGAATTCCGAGCGAACTTCCTTGTCTCCCGAGGTAGGATTTTAGACGCTCTGGCCCCACTATGTCCGAGACTTCGAACGAGCCAGAAAAGGCCCAAACCCAGGTTGCCGTAGAGCAGCAATACGACGCCGCGCAGATCGACAAACTCGAAGGGCTCGATGCAGTTCGCAAGCGGCCCGGGATGTACATCGGAGACCCTGACGAGCGCGGACTGCACCACTGCGTTTTCGAGGTTCTGGACAACTCGATCGATGAACACCTCGCAGGCTATTGCAACCGGATCAAAGTAGCAATTCATGTCGATGGCTCGGTTTCCATCTCCGACAACGGCCGCGGCATCCCGGTGGACATGCACCAGAAATTCGGCATGCCCGCCGTCGAACTCGTTCTAACGAACCTCCACGCCGGCGGCAAGTTCGGCCAGGGAGCCTACAAATACTCCGGTGGTCTCCACGGCGTCGGTGCCAAGTGCGTCAACGCCCTCTCGGATTGGTTCAAGGCGGAGATCATGCGCAACGGCAAAGTCCACCTGATCGGCTTCGAGCGAGGGAAAACGACCATTCCGCTGCACGTTATCGGCGAGGTTGATCCCGGCAAGACCGGCACGATGATCACCTTCTTTCCCGATGCCACGATCTTCGTCGATACCATCGAGTTCAAGTTCGACCGCCTGTCCACCCGCCTTCGCGAGCTCGCTTTCCTCAACCCCGGTCTAACCATCGACCTCGAGGATGAGCGCCCCGAGTCGGCGAAGAAGACCTCGTTCTTCTACGCCAAAGGCATCGAGGAGTTCGTCGCCCAGCTCGGTGAGAACAAAACGCTCATTCACGACGAGCCCATCATCCTTCACGGCAAACGTGCGATCGACCTTGATTACGACGGCAAGAAGACCACCGACGACGTCTTCGCCGACGTGGTTTTCCAATACAACGATTCCTACAACGACCAGATTCTCTGCTTCGCCAACTCCATCCCTAACGGCGATGGCGGCACCCACCTCACCGGCTTCCGCACCGCGCTCACCCGCGGCATCAACCAATACGCCAAGGTCAACAAGATCCTCAAGGACAAGGATCCCGCTCTAACCGGAGACGACGTTCGTGAAGGTTTGATCGCCATCATCTCGGTGAAAATGCCGAACCCGCGGTTCAGCTCGCAGACCAAGGACAAGCTCGTCAATACTGAGATCGAAGGCGTCATTTCCTCCATCGTCTATGAGGGCCTGATGCAGTTCTTCGACGAGAACCCCGGCCTCGCCAAGCGCGTCATCGAAAAATCCGTCAACGCCGCCCGCGCCCGCGAGGCTGCTAGGAAGGCCCGCGAGACGGTCCGCAAGTCCGCTCTATCAGGTGGTGGACTTCCCGGCAAACTCGCCGACTGTTCCGAGCGCGACCCTGCGAAGTCCGAGCTCTACATTGTCGAAGGTGACTCCGCCGGCGGTTCAGCCAAGCAGGGCCGCGACCGCCGCACCCAGGCGATCCTCCCGCTGCGCGGAAAACTCATCAACGTCGAAAAAGCCCGCCTTCACCGCGCTCTCCAGAACAAGGAAATCCAATCCATGATCACCGCCATCGGCGCGGGCATCGGCGACGGCGAACAGGAAGGTGCCTTCAACATCGAAAAAGTCCGCTATCACAAAATCGTCATCATGACCGATGCCGACGTCGACGGCTCGCACATCCGCACCTTGCTCCTCACATTCTTCTGCCGTCACATGCCGGCCCTCGTGAAAAGCGGCTACCTCTACATCGCCCAGCCACCG
>JBGSOI010000155.1:0-5035 GCA_041739215.1 Akkermansiaceae bacterium
AGTTGCCCACAACAGTCCGCTTCTCCGACGAGTTTCAGTCCCATTCTCGAATCGGCCTGTCGTGGACAACTTTCAAGAGAGGCACGCCGCTTCGCGGTGGTTAGGTCGTAGTCTCACCCACGGATTTGGCGGAAGAGGCTTCAAAATGGGGAGTCTTGAAAGAGTCTCCTGAGGTAACGATTCGCGATCTCGGCGTGGTAAAATTCTCACTGGCCGAAGTTCGTGAACCTTGGCCGGATTTACCTGGGTTGGAACTATCTGCAATTGCCTCCGAAAATTACAAATTCCTTACTCTCCAAGGAAAGACTCCGCAAAACGCGGTTGTCCAGGAAAGTCGGAAGTTGGAAATGATGCCCAGCGGCATGGTCTTAAATTTTAGATTGAAGTCCGGCGACCCGAAGACGGAAAGCCGGGTATTTCTCAAAGTCGAAGTCGTGAAATGATGGGCAAGGGCCGGGCCACGAGTCTCCAGACTCGCCAGTGAAAGGAACGAAAAATCGCGTAAGCGGAGGCCGCTGGTCTTTAGCGTCTCGTTCGCAAGAGTGTCTGGAGACCCGCGGTCCCGGATTTCCGGCGAAACTTGGCGCTGAATTGCCCCGTATGCACCGTATCATGGATTCATCTTCAGCACCGGGATTCGGGCGGCGGGCATTTTTAGGCGGGGTTTTCGCGGCGGCGGCGGGCGGCGGCTTGGTTCTCGGGCAGGAAGCGAAACCGGGACCGAAGCCGAAAGAGCACGGCAACGCGATCGTCTATCAGTTCAAGATCGGCGAGTTCGACGCGTGGTCGATCAGCGACGGCCACATGCTTTTTCGCGGACCGCTCGACCTGATGTGGCCGCGTGAGGACCAGCCGCAGATGAAGGAGTGGCTCGAATTCCACGGCGAGCGGATGGATGGTATCCCGCTTTACATCAACATTCTGGTGGTGCGGATCGGCAAGGAAATCGCGATTTTCGACGCGGGCTTCGGCGAGCGGGACAGCACGAACATCGGCTGGCTGCAGGACGGCCTGAAGCAGGCGGGGATCGCGCCGGAGCAGGTGACCGCCGGGTTTCTGAGCCACTCGCACGCCGACCACCTCGCGGGCTTCGTGACCGGCGGCAAGCCGACATTTCCCAACGCGGCGTTTTACTATCTGCCGGAAGAATACGAATTCTGGCACGCGAAGGAGCCGGATTTCTCAAAGTCGAAACGGACCGACAACATTCCCGGGATGATCAAGAGCGTGTGCGGGCAGTTCGAGGTTCTCAAGGGCGTGTCCCAACCGGTGAAAGCGGGCACGCAATTCTTCAACGGCGCCGTGACGATCGAAGGCGCGCCCGGCCACACGGCGGGGCACGCGATTTTCCGGATCAAGTCGGGCAGTGACACGCTGCTCCATCTGATGGATTTGTCGCATCACCACGGGTTCATGTTCCACAACCCGGCGTGGTACATCGCCTTTGATCACGACCCGATGCAGTCCATTGACACGCGGAAAAAAGTCTTCGCGAAAGCGGCGGCGGAACGGACGCGCTGTTATGGATTCCACGTCCCGTGGCCGGGCATCGGCCAGGTGCTGCCCGTCGGCGCGGGGTATCTCTGGCATCCGGAGCGCTGGAGTTGGGGGAGTTGAATCAAGAGCACGCTGAAGCGCGAACTCCGGACGGGTTTCCGGGATTCCTAACGACTGCCCGGAGTTCAAGCTTCAGCTTGCTCTTCCACGGCGAGTCTGATAGAGATGCACCATGTATCGCTGGCGAAAACTGACCCCGGAACAGCGACAGGAAACGCTTGAACAACGCAAGTTACAGCATCGTCCGAAGCACAGCCCGCCGCACTATTCCGATGGCAAAGGACTCTATCTCATCACTTCAACCTGTTATGAACATCAGCCTTGGATAGGAACAAACGACCAACGCATGGACGAATTCTCCGCCAACCTTCTTGAAGCTCTCCGAAAGAATTCCCAGAGAATTGACGCCTGGGTTCTCCTCCCCAATCACTATCACGCTGTAGTGCTGACCGATTCATGCCCGGAGCTGCTGCGCGACCTTGGCAAACTTCACGGGAGAAGCTCTTTCCTTTGGAATGGCCAAGATAACGCGCGTGGAAGAAAAGTCTGGTTCAACACCTTAGAACGCCGGATTTCAAGTGACGCCCATCACATCGCGGCGATCCAATACGTCCATCACAACCCGGTAAAACATGGATACGTTAGAAAATGGAATGAATGGAAATGGTCGAGCGCTTCCGAGTATTTGGAGCGGATCGGAAGGGCCGAGGCGGAGAGAAGATGGAAGGAATATCCCTTGCTGAATTTCGGCGTGGGCTGGGATGACTGATTCCATTGAAGAACAAGCTGAAGCTTGAACTCCGGACAGTCTTTCGGAATTATCGGAAACCCGTCCGGAGTTCACGATTTATCGTGCTCTTCATTTGAAAACATAGCGCCCATCGGCCACCGAAACCTCCGGCGGGACGCGGATCCTCTCAAACAGATCGTAACCTTCCTTCAGATTCTTCCAGAACGATTCGTTAGGATCTCCCACAGCCTTCAACATTCGCTCCTCCGTCATCCGGAACGGGAAAATGTGCACCCGGAAATACGCCTGGCCTCCTGCATGGGCCGCTGCACAGAGCGTGTAGATCTCCTCGATCTTCTCATCGGTCATCGCGAGGCAGCCGATGGACACCCGGTTGCCATGGATCATGATGACGCTGCCGGCGCGCTGGTGCGCGCGGTCGTATTCGTTAGGGTAGCCGATGTTAAAGGCGAGGTGGAACTGGCTGTCCGGCTTCATCGCGGCGGGCGGGACGAAATAGAAACCTTCCGGCACCTGGTTGTCGCCTTCCGCGAGCTTCGGACCGAGGCTGCCGGACGCGGCGGCGATCGGATAGGTGCGGAAGAGATCGAACTTCCCGGTCGCCCGGTTGCGGACGAACAACTCGAGCCGGTCCTCCTCCTTGAACGCGCCGATAAACACCGGATCGCCGAACTTCAGGCCGACAGCCGCTAGGTCGCGTTCCAAGCCGGGGCGGACGTTGGCCGCGGCGGCGGCGGCCCGGGCTTCACCGGGCGGGATGGTTCTATCAGTCATGGCGGGCGCGGGATTTTTCTTCTGCCCGCAAGAGGCGAGTGGTCCGAGGCACAGAAGGCAGATGATGGTGGTCGGTTTCACGGGAAGGCTGATAGGGCAGGGGAGAAGACCTCCGTTCCCGCTGAGTTTCACCCCTGCTCGGGCATTGGCAAGTCCGGCGGTTCGTGCAAGGCTCCGCGCATGACGCTGAAGCCGCTCGGCGATTCCGCATGGTTGGTCGAGTTCCCCGGGAAATCGGGCGGGGACGCGCTGGCTCGGGTGATGGGACTGGCGACGGCGCTTGAAACCGGCCGTCCTGCAGAGGTGGTGGATGTGGTGCCGTCGTTCGCCTCGGTGGCGGTGCATTTCGAGGGCGGGAACGGGCAGGGGATTCGTGAGTGGATCAACTCGGCGACCGTGACGAACCGGCTGCCGGCGGGTGAAGAGCGGGTGATCCCGGTTTGTTACGGTGGCATCCATGGCCCGGATCTGGCGGAGGTGGCGGACCTAACGGGCATGTCGCCGGAGGAGGTCGTCGCGCTGTACAGCGGGGCGGTTTACACGGTGGCGGCGGTGGGCTTCTCGCCTGGGTTTCCGTATTTGTCAGGGTTGCCGGAGCGATTGCAAGTGCCGCGGCGGCGCACCCCGCGGCTGGCGGTGCCGGCGGGTTCGGTGGCGATTGCGGGTGAGCAGGCGGGAATCTATTCATTCACTTCACCGGGCGGCTGGCAGGTCCTGGGCCGGACGGCGGTTAGCTTGTTTGATCCGCACGCAGTGCCACCGGCTTTGCTGCGGTCGGGTGACCGGGTGCGGTTCGTGCCGGTGGAAAAACTGGAGCCAGAGGATCTCATTGCTCCCGTCGCCGAAGCAAAAGGCTGGATCGAGGTGATCCAACCCGGCGCTCTAACGACGGTGCAGGACCTGGGGCGGCCTGGCCACGAATCATCCGGCGTGTCGCCCGGCGGGGCGGTTGATAAAAAGGCCATGCGTCTGGCGAATCTGCTGGTCGGAAACGATGAAGGCGCGGCGGGATTGGAAATCTGCCTGAGCGGGCCGGTGCTCAAGTTCCACGCGGATGCGGTGGTGGCGCTGGCAGGCATCACGGGAAAATCGCAACGGGTGGCGGCGGGCGAGACGGTGGATTTCTCGCAGCTAACCGGCGGAGTCCGGGCCTGCCTGGCGGTGGCCGGCGGGGTGCGTGTGCCGCTGGTGTTAGGAAGCGCGGCGACGGACTTGCGGGCGGGATTCGGCGGTTTCCTGGGACGCGCATTGCAAGCAGGCGACTGGTTGGACACCGGCGCACCCGGGCGGGTTCCCCGCTGCGGCGACTGGCATGTCGGGCGCGCGGAAAGGATTGCGGAAATTGAGCTGCGGTTTCTAGCAGGCGTGCAGGAGTCGTGGTTTTCCGAGAGTGCGCGGCAGCGGTTTCGCAGTGAGGTCTATCAGCTCACTCCCAGCTCCGACCGTATGGGCGCGCGGCTTGCCGGGGCGGCGCTGGAACTGGCGGAACCGCGCGAAATGATCTCACAACCGGTCGCCTGGGGCTCGGTGCAGGTGCCGCCGGATGGCCAGCCGATCGTGCTGCTGGCCGAGCGCCAAACCATCGGCGGCTACCCGCAGATCGGCCATGTGATTGCTGTGGATCTGCCGAAGCTGGCCCGGGCTTGGCCGGGGACGCCGGTCAGATTCCGCGAGGTCACGTGGGACGAGGCGCTCGAACTGCGGGAACGTGAAGAGCAGGATTTCAAGTGGTTGCGAACCGGGTTGGAGCTGTTAAAATAACGCTCATGCGGATTATCGATTTGAATGCCGATCTCGGCGAAGGTGGAACGGAAGACGCGGCGTTGTTAGGCCTGGTGAGTTCGGCGAACATCGCGTGCGGCGGCCATGCCGGCGATGACGCGACGATGCGGCGGTCGATCGAACTCGCGCTGGCGTCCGGCGTGGCGATCGGCGCGCATCCCGGCTACGAGG
>JBGSOI010000157.1:0-6724 GCA_041739215.1 Akkermansiaceae bacterium
CGAGAGCAGCCGCCTGCGCGCGCTGCTCGGCGTGATGGGGCGCGAGGACATCGCTCCGCGCGAACATGTCGTCACGCTGGCCCGCGAGCTCGACCGGATGCACGCCACCAGCGGCTTCGGCGATTGCCAGTCGATGGGCGAGCTCACCGCCATGCACATTTCCCTGATGCTCGACATCAAGCCGACGAACGTGATCCTGAGCCGGCCAGCTTAACCATCGCCCATTGGCGATTCACTCTTCTGGACTCCCGGGAAATGCTCCCCCAAGCTCCCGCCATGAACCGCCTTTTCCTGCTCGACGGCATGGCCCTGATCTATCGGGCTCATTTCGCGTTCATCCAAGCTCCGATCCGCAACTCCAAGGGGGTCAACACCTCCGCGCTTTACGGGTTCATCAACACGCTGTTGTTCATCCTGGAGAAAGAAAACCCCACACACATCGGCGTCGCTTTCGACACCTCCGCTCCCACGCCGCGGCACATCCTGTACCCCGCCTACAAGGCGCAGCGCGATGAAATGCCGGAGGAGCTCGCGGCCGCGATTCCGCATGTGAAAGCGCTTTGCCGCGCGTTCCATATCCCGGTGTTAGAGCTCGATGGTTTCGAGGCGGATGACATCATCGGTACTCTCGTCAAGCGCGCGGAACCCGACGGTTTCGAGTCGTTCATGGTCACACCGGACAAGGATTTCGCGCAGCTCATTTCGGGAACCACCTCCATGTGGAAACCCGGCCGCAAGGGCTCGGAGTTTGAAGTCATCGATTTGCCGACAATGCTCAAAAACTGGGAGATCGAGCGCCCGGAGCAAGTCATCGACATTCTCGGCCTGTGGGGCGACGCGTCGGACAACATCCCCGGCATCCCCGGCATTGGTGAGAAGACGGCGAAAAAGCTCATCGCGGAATTCGGCTCGATCGAGGGCCTCATCGCCAACGCCGCCAAGCTCAAGGGCAAGCAGAAGGAAAATGTCGAGACCCACGCCGACCAGGCGCTGCTCTCCAAGGAACTTGCGACCATCATTCTCGAAGTCCCGATCGAAGTCACTTGGGACGATCTGGTGCTCTCCCCGCGCGACGACGAGGCCATCAAAACCCTCTTCAACGAGTTCGAGTTCCGCACCCTAACCAAGCGACTGTTTCCCACCACCGGGAGCGCGGAATTCATTCCGCCCGAATCCTCTTCCTCCGCACCAACGCTCTTCGAAACCTTCCGGACCATCCGCGAGGTCGATCACGTTTACGCCCTCGCCAACACCCCCGAACTCCAAGCGACATTATTCACCCAGCTCGCCCACCAGACGAGGTTCTGCCTGGATGTGGAGACCACCGGCCTCGACCGCTTCAGCTCGAAGCTGCTAGGGATCGCCTTTTCGTGGAAGGACTACGAAGGATGGTATCTGCCATTTTCGCCGGAACTGCTGCCAGCCCTTCGCGCCGTTCTATCAGGTCCGGCGGAAAAGATCGGCCACAACCTGAAGTTCGATCTATCCATCCTCCTGCATCACGGCATCGAGGTCGCCGGACCGTTCTTCGACACCTTGCTGGCCGACTCTTTGGTCGCGCCCGAGCGCCGGCACTCGATGGATTATCTTTCAGAGTTTCTGCTAGGCTATAGCCCGGTCAAACTCGCGGAAATCGCCCAACCCGCCGCCGAACCCGAATCGGCGGCCCTCGACCTTTTCGCCCACGCCGAGAAAACCAAGGCATCCAAGGATCTCGACATTTCCGCCATCCCCCTGACCGTCCTGGCAGAATACGCCGCCGAGGATGCGGACGTGACCTTCCAGCTCGCAGGGAAGATCCGCCCGCTGCTCGCGCAGTCCGGCCAGGAATCGATTTTCCGCGAGATCGAAGGCCCGTTGCTGCCGGTGCTCGTGGCCATGGAAATGGAAGGCATCGCCATCGATCCAGCCGCGCTAACTGTCATCGGCGACGAGCTGCGGATCCAGATCGAGGAGCTCGCGAACTCCATCCACAAGCACGCCGATCGCTCGTTCAACATCGCCTCGCCCAAACAGTTGGGCGACATTCTCTTCGATCAGTTAGGCCTTGCCGACAAGGCCAAGAAAACCAAGACCGGCCAATACAAGACCGACGAGCAAACCCTCGCCACTCTGGAAGGCAAGCACCCGATCATCACCGACATCCTCGCGTGGCGCGAAGCCACCAAGCTCAAGTCCACCTACCTCGACGCGCTGCCCAACCACATCGTCGCGGAGACCGGACGCGTTCACACCCATTTCCACCAACTCGTCGCCGCGACCGGCCGGCTCGCCTCGTCGGATCCGAATCTCCAGAACATTCCGGTTAGATCCGAGGCCGGCCGCAAGATCCGCAAGGCCTTCGTCCCGCGCGCCGGGTTCACCCTGCTATCCTGCGACTACTCGCAAATCGAACTCCGCGTGATGGCCGCGCTCTCCCATGATGCCACCATGATCGAGGCCTTCCAGAACGGGGCTGACATCCACACCATCACCGCCGCCAAGGTCTTCGCCGTCGAGCCGGAAAGCGTCACCTCCGACATGCGCCGCACCGCGAAGATGGTGAACTTCGGCATCATCTATGGCATCTCCGCCTTCGGCCTCAGCCAGCGGCTCGCCATCCCGCGCACGGAGGCGGCTAACATTATTGACGCCTATTTCCGCGAGTATCCGGCCATCCGCGAGTTCATGGACCGGACCGTCAACGAGGCCCGCGAGTCCGGCTACGTTGAAACCGTTAGCGGTCGCCGTCGCTATTTCCCCGACCTCAAATCCGGCAACCAGAACCTCCGCGGCAACGCCGAGCGCGCGGCCATCAACACCCCGATCCAAGGCACCGCCGCGGACATGATCAAGCTCGCGATGATCCGTATCGATGCGTTGCTACGGGAGAAGCCGTGCCAAACGAAAATGCTGTTGCAGGTCCACGACGAACTCGTCTTCGACCTCGCGATCGACGAGCAGGAGGAACTCGTCCCGAAGATCCTCGATGCGATGAAAACCGCCCTGCCATTGCCGCACGCCGTTCCCATCGAGGTCGAGCACGGCACCGGGGCGAACTGGCTGGCGGCCCATTAGTGATCTACTCCCTCAACAATGGCTAGTCCTCCCATTCCTTCTCCGCAAGGAATCAACGCCCGATGGGTGTTGGGTATTTTAGCATTTTTGGGTCTCGGGTCGATAGCCGTGGGTATATATTTCACAAGGGATGATCCGACGCCAACCTTGTACCAGCATGTTGATGGAACATTTTCCCTGAATCGGAAAGACGGGCCAAACGTGACTCCAAAAGATTTTCACCACTGCCTGATTGGATACGAATCATTCGGCCTGGTCCGACTTGTATGCAACCCACGCACCCAAATAAGAGATTGGTATCCATTTATGCGCCGAGGAAATTGGGCTGGAGTCTCACGCTATCAGATCGAATTCGACGGAAGACTCTTCACCTTTTCATTCACTACGGCGGATGACGAACTCGAAGGCGCTTCCAAGCCGCCTTCCACGATCATCAACTTACGTGGGGCGGGTAAGCCTGCATTTGAAGATCGTCCTCCTAAATCGGATGTCGCTATTTTGGTGAATTCTTCAACCACTTGTGAAGAGGCTCTCAACGCTGCCTGGAAGCATATCGGGCAAGGCAGATCCATCTCGATTGTCTCTGGATTTGATCATTCAGACCCCGGGATTTCTTTCGGGCAACCTTTGGGTTGGCTGCACCGCAACAATGAAGATGGCGAATTATCCTCGACCTTCACACGCCCACGGTCAGATTTCCGAAACAGGTATATCCAGCCAACAATTGACCGCCTCAAGGCTGTGTTTTGAATGACTAAGTTCTTTCCGTGACAGGTCTGACAATCTAAAGAAAGCCATGAGTGAAATCCCGCCGCCGCCAGCCAAACGCAGTTCCTTTCTGTTCAAGATCGCCATCTTCGCGGTCGTAACGTTGCTCGTTCTCGGCGGGCTCTGGTGGTGGTCGAACCGGCCAATTCAGCCGGTGGTCTTAACCGCCCAAGAGAAGACCACCGTGGAAGCGAAGGTCGAGGCGATTCAGAAACCGGCGGAGCCGAAGTATGAAAAAGGCGGCAAGGAGATCATCCTCACCGAGCGCGAGCTCAATGGCTTGCTCAATGAGAACACCACGTTCGGAGAAACCGTTAGTTTCGAGCTCGCCACCAACGCGATCCACGCCCGCGTCGAAACCGATCTCGATCCCGACCTGCCGGTGGTCGGCGGCAAGCACCTGAAAGCCCGCGCGCGCTTTCTTGTTAGCGAGGTGCCCGGCCAGGCGAGTTTCATCCTCGACGATCTCACGGTCTGGGGTATTTCCCTGCCTAACGACTGGCTCGCGGGAATGAAAGGCAAGGATATGTTAGGCGAGATCCTCGGCGGCGGGAAGAACGGCAAGGTCGCGGGGGTGGAGGAATTCAAGATCGAGCCCGGGCGTTTGATCATCCGGCTGGCAGAGTGATGGCGGGTGCCGGTGAACGAATGAAGCTCCTGGATTCGTGAAGCGTAACAGACAGCTACTTCGGCCCGCCGGCGAGGTTCGGGAATTTCCGATAGATGCGGCTGCGGCTCACGTTGAGGAGGCGCGCGGCTTCGGCGACGTTGCCATGGGTTTGTTCGAGCGCGCGCTGGATGAGCGAGTGCTCGGCGGATTCCAGATCGAAGTTCCCGGTCACGGTTGGATCCGCTGGTGGTGTGGCCATTTCGAATAGCTGCAAGTGTTCCGCGCGGACCGGCTTGCCGCCGCTGAGGATCAGTGCTCGCTCCATCACGTTTTTCAGTTCGCGGATGTTGCCGGGAAACGCATGGGAATGCAGCCGCTCCATCGCCTCGCGGGTGATCGTCGGGAGGGCGGAGCCGGTTTCGGTGGCGAATACCTGGAGGAAATGCGCGGCTAACAACGGCAGGTCGTCCCGGCGCTCGCGCAGCGGCGGCGTCTCCACGGTGTAGCGGGCCAACCGATAGAAGAGGTCCTGGCGGAAGTCGCCGGCGGCGATCTTCGCTGCTAGGTCGGCGTTGGTCGCGCTGAGCACCCGGACATCGACACGGCGGGATTTTGTCGCGCCCACCGGCGTGACCTCGCCATCCTCTAACACCCGAAGCAACTTCGCCTGGAGCGCGGCGGGCATGTCGCCGATTTCATCGAGGAACAGCGTGCCGCCGTCGGCGAGCTCGAAGTAGCCCTTGCGGTCCGTGGTTGCGCCGGTGAACGAGCCTTTCATGTGGCCGAAGAACAACGACTCGGCGAGTTCGCTTGGCACGGCC
Source organism: Akkermansiaceae bacterium (assembly GCA_041739215.1). GTDB lineage: Bacteria > Verrucomicrobiota > Verrucomicrobiia > Verrucomicrobiales > Akkermansiaceae > Luteolibacter. The sequence continues at coordinate 5,257 of JBGSOI010000157.1, forward strand.
ACGCAGTTCACCGGGATGAACGTGGCTCCGGCACGGGGGCTGTGATGGTGGATGGCTCGGGCCACAAGTTCCTTGCCGGTGCCGCTTTCGCCAGTGATCAGGACGCTGGTTTTGCCGAACTGCTGCAGCCGCCCGATGTCTGTGAGAATGCGCCGCAGGTGCGGGCTGCTGCCGACGAAGCCTCCAAGTCCCCAGCGCTGGTCCTCACGGGTGGTGATCGTGCTGAGCCGTTGCTCCGCATTCTGTCGGAGCGCGATTTCCGCCTCCAGCTCGACGTTCCGCTGCTGCAGCTCACGTGTTAGAAACGCCATCTTCAAATGGGTGGCCACGCGGGTGACGACTTCCGCCGCATGGAACGGCTTCTCGATGTAATCCACCGCGCCGACGTGGAAGCCTTTGACGATGCTATCGGGGTCGTTGCGGCTGGTGGTGAAAATGACCGGTATGTCGCGTGTTTCCGGTTCGGATTTCAACTGACGGCAGACGTAGTAGCCGTCGTGCCCCGGCATCATCACGTCTAACATCACGAGGTCCGGCTTCGCCTTCGCGGCGATCTTGAGGGCATCGGCACCGTTGGAGACGGCGAGGATTTCGTAGCCCTCCTTTTCCAGAACCTGGCTGAGCAGGGACAGGCTGGCGGGGGTGTCATCGGCGATGAGGATGCGCGGTGGATTCATGCGACGGGGATTTGGGCGACGAGGTGCTGGATGGTTTTCATGTCGTAGCTGGCCAGAAAGGTCCGCAAATGCCCGGCCACGCGCTCGCCAGCCGGGCCGAGCAATTCCATCTCGGCGAGGCAGGTCTTGAGCACGGTGGCGCTGTGCAACTCCGCCGCCATTGCCAGTCTGGCAGCCAGATCCTCGGGCAGTGTGAGTTGGCGCAGGTCGATGGTTTGCTTCGCAGTGGCGGTCGGTGAATGGTCGAAGGAAACTCCTAGCAACTGCCCGAGGCAGCCGTAGATCCGCTCGGCGCGAAATGGCTTGGCCACGAAATCATCGCAGCCGGCCTGGAGGTAGCGCTCGCGTTCATGGGTCAGCGCGGAGGCGGAGGTCGCCACGATTTTCGGAGCCGCCGGGCCTGACTCCGCGATGATCCCGCGGGCCACGTCCAGGCCGTGGAACTCGGGCATGCGCATGTCGAGAAACACGATTTGCGGCCGCGAATCCCGGACCATTTCCAGCGCCTGCCGTCCGTGCTCCGCCAGCGCAACCTCGCAGCCGACGAGCTCGAGCATCATGCCTAACACCTCGCGGTTTTCCGCAATGTCATCGACCACCAGCGCGCGGACCTGTTGCCCGGCGGCGAGGCGGATGACTTCGCCCGCCTGGCGTGACGGGCCCTCGTTGGATGCGGCGGGCAGTGGCAGTGAAAAGTGGAAACATGACCCATGTCCCGGTGCCGGACGCAACTCCAACCGCCCGCCCATCAGCTCGACCTGCCGGCGCGCGATCGCCAGGCCGAGGCCGGT
>JBGSOI010000251.1:0-25793 GCA_041739215.1 Akkermansiaceae bacterium
ATCGCGCCGGACGGCTCGCTGGTGCTGATCGAGCTGAAGCGGGACAAGACGCCGCGTGAGATCGTGGCCCAGGCCTTGGACTATGCCTCATGGATGGAGAAGCTGAAGCCGGACAAGATCGCCCGGATTTATGACGGATTCAGGAACGGGCAAAGCCTGGCCGCCGATTTTGAATTCCGGTTCAAGGCGAAGCTGGATGAGGAGACGATGAATGCCACGCACCAGATCATCATCGTGGCGGCGGAGCTGGATGACGCCACCGAGCGCATCCTCGGCTAGCCTATGCACCATGGTCCGCAAGTGACGATGCCGAGCTAGCCGCAATGCATGCCGCCAGAGCTAGCAAAAGCGAAATGGCCGTGCATTTCCAGCGGCAGCCGTCGGCAATTCGATCGCGACTGACGAAGTTGGGTCTGGTGTGATTAATTAAACAGGCCGCCCCTTTGGGGGAGCGGCTTCGGTTAGTGGTTGCTTCTCTTTCCGCCCGCGCCGCGTTCGACCAACTCACTGCTGCCCACCGCCACCCCTTCGATCCGGATGAATCCGGGTAGATCCGGCCAGCGGCTGTGACGGTGAGAATAATCTTCTCCGTTACCCTGCTTGCCTCTTGTTTCATTTTCACATACTGATCCGCTTCAATTCTCATGCGCTTCCACACCTATCTGCTCCCGCTGGCCCTGCTTTTCACGAGTTGCGCCGAGTATGCGACCGTCACCGGGCGGAAGCCCGTTTTCAAATCGTTCCAGTCGTCGGCGGGGACCATTTCCAGCTTCGAGCGCCAGCTCGCGAAAGCCGGGGCAGCCGGCAAGCGCGACCCGTTCGCCTCGCTCGGCGACTATCTGGAAACCACCCGTTCGGCCGAGGAATATCTGCGGAAGAACCCGAACGACCGCGAGGCCCGGGAAAGCTACAACTTCGCGGTGGCACGGATTTTTTCGTGCATCCGCAACTCGAAGAACGACCCTTGGGCGCAGCCGCTGCGGGTCCCGTCCGAATCGGGTGAATTCATCCTCGATCACCGCCGCGACAAACGGAAGGCATGGTACCCGGGTCTGTATAACTTCACTCCGGCGGACGAGATCGAGGCCAAGGGCCTCTACGTGACCGACCAAATGTACAAGGACGGTTTGGGCGCGCCGCTGGTCGCCGTCGGGAAACAACAGAACGAGGGTGCCCGCGAGAATTTCGCGATCGAGAAGGTTTACTATGGCGTGACCGCCACCGCGAAGTTCGAGGGCCGCAAGTGTACCATTGCCTTCGAGGATCCGTTGAACACCGAGGACGTGACGCTCAACGGCCACACCTACCCGTTGGCCGCCGATTTCACCAAGCCGCTCGCGGTGATGCTGGCCGAGTCGAAACCGAAAGACTATGAACTCTCGCGGCTGCTGCAGCCGGAGAAATATGCCGAGACGGCCCGCATCGCCCGGCTCCAGCCTTACGATCCTGAAAAGACGGTGGTGCTCGTGATCCATGGCCTCAAGGATTCGCCCGCGACCTACGCGCCGATGATCAACTACCTGCGTTCCGACAAGAACATCCGCACGAACTACCAGTTCTGGTTCTACAGCTATCCGAGCGGTTATCCCTATCCTTACTCCGCCTCCATCCTGCGGAAGGAACTGGATGCGGTCACCAAGAAGTTTCCGCTGAAGCACAAGATGGTCGTCGTCGGCCACAGCATGGGCGGGTGCATCAGCCGCCTGCTCATCACCGACACCGACGAGAAGTTCTGGAGCAATTTCTTCAACAAGCCGCCGTCGCAGGTGAAGCTTTCCCCGCAGACCAGGGAACTCTATCAGGACGCGCTCATTTTCCGCCACCGCTCCGAGATCGGTCGGGTGGTCTTCATCGCCGCCCCGCTGAAGGGCAGCGATTTGGCTTCCGGCTGGGTCGGGCGGCTCGGTTCCCGGCTGGTCAAGGCCCCCTTCACCCTGCTGGAAGCCGGCACCGAAGTGATGAAAGCCGTGGCGACGACGGGAGATTCCCTGAAGGTGAATGGGATCCCTAACAGCGTGGACACCCTCTCGCCTGACAACCGCTTCGTCCGGGAAATCAACAAGGTCCCGCTCACGCCCGGCATTCCCTATCACACGATCATGGGCGACCGCGGCAAGGGCGGAAATCACGACAAGACGCGACCTGTCCAGTCCGACGGCATCGTCCCCTACTGGAGCAGCCACATGGACGGCGCCAAGAGCGAGCTTGTCGTGCCGTCCGGCCACAGCGCCCACCAGAATCCGCAAGCCATGGTCGAGGTGAAGCGGATCCTGAAATTGAACCGCCCATAATAGCCCTGCTAGAAAATCTCCAACCCCCGCCACCATGAAATATCCCTTTGTCCTGCCCATCGCCTGTGTGGCGATGTTCGCCCCGGCCTTCGCCCAGACCGGCACCTTCGAACAAGGCGTCATGCTCAGCGCCGCCAGCCTGCTCCCTGCGGAATCGCTGCGGGGTCCGTCCCACCGCGTCCGCGACCACGTGCCGACCGATGGCTTCATGGCCTTTTTCACGATGGACAGCGACTTCGGCACCTTCGAAGCCGTCGGCGTGCCGCAAGCCCGGAGGCGCGTGATAGAAATCGAAGCAATCCGCACCTTGGTGGAAACGAGCCGGGGCGACCTGTTTGCCGAAGGGATGAAACGCTCCATCGAGCAACCGATCGCCGCGGTGCGGAACATCGTTACGAATCCGGTGGAAACCGTCAGGAGCGCGCCCGGAACCGTCGTTCGTTTCTTCGGCAAGGTCGGCTCTGCCGTCGGCCGCGGCGCGGAAAGGATCGCGGACCAGGCGAGCAGTGACGGCCCGCCGCCCACCGCGGGGGAGGTCGGCCGCGGGATCGGCAACGTGGCGAAAAACGTCGCCGGATTTGAACGGGCCAAGCTGGAGACCGCCCGGCAGTTGGGCGTGGATCCATACTCCGACAACCCGCGGTTGCAGGAGGAAATGGACAAGGTGACCTGGGCGTTTTTCGCCGGCGGACTGCCACTGCGGGTGGGGGCCGCCGCCGTCTCCGCGGGCGTGGCCTTGGCCGCCACCAACCTGGTCGGGCTGCCGGCGGAAACCTATTCGCTGACCGAAGGCGAACTCGCGGCGCGCGATGCCCGCTCGCTGGCCGCGATGGGGGTCACCGACGAGGACATCAGGACCTTCCAAACCCACGCCCCGCTGAGCGCCAGCCGGCGTCATCTCATCGTCGTGGCCCTGGAAAGCCTGCCAAAAGCCGCAGGTCGCGGCCGCATCATCCAGCAGGCCAACGCCAGCGCCACGCCCGGCGAGGCGGAATTCCTGATTGGCGCGCTTTCCATCCTCGCGGAACGCCAGCAGACGGGAGCGGCCGAATACACCGCCCTCACCGTCCTCGGCCGGCTGCCCGGCGCGACCAATGCCAAGGGCGAACTGGAAGTGCCCGCGCCGGTCGATCATGTCACCTGGACCGAGCAGGTCGCGGGCTTTGCCAACCGCGACGATCTCGGGGCCGCGCCCAAGCTGCTGGTCCACACCGGCAATCTTTCGCAAGCCGCCACCGCTGGCTTCATGACCGCGGGCTGGAAGCCGGTCCGCGTCGCCTATCCTTCGCGCTGATGGCCGGGAATGCGTGGATTTCCCCATTCGAGCCGCCCCGCCAACTAAGCCCGATGAGCGTTGACGGGGTCGGATTTTTGTTCATGCTGCCGCCGTAATCCGTTTTTGGAACCCCAACTTATCTATCAGATGACCCTCATTCGTCGTTTTCTCACCCTCGCTTTCGCAGCGTCGTTCGCCACCATGGCTGTCGCCCAGGAAGGCAAGCTCAACATCGCCACCGTCGATATGCAGGAGCTCTTCAAGCAATATTACCGCACCAACGAGGCGCAGAAACAGATCAACGTCGAGCGCGCCCGTATTCAGAAGGAAAACAACGAGCGCCTCGCCAAGATCCGCGAGTTGGAGGACAACCTCGCCAAGCTCCGCAAGCAGCTTGAGGATCCGTCCCTCGCCGAATCCAAGAAACAGTCGCTCTTCAAGGAGTGGCAAGGGCAGCAACAGGAAGGCACTGCGCTCGACCGCGAGCGCCGTGAGTTCCTCCAACGCCGCAACCAGGCGCTCAACGAGAAAATGGTCCAGCGCATGAAAGGCATCCTCGAGGAAATCCGCAAACTGGTGGAGGAAAAGGCCAAGGTCGATAACTACGACTATGTTTTTGACAAGTCCGGCCTCAGCACCTCGCAAGTCCCATTCCTGCTCTACACCAAGGACGCCACTGACATCACCGCCGGCCTGCTCAAGGACCTGAACAAGGACGCGCCCGCCGAATCCCTGCCTTCCGCAGACGATCCAAAACCTGAAATGCCGGACCTTTCCACCCCTCCTGCCGGCGGCAACTAATCCACTCCCGAGTTGGCATTCGCCCTCAATCTTTCCGAGCTCGCCCGTTGGGTCGATGGTGACATCGTCCGGGGCGAGCTCGATTTGTCTCTGGCCGGCATGGCGGCGCTTGATGCCGCCGGTCCGCAGGATGTGAGCTTCCTCGGCAACCTGAAGTATCACACCCAGTTTTTGAAAACCAAGGCGGCCGCCGTCATCGTCCCGCGTGGCGTCACCGATGGGCCGCCGGGCACCGCCTTGGTCGCCGTGGACAATCCCTCGCTGGCCTTCGCGGTGGTCGTCCGCCACTTCGCCGCCGCCAACCTGAAATTCGTTCCCGGCATCCATCCACGGGCATTCGTCGATCCTACTGCCGTGCTCGATCCCGCAAAAGTCCGGGTCAGCGCCGGTGCGGTCGTGATGGCCGGTGCGGTCATCGGTGACGGTTCGGACATCGGCCCGAACGCCGTGATTTCAGACGATGTGGTGATCGGCAAGGACTGCCGGATCATGGCCAACGTCTCCATCCGTGAACGCTGCGTGCTCGGCGACCGGGTGATCCTCCAGCCCGGCGTCGTGATCGGGTCCGACGGCTACGGCTACGAATTTTCCGAAGGCCGCCACGTAAAACTCGACCAGGTAGGCATCGTGGAAATCGGCGACGATGTGGAAGTCGGCGCGAATTCGACCATCGACCGCGCGCGTTTTGGCAAGACCATCGTCGGCGAAGGTTGCAAGATCGACAATCTGGTCCAGCTCGGCCACAATGTCGTGCTCGGCAAACACTGCCTGATCGTTGCCCAATCCGGGATTTCCGGGAGCGCCCGCCTCGGCAACTACGTCACCGTCGCCGGCCAGGCGGGCATCGCCGGGCATGTCACCATCGGCGACCGCGCGCAACTCGGCGGCCGCAGCGGCGTCACCAACAACCTTGCCGGCGACGCGATTTACTCCGGCAAACCGGCCCAGCCGATCCGCACGGAAATGAAGATGCTGGCGTACGTCCGGCGCTTGCCGAAGCTCAATGAGCGGGTAAAAGCGCTCGAAGAAGCGTTGCAGATTGCCACGGCGGGCGAGTGAGCTGTGGCTGGAGCATCCTGCCCCACACCGTTGGCCGGGCGTCTCGCCCGCTGGTATTCTTCAATCCGCCACTCCGCAGCGCCGCACGAAAAATGCGGGATTCAAATGCCCCAACGGTTCGCGCAGCTGGTCGATTTCCGCCGCCGGGCCGTGGAACTCCAGCCGGGTGAGATCGGAGATCGTCAGCATTTCCCCGAGGATTTCGCCGATGTTATCCAGGTGTGCCAGCACGCCCGCCGCGCCTTCGTAGCCTTCCCGGCAGAACACCGCGTCGTCGAGAACGGTGAATTCATAGAACAAGCACTTCGGCTCGCCGCGGGTCTTCGCGACAAATTTGTCCATCACCGCCTCCGCCTGGGCTTCTTTGCCGGGATGGGTTTTGAAATAGGGATGGATTGTAACGAGGTTGGTGGGAAGGCTCATGGCGGAATGGATCTTAGGGCGTCCCTCGGAAATGCAAGGAAATGTTAGCCAGCCGGCTACTCCCGTTTCCGGCTCGCCAGGGCCACGATCGAATGCACCACAAACCCCAGAATGATGCCCGCCGCCAGCACGATCCAGAAGCCTTGTTTTTGATAGATATCCTCCGGCGGATTCATGCCGAAGACCGCCACCAGGGTGGCCAGCGGGAAAAAGAAGGCGGCCAGGCGGTTGAGCCGGCGGGCCTCGTGATTCGCCTCTTCCGCGGAAATGGCCTGCTGGTTGGCGGACTCCGCGAGGGTGAAATCCATCCCGGCCTTGGCATCCGCGGCGACCAGTTCGATCGCGCGCTCCAGGTCGTTCGCCTGATCGCGCAGGGTGATGATGCGGGTGTCGTCCGGCAGCGCCTGGCGGGTGTTCTGGAGAACCTCGAGCATGCCGCGGGTGGAACGCTGCAAAGGATGCATGTGGCGCATCACATCGAAATACTGCCGCGCGGATTTCGCGGCTTCGACTTCCTCATCCAAGCGGTGGATGGCGTTGCGATAAGACGTCAGATGCGTCTCCAATCCGCCGAGGCCGCCCGCGACCGGGGAGCTTTTCCATTCCCCCGCGGGATTGCGCCAGACCACCACGGCCTTGCGGACTTCCGCATCTTCCGCGCGGGGCGCCTCGTGCAGCAGCAATAACAGGTGATCGTCCTCATGCATCAGCCGTTGCTTGCCCACCGTCTTGCCCAGCCGCACGCGGATGGCAGCCGGCAGCTCCCAGGTCTTTGGAATGTAAGTGGCGTTCTCCATGCGCCTAGCAGCGCATTTTCCGTCCCTGCGGGCAAGCGGCTACTTCAATCCGGCGATGAACCCGTGATCCGGGGAGGTGGCCGGGCATTCGGGCGTTGCGAACCCCTGCGGACTCGGGTTGGATGCTGTCCAACCATGAAAATCCGATTCCTCCATCTCGCTGCCATCCTCTCCATGAACGCCCTCGCCGCCGGTCCGATGGACCCCGTCAGACCCGCCGATTACAAGGCTCCGGTCAACGTCGCGTGCATCGGCGACAGCATCACCCAGGGTGTCGGCGCGGATAAAGGACAGTCCTATCCGTCGCAGCTCCAGGCCATGCTCGGCGACCAATGGAAGGTCGGCAATTTCGGCGTTAGCGGCCGCACGCTTTTGAAAAAGGGCGATTATCCTTATTGGAACGAGAAGGCCTATCAGAACGCGCTCGCCTCCGCGCCGGACGTGGTCATCATCATGCTCGGCACCAACGACACCAAGCCGCAGAACTGGAAGTTCGAATCCGAATTCGTCGCGGACTACACCGAGCTGGTGAAGTCATTTCAATCCCTTGCCAGCAAGCCACGCGTCTATGTGTGCCGGCCCTGCCCGGTGCCCGACCCCGGGCTTTACGGGATCAACGGGGCCGGTGTGAAAGAGGAAATCAAGCGCATCGATCAACTCGCCAAGGAGATGAAACTCGGAGTCATCGACATGCACGCCGCACTGGCGGACAAGCCGCAGTTGCTGCCCGACAAGGTGCATCCCAACACCGCAGGCGCCGGCGAAATGGCCAAGGCCGCGTTCAAGGCCCTCACCGGCAAGCCGGCTCCCGAGGCGGTGGTTAGGTAGATCGGGACTGCTAGAAGCTCTGCTCGAATCCACCTTACTCTGGGAGAATACAATGTTCGGCTGAGAAATGGACATCTTCACCATCTTCCTGAAGGCATTTGCTGCGTGTGCTGGTGCTTACCTTATCTTTAACGTCGGTAGAGCTCTATTCGCGCTCCTTTCCCCCCCGGGAGCAGGCGCCCATTAGTCTCGATCCGGTCGCAACCGAATATGGTTTGTTGACGCTCAATCCGAACAAGGGCGCTGAGGATTGGATGCTTCAACAGAGTGGATCCCCATTCCGCGTACACGTTCTGGGGATACCCCCAGATACTGCTCTGTTGCGATTCTTGGATCCCATCATGGAGCATGTTGGTCAGCTCGTTAGGGAGGTTGAGATAGCCGGATCGACCGCTCAGGCCGCTGAGCTGCATCTGCTGTACGAGAGGCAGGGTACATGCTACTTCGACATCATTTTTCCATCGCAAGAATTGCAAATGGGCTACTCAAATGCGTCCCGAAGACACCCTGAAGGGTTAGACTACGTGCTAGACGCTGCACGTCTCCACGCCCTGCCGCAGGCTCGCGAGCGGATCCTTTCCTAACGGGATGAACTCCTGGCCGACGTGGCCGGTGTAGCCGGTGTCCGCGATGGCGCGCATGATCGCGGGATAGTGGAGCTCCTGCCTGCCGTCGATTTCATTCCGGCCCGGGCAGCCGCCGGTGTGGTAGTGGCTGAAATGCCGGTGATGGTCGCGGATGGTGCGGATGATGTCACCTTCCATGATCTGCATGTGATAGATGTCGTAGAGCAGGCCGAAATGTCCGCTGCCTAACATTTCGCATAGCCGGATGCCCCAGGCGCTGTGGTCGCATTGGTAGTCGGGGTGGTCGACCTTGCTGTTGAGGAGTTCCATCACCAGCGTGAGGCCAAGCTCAGCGGCCAACGGCAGCAGGCGGCGCAGGCCGGTGGCGCAATTTCGCAGGCCCTCCTCATCGGACAGACCCTCGCGGTTGCCGGAGAAGACGATGACGTTCTTCGCCCCGCCGGCGGCAGCGGCGCGCAGGTGGGGCTCGTAAATTTCCACGAGGGTGTCGTGGTGCTCGAGGCGGTTGAAGGCCTTCTCGATGCGGCCGACCTTTGTGCCGTCCGGCGTTTCTCCGACCGGGAAGCTGACCATCGCGCAGGTGAGTCCGTGGCTTGCTAACAATGACAAGTCTTCCGGCATGACCAGCTCGACGGAGGAAATGCCGATGTCCTTGGCGGCGGCGCAGAGATCTTCGAGAGGGATGCCGTCGTAACACCAACGGCAGACGGAGTGATGGATGCGGCTCATTCGGAAAATCAGAAACTGCTGAGGCGCTCGCGCAGATCGGCGGTCCAGAGTTCGGCAACGATGGTCTCCTGGGCGGCTTCCATGGCCGCGCGCGCGTCGGGTTCGGTGTCCTCGTGACCGGCGAGGTGGAGCAGGCCGTGAACGAAGTAGCGCAGGATCTCGCGGGCCAGCGGCTCGCCGTATTCCGCAGCCTGACGCTCCGCAACTTCGGCACCGATCACGATCTCGCCGTGATGGAAGGTGATCACGTCGGTGGGCCCTTCGATGTCCATGAAATCGCGGTGCACCTGGTCGCTGGTGGCGTCATCGACGATCGCGACCTCGAGGGTGGCGAGCAGGGACAGCGGCGAGTCGTCCTCGGCGGCGTTTTTCAAGGCGAGCCGGGCGGCTTCGTGGGCGACGCTCTCCAGCGCGGTGAGCCAGCTCTCGGGGATTTCCGTGGCTTCCTGATTGTTGCCGATGATGACTTCGAGCGACATGGTGTTAGAGCTTTCTTCAGGCGCGCTTCGGCATCTGGATGACGCGGCCACCCTGGGTGGCGTCGGTTGCGAGCCGCTTGGTCGCGGTGGCGGCGTCGTCCTTCGGGTAGTCGATCCGGCTGTGGAGCATGCTGCGGAGGGTGCTCGAGAAGCTTTCCTTGACGATCGAGAGCTCGCGCAGGGTGAGCGGGCAATCGTCGAGCTGGCCGTCGTTGATTTTCGCGCGGATGAGGTCCTCGACCATGGCGCGGATCTTGGCCGGGGTCGGCTTTTGAAGGGATCGCGACGCGCTCTCGATGGTGTCGGCCAGGGCGATGATCCCGCTTTCGCGCGAACTCGGCCGCGGACCAGGGTAGCGGAAATTTTTCTCCTCGACCATCGGCAGATCCTCGGGATTTTCCAACTTGCGATCGACTTTATCCAAATCCGCCTTCTTCTGCTCCTGCGCGCGGCGGTAGAAATAATAGACCAGCGAGTCGCCGTGATGCTCCTGGATCACGTCGATGATGCGGGGGTTGAGCTTGTGTTTGACCGCGAGGTCGATGCCGTCCTTGACGTGGGCGATGATGATCAGCGAGCTCATCGTCGGCGTCAGCGTATTGTGCGGGTTTTCCGCGCCGTCGTGTTGATTCTCGATGAAATAGCCCGGCTTCTTGAGTTTTCCCACGTCGTGGAAATAAGAACAAACGCGGCACATCGGGGCGTTCGCGCCGATCTTCTCAGCGGCGGCCTCCGACAACGCGGCGACCACCAGGCTGTGGTGGAAGGTGCCGGGCGCTTCGAGCTGCATTTGGCGTAGCAGTTTGTGGTTCAGGTCACTGAGTTCGAGCCAGCTGATGTCGGTGGTCAGGTGGAAGAATCCTTCAAACATCGGCAGCAGGCCGCTGATCAGCAGCGCGGTCACGATCGACGTGCCAAGCGCCGCAGCGCTGCCGGCACCGAGCAGTTGCAGGTGGTTCATGGCATCCGGACCGAAAGATTTGGCGATGTCCAACTCGCCGAGAATCAGCGCCGTCACCAGCGTCACCGCACCGACGTAGATCCCGGACTGGAGAAGTTTGATCCGTTTGCGGATCTGATAGGCGAGCAACACGCTCGTCAAGCCCGCGACCAGGCTCAGGATCATGTATCCGAGGACATCCCCCTGCGGCACCAGCAGGCAGCCGATCAAGGTCACATACACCGCGGAGTAAGCGGCGACCGCCCGGCCCAGCAACACCCCGTGGAGCATCGGCGCGAGCGCGAAGGGCACGGCGAAAAACCGGAAATCCTCGGAAATCGTCCCCGCATTCACCAAGCCCATCACCACCCGCAGAATCAGCAAATGGCCCACCACCCCGCCAAGCACCAGCACCACCCGGCTGTTGCGCCGGCAGGAATCTTGCAAACTGACCTGAAACATCACGATCGCCGTCAACGCGATGATCAATCCGTAAAGCGCGCCCTTGAGCGGATCATCCGCGAAGGCAGTCCCGTCGGAAGACTTGAGGACCAACACCGCGATGCCGACCGCGAAAGTGGTGTAAAGGGAGATCTTCACCCACAGGCTGTCCTCCAATGCCTGGATGACCGCGTTCTCGCTGTGCACCCGGCGTTTTTTGCCCGACGAGAGTCCCTGTCGGGCCAACCGCCAGCGTTTGATGGCATCCACAAATCCCACGGCGGTGTATAAATCGGTTCCACGGGCAGGAGAACCAAGGACGGATTTTCCTGCCGGGCCGCGAAGCTACGCCCGCTTGGCCCCCTTGGCAATCTGGAAATCCGGCTGGGAATCCGGCGCTGCGACTCCGGATTCCAAGTAGTCCTGGACTTCAGTCCGGTCTTTTTGGTTCCGGGAACGGACTGAAGTCCTCCACTACTTTTCAAGAGGCCCGTAGCCGAGGATCTCCCGGGTTTCCTTCCGCATCTGCACGGCGCAGTCGTATTCAAATTTCGACATCGCCGGGTGTTCGGGATCCACTCGGATGAGCTCATCGCGTTCGAACCAGTGGCGGGCGGAGGCTTTGTAAAACGGCACTGCGGAAATCGTCAGCAGCGCGGCGGTCGCGAGGCAGGGAATGAGCGACCGGGCGACCACGGCGTGCTGGAGGATTTTTGGTGAATTGATGAACAAAACTCCACAGATTACCGCGAGCAACCATAACATCGGCACCGCAAAGAGGCCGGCGGCGACATAAATTCCAGCCTCCCACGAATCGATCACCACCGATCGTCCGACAACCGGGACAAACGCCGTGGCGCAGAGAATGGCCAGCCAGAGCAGCCAGCTCCGGCCCTGGTGGAAATCCACAGCGAGCGCCCGCTTCGAGAGCCGCCAGCGAATCGCAAGTGTGGAGAGCAGGATCACCAGAAGCAGGAATCCGCTCCATTGCACGAAGGCCAGAGGGGTGCCGCCCACCTCAGGAATCGGCACGGAATTATTTTCCCAGTTCAGCTCCCGACCTCCCAGCGGCGTCAGGCGGGTGATCGCCTGGACATATAAGAACGGCAGCCCGGCACCGATCATCAGAATCCAGACCCAATCCGACGGCCGCAGCAGCCATCCGACACGTCCTGCCAGATGGCGCACCAGCGGCGGTGTCCGGAAGCGATACGCCCATACCGCTATCAGGCAGATGACCAGTCCTAACCAAACGAGATGGGCACAAAATCTGGCGGCAATTTCGTGGTCCACCAAACGCCCCGGCTCCAAATCCTGCTCGTTCAGAACGGGAGGATGCTCGACGCGCCGCGAAATGCCTGAGAACAAAAAATGGGATGCAAGGCTGCCTCCCTTTTCATACCGGAGATCCTCGCTGGGGCTGCTCTTGCGTGATTCGATCAGTGCCTTTCTCCCATGAAGCTTTCCGAGAACAACCTTCAATCGGGTGGATTGTTCGGTGATGCCCAGATGGTCCGCCGCAGGTGCTAGATTGGAAATCAAAAGATAAGCACCGCCGGTGGTGATCAGCTCGCTCGAAATCGAGTCCACTTCCGAATCTGTCCGCTTTTTCAGGAAGTCTTCCGAGTCCGCCAGCTGCTCGCCCAGTCCCGCGCGATCCTCCGCTTCCCCGCAACGCCACACTTTGGCGGCCATCACGTTCACCAAAGACCCAATACTGAATTCCGCATCGGAACTCCGGCCTGCGAGGTAGACGATGGAAAATGCAACTTCAGAGGGCTCTTTTGCCGGGAGAAGTTTGACCTGCTGCCGCAGGAGATCTCCCCAGTAAGTCTGATACTCCGGCTGATCGCGTGCCTGGCGGAGTAAAGAGAGTGCCTCGTTGTATCGGGGCTCATCGAGCACGTCCCATTCCCGTGTCTTGTTTGCAAGGCGCTCCGTCTTGCTCTGTTTCCGCATTTTGACCGCGTCTTTGGCAGTAACACCGGCAGCAACATGGGTGAACCACGCATTCCGCGGATCGATCCGGCGAGCGGTTTCCAGAAAGTCCGGTGGGAGCTGTTCGTTATCCGCTAGAAAAGCGTTCGTATACGCGGCGAAATAAGCCGGATTGCCGGGATCACTATCCCAGAGCCCCTTCATCTTTTCCGATTTCGGGGCCTTCGAAGTATCGCCGAATAACAGCAGCTTCTGTTCGGCGCTCAAATTTGGAAAATGAGGAGTCCCCTCATCATCACGCGCCGGATAACCGTAGAAGCTGTCGATCAAGAGATCGCCAAAGAGCTTGTTGTGATGGAAGACCGCATGCAGTCCATCCGCCCAGATGCCTGCGGAGATGACCAGGAAGAGCGAAAAAAACAGCCGCCGCCAGAAGGTTTTGTTTTCCCTGGCATCCACCGCCTCCCAGCGGGCGATGGCTTCTTCCGCGCCTCGGGCTTCGGGTTCCACCAGCACGCCAAACATTTCTGCGGCGGCGTGTTTCATCTCCGCATTGTCACCAAACGGGCGGACAGCGGTTTCGAGGAGGCGTTGTTGCCGGGTGTCTGACATTCCGAAGGATTCCATATTAGTAGCCGAGGATCTCCCGGGTTTCTTTCCGCAGTTGCGCCGCCACCTTGTATTCGAAGGAAGTCATCCCCGGGAACTCAGGGTCCAGTTTGGTGAATTGATCGTTTTTGAACCAGTATGCCTCCGCCGCGATCAAAGCGGGCACCCACCAGACCATTAGAAGCATTCCAGTGGCGTAAGTCGGAATCAAAGTCCGGGCGATCGCGCCGGCCATCAGGACACGCATGGGTTTGGAGAAAACCGCGCGCAACACCGTCACGAACAACCAGATTTCCGGCAGAATCAAAAGTGTGGCGACCGTCGCCTTCATACCGACGGAACCGTCTTTCACCGCCATTCCAATCAGGACGACGTAAGCGAAAAGGCAAATCACCGAGACCCAACCGGCCCAGGACTTCCCCCAGTTGAATGAAAAAACGACGGTCCGTCTCCCCAGCCGCAGGCGCGCTATCAGCACCGGAAGGATGAGCATGAGCAAAAGCAGCGCGGCGTAGTGCGCGGCCGGAAGGATGAACTTCATGCCAGCAACGCTGAAATCCCGTCCACCCAGCGGAGTGAAACGGTTGAGGCCGATCACCAGCAAAAATGGCAGCACCACTCCCACGCCGATGATCCAGAGCCAATCCTGCGGAACCAGCAGCGACTCCATCCTTTTGGAAAGGCGGCGGGACAGAACTCCTTGCCGGAATCGGAACACCCAACAACACAGTAGACTGATTCCCAAGAAGACCATGATCCCGAGTGCGAAGACAATGGCCACCCGTTCGTGTTCCGCCACCCGGCCAGGCTTCAGATCAGCATCCGTGATGATGGGAGGAGTTGCCGCCTGGCGGTGGACCATAGGGAGCGTTAGCCCGGAAATCAGGTCGCTTTTCTTGGCGAACTCGACTCCGTTGATCAGTAAATCCCTCTCTTTCCGGGCCTCCCGACCCTGCCGGATTTGGTCGTGAATCGCCTGATACCTTTCGGCTTCCGGATGGATGCCAAGCGCTTTCGCCCCGACAGCCAAACTTTCAGATACGGTGATGACATTCACGCAATGTACCAGCCCGGCAACCAGGGTGCTTGGCTCGGTGAGCAGCGTGTGGCGGGTGAGATTTTCCGCGTCGTTCATCAACTCCCGGAATTCCGCAGTGTCGTTCTCCTTTGCCATTTGGGAGGCCTTTGCTCCGATCACATCTCCAAGTCTCCGGATGGCGATCACATCCGAAGTCGATATTGCCGCCAGATAGCAGACTGCATTCAACCGCTCCAATTGATTCCCCTGTGCCAACAAGGGGATTTTACGACGCATCAGATCTCCTTCGTAGTCGTTCAGGAAAGATTGGCTCCCGGCCTCGCGGATGAGCTTCAACGACTCATCCAACCGCTTTTGATCGAGAATTTCCCACTCCAGAGGCATTCCTGCGGCTCTGTCTGCTGCGGAACGTTTCTTTCTACTAACCGCCAACTTGGCTTCCACTCCGGCGGCGAGATAGGTGAACCATGCGTTCTGAGGATCAATTCGCCGGGCCGTGGTCAGGAAATCTGCAGGCAGCCTGTCATTCTCCGAGAAGTAGGCTTTCGCATATTGTAAGAAATAGGCCGCGCTTTCCGGATGGCGGTCCCACATGCCTTTCGCGTTGCCGACCTTTGAGTTTTGCGTCTCGTCACCGTACAGGATCCACTGTTCTTCCTGCGTGAGGTTCTTCCTCCCCGGTTTCCAATTGGGAATGATCGGCCCTGCCGATGAACCCATGCCTGAAATCGCCCGGTAGGCCGAGATGTAGCCGCGAACGCGGGAGGTGCCGTAGGTTAGAAGAGCCGCCGAGCTGACTACCAGAAATGAAAAAAGCACCCACCGCCACACCGGCCGCCGTGTTTTCGCATCCACCGCATCCCAGCGGGTGATTGCTTCGTCTGCGCCTTCGGGCTCCGCCCTCACCAGCTCGCCGAAGAAGTGAGCGGCGGTGGCTTTCATTTCCGCATTGTCGTCAAAAGGGCGGACGGCGGTTTCGATGAGGCGGGACCGGAGGTTTGACATGCGGAAAGGAAACTGGCTTGTTGCTAGAGAATTCCAATTTCTTTTCGAACAATGACTTTCCGTAACTTCCTCCGTGGTGCCTTGGCATTTGTCTTCTCGGTGGTGGCGATCCTCCCGGCGAACGCCGCTCCAGCACCGGTCGAGAAGGCAAAAATCGAATCGCTGATCGGCCATCTCGAAAATCTCAAGGACGCCACCTTCATCCGCAACGGCAGCGACTACGATGCGAAATCCGCCGCCAAGTTTCTCCGCGGCAAGTGGCAGGCCAACGACAGGGACATCAAAACCGCCGCCGATTTCATTGCCAAAGCAGCGACGGGATCATCGACCACCGGCAAGCCGTATCTAATAAAATTCAAGGACGGCACGCAGGTGAAGTGCGGCGAATACCTCGCCGCCCGGCTCAAGGAACTGAAGTAAACCCGGATTCAGAAATGAGAACCACGGAATACCCGGAACACACGGAAAAAAAAGACAATTCCGGAGACTGGGTTTCAAAATTTCGAGTGAATGCATGTTCGTTCGTGGCTCTCTTCATTTCCGTGTGTTCCGGGTATTCCGTGGTTCACCATCTTCCATTAAGGATAAAACCCGGCGATGGTTTCCCGTCACCTCGGTTCTATAGCTCAGGGAGTGTAGCCCAGCGCTTCACGGAGTTCCTTGCGGGCGGCCAGCGCGAGGTCGTATTCGAACTTCGAAAATGCCGGATACGCCGGGTCCAGATGGGACAGTCGGTCGCGCTCAAACCAATATTGCCGGTTCCATTTGAAAAACGGCATGGCTATCAGAAGGAAAAACAGCCCGGCAACATACGTCGGCACCAACACCCGCGACGCGGTGGTGTGGTGCAGCAGCCACGCCGATGCGCAAATCATCGCCCGGCAGGCAACCCCGCACAGCCACGCCACGGGAAAGCCTAGCAAGAACCACGCCGCGACGAGTCCCGGTTTGGACTCCGCAACGACCGCCCAGCCCACCAGCGGGATGAACGCCGCCGCGCTGAGCAAAGCCAGCGATCCCAACCACAGCCGAGTGTTAGAAAACCCGAAGGCCGCGGCCCGGATTCCGAGCCGCCAGCGGGCGACGAGGATGGAAAGGATCAGCATCATTAGAAGCACGCCCAGGAATTGCGCCATCGGCGGATTGGTCCAGCCATAAGAAAGTTCGATGGGTGTCTCGGTGAAACTCGTCCCGTAACCTCCCAGCTTTGTCAAATGGGCGATGAGCATGAGATAGGGCAGCGGCGGAATAACGGCGGCTAACAACCACATCCAATCCACCGGCTGCAGCAGCACTTCCATCCGTGCCGATAGCCCCCGCACCAGCGGAGGAGAGCGGAAGCGGAAAAGCGCCACCGCCATGGCCATCACGCCCAGCGCGGCCGCCACCGCATAACTGCAGATCTGTGCGAATACCCCGTGGTCAAACATCCTCCCCGGCTTGACATCATGATCGGTTAGGACGGGTGGATGGAGCGCCTGCTCGATCTGAATCTCGCTCGATTTTGCAATTCCAGCCTTGGTCTGCCACGGTTTGCCGCCGATTTGATAGTTGCTCGCATCGCGGTCGATGTCCCATTGCTTCAGACGATCAATCTTCGTCTGCAACTTCGCTGCGTCCGCAAAGAGTTCCAGCCGTTCCGCGGCGGATGCCAATTCTTCGAACACGACACTCAACCGACCGCCGGTGAGCATGGGGATTTCATTCAATTCCGGTTGCCCATGGGTCATGTGGCGCAAAAACGCATCGGTGTCCCGACTCAGTTCGATCAACCCTGTCTTGTCACCAGAATCGGCAAACAAGGATGACTTCAGTGCAATGGCTTTATTCATGCGCTCCCAATCAAGATTGGGTGGATAAGTGCGGGCCAGAAAATAGACTGAGTTCCTATACTCGAAAAGCGTGTTTTGGGAAAGCAAGGGAATCCTTTCCCTTCGCAGCTGGATCAAGTAGCTGTCGAATCGGGGCAATTTGCCGGCGTCATGCAAAATTGTTAGAGCGGGATCGTAACGATCCTTCGGCGCTGACCAGTAAACCGATCCTGGGAACTTCATGTCAACAAGCCGGACTTCATTGGCAGCCGCAAGATAGAGGAAAAACGAATTTTCCGGGTCCAGCCGCCGGGCGGTTTCCAGAAACCCTGCCGGCAGCCGGTCGGTTTCAGATAAATAGACCACCGCGTAGTTGGCGAAGTAGGCGGGGTTGGTGGGATCGCTGTTCCACAGGGCTTTCGCCAGATCGCTTTTGGACTGGTTCACATCGCCAATTAGAAGCAATCGCTTTTCCGCGGCAGTGTAAGTTCCATCGATTTGATTCTGCCGGGCATAACCACGGAAGTACGAGGTGTAGCCAGTGATCCGTTCATACCCCGCGAACTCGGAAATATCAAAAGTCAGCGAGACGACGAACGCCGCCGTCACGAGCAGGTAACAGAGCAGCCGCCTTGTGGCTTTCCCCGTTTTCGCATCGCTGGCATCCCAGCGCTTCAGCGCCGCCTCCGCGCCGCGTGCGGGTATCGTGGTTAGAGTTGCCAGGAAGCCCTTCCCGGACTGCATCACCTCGGCATCATTGGCCAGCGGGCGGACGGCCGCTTCGATCAGGCGGGTCTTGAGATCGGGCATCCAAGGAGGCTTAGGCCTTTCCTTGGGAGATGGAAAGCAGAGATCCTCACGGCACCTTCACCGCCACCGGCGAATCCGCGGAACCAGGCTGGAGCGGCGCGGTTTTCGCATCGCCCAGTGCGACGCGGTAGGTCCCCTTGAAACCGCGCCATCTAACCTTCCCGTCCACGTCGCTGGTGACGGTCTCGCGGGTGCGCCAGCGTTGGCCGACCCAATCTTCCCAGACGAGGGCGTTGGCCTTAGGGCTCCAATCCTTTTTCCACAGCGCCGCTTCGGGCAACCAGTGGGCGCCCTCCCAGAATCCCCATAACAGAAATCCGTCGTAGGCCGGATGGCTGAAGCAGGCGATCAGGCTGTCCCGCAGATAGTCGGCCGCGAGCGGGTCGTCACCATTCGTCGCGATGTCGAACTCGGTGATGACCTGCTTGGGCACCACGGCGGTGAAGCGGTCGGTGACGCGCAGCAGGTCTTCCGGGGATGGCAGGAAACTGCAGTGGAAATGGGCCTGGTTGCCGAGACCGTCCACCCGCACGCCATCGCGCTTGAGCTTCTCCAACAGCGCGAAGGTCTTGTCCTGTTGCGGGCCGGGGCGGAAAATCTGGTCCTCGTTGATGATCATCGGCAGCTTCGTTAGGCTGCGGGCTGCTTGGAAAATTTCCATGCCCAGTGTGTCGAGCGGCGGGCCCTTGCCGGCTAACAACTCGGCTCCTTGCCAGGCGACCGGGTGATTGATCACATCCCACTCGACCACGCGGTCGCCGACGATCGTGATCCGCTCGCGGACGCTCTCCAGCATGTCCGCCTTCAGCTTCGCGGGATCGGCCAGCCGCTCGCGCGACCAGGCATCGACGGCCTCCTGCATCAGATAGTGGCCGCGGACGGAAATGTTGTGGGCCTTGAGCCAGGCGAAGCTTTTCTCCAGTTCCGCACGGCCCGCATCGTCGCGGGGAAACTGGTCGGGCTTGAGATCGTTTTCAAACACCACCCGGCTGAACGTCCGCCGCGCGATGTCGCGGTAGCGATCGCCGTCCGGCCCTTCCTGCGTCAACATCCCGCGGCTGACGCACGAGCCGAAGCCGAATTCATGGCGGTCCAGCTCGACCAGAACCGTGGTGTTAGGGAGCGGCTTGCCGTCCGCGCCGGTGAGTTGCAGGGAAAAATCCGCCTTGCGGTGTTTCTCGATCCGGTCGAGGGCGGCCTGACGCCACGGCGCGTCCGGCTCGCGGCCGACGTAGGTTTCCTTGAGCTGCGGGAGCGTTGCCAGGTCGATGTCCGGGCCGTAGTTCAGCACGCGGACCCTGGCGATTTCCACCGTCTGGACCTGCTCGCCGAGGAAAATGACCAGCTCGCCCTTGCCCTCCGGCGCGTCGGCCTGCGCCACGAACGCCTGGTTCACCTGCTGCCACTCCGGACCAATCTTCGCGGTCCCGGAAATTCCGATCATCGGGTTCGACGGCCCGGCCACCTGCACCTTGGCGATCGCCCGCCCCTGGCCGCCGGCCACGCTGCGGGCCATGTAAACGATCAGCAGCTTGTCGCCGGTTTTCACCGATCCGGTGGTCAGCGGGGTGGTGAGCTGGGCGCTCCACGGTTGATCGGGGTTGGCGGTCACCACGGTGATCCGCATGGCGTCGGAAAAATCCTGTCCGGTCACCGGCACTGGCAACGAGCTGCCGCCCGGTCCGCCCCACGCGGTGATCTTGCCATGGCGCGGCACGAGGTCCGTTCCGCCCGCCGGCAGCGGCTCGGCGGCGGTGCAAAAGTGGACCGCCAGCAGGGTGAAAAAGCAGGTGAGGAGGCGCATGGTGAAGTCCGGTCAAACTCCCACACCCAGCATTCTCCGGCGAGTCGAATCGCCTCCCCCATGCGGGGGAGATGGTTCTGCCTCTGGCGGTTGTGGAGGAGAATCTCGCATTAACCCGGTTATGGGAGTTTTCATTGTTGCCGGCTGTTGGATACTGGTGGGCGGGCGACTCCGCCATCCATGCAAACACCTTCTTCCAGTTTCCCGAAATCGGCCGCGCTCGCGGCGCTGTTCGCGCTTGCCCCGGCCGCATCGCTGTTAGCCGGCGAACTCCATGTGGCCACCGATGGCAAGGACACCAATCCCGGCACGGCTGTCGCGCCCTTCGCCACGATCCAGCGGGCGGAGAAATCCGCCGATCCGGGCGACACCGTCTTCATCCGCGGCGGGACTTACAAGATGGCCGAAAACCAGATCGCGCGCCGCGAGCGGATCCGCGCCCACGTGATCGACCTCGCCAAAAGCGGCCGCCCCGGCAAGCCGATCTGTTATTTCGCCTTTCCCGGCGAGAAGCCGGTATTCGATTTTTCCGAGGTGAAACCCGCGGACTATCGGGTGACCGCGTTCAACGTCACCGGTTCCTGGCTGCACTTCAAGGGCATCGCGGTGACCGGCGTGCAGGTCACCATCACCAGCCACACCCAGTCGATCTGCTTCGACAACTCGGGCAGCAACAACATCTACGAACAACTCCGGATGCACGACGGCCAGGCGATCGGATTTTGGTTAGGCCGGGGTTCGGACAATCTCGTGCTCAACTGCGACGCCTATCGGAATTACGATTTCACTTCGGAAAACGGCCGGGGCGGCAACGTCGATGGCTTCGGCTTCCATGCGCCGAAGGGCAGCACCGGCAACATTTTCCGCGGCTGCCGCGCGTGGTTCAACAGCGATGACGGCTTCGATCTCATCAGCACTTACGAGCCGGTGCTGATCGAAAACTGTTGGGCGTTTTACAACGGCTTCGATTCGGATTTCAAAAGCCGCGCCGACGGCAACGGCTTCAAGCTTGGCGGCTACGGCGACAAGACGGGACGCCACCTGCCCTCGCCGATTCCCCGCCACGTCATCCGCCAGTCGCTGGCCGTGCGCAACAAGGCGGCCGGCTTCTACGCCAACCACCAGCCCGGCGGCATCGATTTCATCAACAACTCGGCCTATCTCAACAGCGTCAACTTCAACCTCCTCTGCCGCGATCCCGGCAACACGAAGGACGTCCCGGGATACGGCCACAAGATGATCAACAACCTCGGTTACAAGGGCCGCACCGAAGTCAACAACCTCAACCGCGAGGCCTGCGAGCTCACCGCGAACTCCTTCGATCTGAAACTCCGTCTATCCGACAAGGATTTCCACAGCCTGAACGAATCCGATCTCGTCCAGCCCCGCATGCCTAACGGCGATCTGCCGGTCGTGCCGTTCATGAAACTGAAGGCCGGCAACGACGCCATCGACAAGGGCGTGGACGCCAGCCTCGCCTACAAAGGCAAGGCCCCGGATCTCGGCGCGTTCGAGTTCGGAGTGCTGAGGTGAGCCGAAGGTAACAAGGCGCGGCGGACTCCGATCCTTGATGCGATGAAGTCCCGTAACGTGTTCCGGATCCCGTCTGGAAAATCTACTGGCCAAGCCATGGCGTTATGGTGATTCTTCTCGTGAATGAACCGGGATGGCGGAATATGAAAAACCTCGTAGCCACGCTCCTGTTGAGTCTCGCTCTGCCGTGCTTCAGCGAAGGCGACGAAGCAAAGGTCGCAATTTTACAAAACGACGAAACCAGCACCACAACGATCATTCGAGCAAGCGGTGATGCCGTTGTGGTTAGCTTTACGAACAAGAACTCCTATCCGGTCGTGGTGGCTCTGCTCGATGGGGTTCTTCAGCGGAAGCATGGTGACGCTTGGGAAAGCCTAGAGTCGCCATCGGGATGGATTTGCGGCACGCCCGTGGTTGGTGTCGTTTCGAGCCTCCAAGTTGATGCCGGAAAAACGGTGGAGTTGAAGTTCTCCCCAGGTTCAACCCGCGAACTCATCAACTTGCAGAAGGGTGACGAGATTCGATTCTCATTCGTTCATCAGAAGTTGGAAAAAGACGCCCCAACGAAAAATCGCTTCGAAAGAATGCGGGTAGCCATCTCCAATACTTTCAGAATCGAAGCAAACGCATCCGACGGCGACAAGCCGTCGAAATAAACCCGGGTCTAGTCTGGAGCGGGGTGCCACGCGAATGCGGGAACAACCTTGACCCCGAGCGCCCTAGCGGTTGCAAAGGGGCGCGCCCATGGCTTTTCCAAAGGGATTTCTTTTCGGCACGGCGAATGCCGACCATCAGGTGGAGGCCCATGATCCCGGGCGAGAGGACGTGTGGGATCTTTGGGAACGCTGCCAGGGGTTGACGCCGCGCGGGCGGGCGACGGATTTCGCGAACCGCTATCAGGAGGACATCGCCGCGGCGGCGGGGCTGGGATGCAAGTTGTTCCGCTTCTCGACGGCGTGGGCGCGGGTGGAGACGGCGGAGGGTTTTTTCGATCCGGAGGAATTGGCGCACTATCGGAAAGTCGCGGAATGCATCCGCGGCCATGGCATGAAGGTGATGCTCACGCTGCATCACTTCGTCTGGCCGATCTGGCTGGAGCGGGATCACGGCGGGATGACCGGAGAAAAATTTCCCGATTTGTTCGCCAGGTACGCGGACCAAGTGGCGGCGGCGATGGGCGATCTGGTGGACTACTGGATCACCTTCAACGAGCCGAGCCAGCTAACATTCGGTTATATCAAGCCATGGTGGCAGAGCCGATACTACATGCCGCCGGGCTTGCCTCGCGGGTCGGAAGTGGATGCCGAGGCGGAGGCGGTTGGGAAACTGGTCCCCGGGCTGTTCCTGGCGAATGCCCGGGCGCGCAAGGCGATCCAAGCGCGGCGGGCGGAGGCGAAAGTCGGTGTGAATCCGTTGGTGACGGGCTTCCCGACGTGGCTGCAAATGCTGATGGATTTCGGCGCGTGTCATCGCGGTCTATCAGAAGCGTTGTTCAAGTTCACGACCAAGGGCGCGCTTGTCAGCGAGAAGGGCGATGTGGATCTGGTCATCGGCGGAGTGACGGCGGGCGACCAGATGCGTTTCGCGATGAGCGATCCCTATTTCCGCACGGGCAAGGCGGTGCTGGTGACCAAACTCTATCAGGGCGAGGGCATGGAGTCGCTGGCGGGACGGAAAGTGGGGGTCATCGGCGTCGGGAATCAGCCGGTCGCGTGGGCGCGTGACCTGCCGCCGGCGTGCAGGAAGAAGATATTTTCCAACTACGACGAGGCGCGCGCCGCGCTGCGGTTAGGAACGGTGGACGCGGTCTACGGCGACGCCTATTTCCTGCTGCCGGATGGAACGGACGACGGCGCGGACCTGCGGTTCCTGGTGATGAGCCTGAGCGACGAGGCCTATGTGGTCGTCGCCCCGCACGGGCATTGGCAGGTGATGGAGCGGGTGAACCGGGCGGTGGCGGCCTTCCAGGAAGAGGTCGCGGAGATGTCGCCCGCCGGGCGGGTGACGAAGGAGGCGCAGCGGCCGGTCTCGCTGCGCGAGGTGCTAGCCGGCGGAGAGGATGGGTTCCGGGATTTGGTGGAAAGCCGCGACGTGCGGCGGGTCCGGCGGCGCGGGAAGATCCGCATCGGGATCCGCACGGATGCGCCGGGTGGCTCACCGGCGGGTGACGGCGAGGGGCTGGAAATGAAGCTGGCACGGCGGATCGCGTATGAGATTTTCCGCGATGAGAAGTGCTTGGAAATCGTCCCGCTGGAGCCGAGCCACCGGCTGAAAGTCTTGGAAACCAAATCCGGCTGGCTGAACTGGGCGTGGCGGTTCTGGGGGACGACGACGCTCATCGCCAACGCGAACTGGTGGTATCTCGGGACGTCCGGGCGGCTGCCGATGGAGCTCTGCCCGGAAGAGGCGGTGGGCGCGCAGGATTTCGTGGGGCTGGATTATTACTGGGGCCTGCCGACGTGGAAGCTCGGTAAATTCCGTTCGTTGGAGGACGCGGCGCACGGGCGCTTTTTGCAAGCTCCGGTCTGGCCGCAGGGGCTCTATCACGCGTTGCGTCGCTTTCACCGATGGTTTCCCGGGCAGGAGATTTTCATCGTGGAAAACGGCAGCGTCCCGGTGGCTAACGGAGTCTCGCGGACCGACTATCTGCTAGCCCACGTCGCCGAGGTCGAGCGGGCGATCGGCAAGGGCGTGCCGGTGAAGGGATACAATTTCTGGTCGATCACCTCGAACCGCGAGTGGGGCCACGCGTTCGATCCGAACACCGACTTCGGCCTCTATTTTGTGGATCTCGACAAGGATCCTGCGCTCAAACGCGTGGCGACGGCCGAGGTCGAGGTTTACCGGAGAATCATCCGGTCGGTGGAGGCTTGATCGGCCGGGACTTTGCGACTAGTTCAAGAGCCGCACCATGGATTCCAAGTCACCCAGCATCGACGCCCTGCGCATCGACCGATCACAGGCACCGCTGAAAGCCGGGGGCGGCGGGCGGTGGTGGATCCTCGTGATTTTGTTAGCTTTTGCCGGCGCGGGCGCATGGTGGATCACCCGGGCGAAGCCAGTTTCCGTGAAAACGGCAAAGGTGCAGGTCCAAACCTCAGGCGGTGGAAGCAAGTCCCTGCTGGACGCCTCGGGCTACGTCACCACGCGGTTGGAGGCGACCGTTTCCTCGAAGATCACCGGCAAGGTCACCGAGATCCTGGTGGAGGAGGGAATGAAGGTCGAAAAGAACCAGGTCCTCGCCAGGCTGGACTCGTCCAACGTGGAGTCCGGCCTCCGTCTGGCAGAAGCACAGCTCGCCTCGGTGAAACTCGCTCTCGCGGAAACCGAACCGATGGTGACCTACACCGATGCCGAGTTGAAGCGCCTGGACGCGCTCGGCACGCGGGCGGTTAGCATTTCAGAAGTCAACAAGGCGCGCGCCGAGGCGGGCTTCCAAAAGGCGAAACTCGAACATCTGAAGGCCGATATTGTCGTCGCCGAGCGCCAAGTGGATGATTGGAAACAACAGTTGGACGATACCATCATCCGCGCGCCGTTCGCCGGAGTGGTCACCACCAAGGATTCGCAACCGGGTGAAATGATTTCTCCGATGTCGTCCGGCGGGTTCACGCGGACCGGCATTTGCACACTGGTGGACATGGCGTCGTTAGAGATCGAGGTGGACGTCGGCGAGAGTTTCATCAACCGCGTGAAAGCGGCGCAACCCGTCGTGGCGACCTTGGATGCCTATCCGGATTGGAAAATCCCCGGCAAGGTCATCGCCATCATTCCCACCGCCGACCGGCAGAAAGCCACGGTGAAAGTGCGGGTGGGCTTCGAAAAACTCGACCCGCGGATCCTCCCGCAGATGGGCGTGAAAGTGGCGTTCCAAAGCGAGGAATCCGCCGAGCCCGCCGCCCGCTCCGCTCTATCCGTTCCCAAGGAGGCCGTGCGGAAAACCGATGGCCGCGATGTGGCATGGGTCGTGCAGGACGGCAAGGTCGAGCGCCGCGCGGTGACCGTCTCCGATTCCCGCGGCGACGATGCCATTCTAACTGCCGGTCTTTCCTCCGGCGAAACCGTCGTTCTAAACCCGCCCGCAACCCTCACCGACGGCACCGCCGTCACTGTAGAAAATCCCTGATGAGCACCGCTCCCGAAACCCTCGTCCGCATCAGCAACGTCACCAAAACCTTCAAGCGCGGCTCGGAGGAAATCCACGTTCTGGCAGGACTCGATCTGGAAGTGAAGGAAGCCGAGTTCCTCGCGCTGATGGGTCCGTCCGGCTCCGGCAAATCCACCCTGCTCAATCTCATCGGCGGACTCGACCGGCCGACTGCCGGAAACGTCCAAATCGGCGCCGACCGCGTGGACCAGCTCTCTGATCGACAGCTCGCCGCCTGGCGCGCGCGGCACATCGGCTTCGTCTTCCAGTTCTACAACCTGCTCCCCGCCCTGACCGCCGAGCGCAATGTCGAGCTGCCTTTGCTGCTGACCCATTTGAACAAAGCCGCCCGCCGCCAGCACGTCGCAGCCGCGCTCGCCGCTGTCGGCCTGACCCACCGCGCGAAACATTTCCCGCGCACCCTATCAGGCGGCGAGCAGCAGCGG
>JBGSOI010000087.1:0-5645 GCA_041739215.1 Akkermansiaceae bacterium
GGACATGCTTCGCTCGCCGCGGGCGCTTTGGCTATGCGCCCGGGCACCCGAGGATGCGCCACCGTAGGCTCCGCCGGAGGAACGGCTGGACTGACGCGCTCCGAATTGCGAGGAGGAGGCGGCGGATTGGCCGTAACCCGAACCTTGGCGGGTTTGGGCGGAACCCTGCCAGCTCTGCGAACCGGATGGCTGGCGCGACTGCGCCGAGCTTTGCCGCTGGGACTGGTTCTGCTGGGCCGAGCTTTGGCGTGCGGCCTGGCTTTGTTGGGAGGACGCCTGTGCACCCGCCGCCGAATCCTGGCGCTGGGTTTGGTTCGCGGATCGTTGCTGCTGGCCCCCTGCCGCGGCGTCCTGGCGCTGGGACTGGTTCGCGCCGGTGGTTTCTTGGACGGACTGTTGGCGCTGGGACTGGTTGCTGCTGCTGGTTTGTTGGCGCGACGATTGATTCGAGGACGCGGTCTTCTGGCGTTGGCTTTGCTGCTTGCTGGAATAGTTCTGCCAATCCTCGCGCGAGGCGCTGCCATAGTCCTGCCAATCCTCGCGGGCATGGTTGGCATAGTCCATGCGCTCGTCCTGGATGTGGTTGGCATAATTCGCATAGGGTGCGTGATAGACTCCGCCGCCATACCAGTTCACGCCATAGGCGGTGTTGGCTCCCGCGATGTAGCCGACGGTCGCCGCAACCGCCGCGGTGGCGACCGGATTGTAATAGACCGGATAGGCGGTGGGCGCGTAGGTGACAACCGGCACGGGTTGCGCGACCACCACGGTGGCGGGTTGATAGACCGGCACGTAGATGACCTCGGGCTTAGCCGGGACGATCTGCACGGTTTCCTGTTTCACGACGACCATTTGTTTGTCATCGGACTTGAGGTTACCTGCGGCCTGCGCCTTGCGGCGGAAAATCTGGATGGCGTCGAGCACGTCCTGCTGCTGGGTGGTGACGGCATTGCCCAGTGTCTCGGTCCAGTCGAGATCGTCGCCCATCAGGTTGATGACGTCCGGATAGGTCAAGAGCGTCAGCACCGGTTGGGCAATGGACGGATCCGGCTTGAGAGAATTGTTAGCGGCGTATCTGGTGAGGAATCGCTGGGCCTTGACGATGTCGAGCGGCGTGGTGGATGCGGGCAGGATGAGCGCCAGCAGATCGTCCGGATAGAGCGCGATGCGGCCGACGAGTCCTTGCATTTCGGACGAGGTTAGCAAAGGCGCGTACGGGGCTGTGGAGGCCGGATAGCCGGGAGGCGACTGGGCGCTCACCGAAGTGGCTGGAAATGTCGCGGCGAGGCAGAGCGCGGCGAGCATGATTTTTGAATCTGGAGTTTTCATGGAGATTCGTCGGGTTGGCGATGGATAGTTGATTCGATTCTCATAATTTTGGATATTCGGATCATTGATAGGTCGATAGTTTTGATCCGATCCGGGGGTTCCGCGAGGTTCAAATGTATCCCAAAAGCGCAGTGAAACGGCATGAGTTGGTTTGATTGGAGGAGTTCGGCTCACCACTGCAGCGAGCATCCGATGGTGAACGTGTCGTTGTCAGAGCCGGTGTCCTCACGGGTCCGGATCCCGATATAGGCGACCTTGAATCCGAAGTTGCGGGTGACTGAAATGCCGGCACTCAAGCCAAAGCCGAGATTGCCCTTCATGTCGTTTGCGGAAACGCGGTTGATCGTGGATTCCCCGCCGTAGCCATAGCCGACGCTGCCACCAAGCCACAGGCCGGGCATGAAGGTGTAGATGAGGTGGCCCTGACCGATCAGATAGGGATCCTCGTGATGCTCCGAGTTGTTGAAAAAATCATCGTTGTCGGTGTAAAAAGTGACCGATGAGGAGAGTTCCATCGACCACTTGCCGCGGGTGTGGACGACACCGAGTTGAGGGGTGAAACTATAGCGGTTCGTGCCGAGGTTGATCAGCTTGTCCTCAAAGTATTCTCCAGTGGGAAACGTCACAACCAGCCCCATGCCGACGATCGTCTCACAGTGGGTCGCTTTCCGGTATTCGACAAACTCCTGTCCGGCAAGCGGTGGAGCGCCGTAGAGATTCACCGCGAAACGAAGCGCGCTGTCCGCCCATCCATCCCGTTCCGTGGCGGCGGGAACTCCGTTGATCAAGCCGCTCCATGATCCGCTCTGATAGAGCTGGGCGAGATCGACGCGGGCGGATTTTCCGAGAAACTCGAAAGCGTGGATGTATTTGAAAGCCGCCGTGTTCATCTCGAACTCGCCGTCCTCGATCCGCAGCACTGGGTTTAGGAAGATGTCGCCCTCGGTGTAGGCGTAGGCCACACCGCCGAAGTTGCCGCCAAGCGGCAGGTGGCTCCAGCGGCGCGGTTCGATATCCTGCGCGAGACAGGGTTGGGCAAGGACGAAAAGCACGAGCGCTTGCACGCCACCTATGAAAGCGCGCAAGCGGTCGGAATCGCTGATTTCAGTCAATGCATGCATCTTCTTGAGTGCTTAGAAAAACCCGGGCCAGTCCACCGGCTCCGAGGTGTTGGTTGAGAACGGAGAGAAGATTGTAGAAAAGCAAGGCGCCTGTCAGGCAAATCGTGTTCGCCCAGAGGTGGGGTATGTCGCGGTGTTGGAAAACATTCATCAAGGCGGAGCCGAAGCCTCCCTGTTCATGCCGCGACTCAAAGGCTTTCTCCAACAACATTACCACGAATGTCCCGAACGCGTAGAGGACCGTGCGCAGGATCACCGCCACCAGAACGGGCTGGTTCCTCAACCACTTGCCCAATGGAACATGTTCCAGGATCAATACAACCTTCGCGAGAACCAGCGCGCCGATCAGCACGGCGGAGACACTGGCGAAGCGGATCTGGTAGCCATCCAGGATGAGGATTTTGATCCCCATGAAGATTCCCAGCCAAGCGGCGAAAAACAGCGTCACCAGGATGACCGCCTTGAGCTCGTGTTTCAGTTTTTCCTGAATGCTCATTCTACTGGATGTTTCACGGTGGTTGGCTTTGGGCTGTCTTGGGGAGTTATGGATGATATTCGCTGGTTTTCGAATTCAGAATCCAGGCCGCCCTTCGCGGATCAGGTTGGAAAAATCGGGGGATTGATCGGCGGCTTTTGCGGCTGGATTGATCAAAGCTCCTTTCCTGAGTTCAGCGAACGGCAAGCCTCCGGTGGAAAACATGTTTCTCTCAAAAAGCATCGCGTCACCTTTGCCGTTGGCCAGCATCCGCCAGTCCCAAGGAAGTCGCTCGCTGGCGGGATGCTGTGCGCGGATGGCCGTGGTGCAATTCGTGGTGATGGCATTGTACCAACGGGGCCTGTCCCGCAGCCCGTTGACGGTGGAGATGTATTCCAGGAAACGCTCACGCGCGCGATCCGGGGTGATTTTGGTACGGTAGAGGTAGGATTCCTCGCCGCTTCGGTAGTTGGTCCGCAAGCGGACCACATCGCGCTCATCGGCGACGATGTATGTCAGTTCATACTGGCGGTAGATGCCCCCAATGGCCGAATACTTTTCTCCCACTTCCTTCCGCGTCTCGATGGAAAAACAAACCGGCGGTGCGTCGGCGAATTGGAAGCTCACGATGGGATGTGCCATCCAGGGCGAACCCCAGTAGTTGATGAACATGTCCACGCCCGTGATCTTCGAGAGCCGCACGGTGCGCGTTTCCCAATGCGGGGTGAAATCCGTTTCCGTGCGGTAGTCGCAGTTGCGGATGTTGTGCAGCGTGACCTCATCGCCCTTGATCTCCGCCCACGCGAGCTGCGCCACATCCGGCTGCCAGGTGCGGTTGTTGCTCGGTTGCTGAGTGAGCCACCAGACCAGCACCAGCACGAACGCGCCGGATACCGCCACGAGTTTTTTCCAGACCCCGCGCACGAAATACAGCGCCGCCGCCACAACCGCGAGGAAGCCCCATGCGACGACGACCCGCAGCATGGGGAAATCGAAGTGCAGCGCGCCGAACGCCCATGCGGTGCAGCCGCCTGCGATGATCCACAACAAGGCAAGCAAGGCGAAACGGCCAATACGGCGGGCTCGGGAATGTCGGTTTTGTTCTCGGGAGCTTGTCATGATTATTTCACCATTTGGACCAGCACTAGGCTTCCAGTGCCGCTGCCGACGATGCTGAACTGCTGACCTGAACAGGGCTACTCTTTTCCGGCCTCGGCCTTCCTCATTCCCTCTTCAAGCGTCTTGATGTCCGCAGGTGAAAGTTTCGGACGGTTCACATTGATTGTCAGCTTGTTGAGCTTTGCGGTCAGGGTGAAGGGTGGCTTGTAGTCGGCGTCGTTGACGCCGGTGAGGGAGTCCGAGCCGATGTCGAATGACTCGTCCCACTGCAGCATCATCGGCATGGTTTTCTTCATGTCCTGCGTGGCCACCACCTTGCCATCCACCGAGAGGGTGCCTGTGCCGGGGCGGGCGAGGCCGCTCATGTTGTTGAAGGCAAGGGTGCCTGCGCCGAGGCCGTAATACTTGAAGTCGAACACGACCGTGTGCTGGCCGGGGCTGAGTGCATCCGTTCCCTGCCACTTGATGCGCTCCAGATCAACCATGTTCCAGAGGAAGGTCGGCTTGCCGCCAAGGATATAGAAGCCGTATCCGCCGAAGCGACCGCCGGAGGTGAGGATCATGCCCTCAGCCCCGCCCTCGGGGACGGTGATGTCCGCCGTGATGGTGTAGGAGGCGTTGAGCAACGAGGGCGAATCCCCCTGCGGCAGGCCAATCATCGGGTGTTTGTAAACGAATTCGGTGAGTCCGGCGGTGATGTTCGGGCGCGGGGCGACGAGGCGGGCTGCGACCGAGGCATCCATCGGGAAGACCTGGTATTTCTTCGCTTCCTTGATGAACAATTCCTTCATTTCCTTCACCTTGTTCGGGTTCCCCTTGGCGATGTCGTGGGACTGGCTGAAGTCCTTGTTGAGGTCGTAGAGTTCAAGGACCTGGTTGTTGAGCGGATCCGGATTGGCGGGGCCGAAAGCCTCCCAAGGTGCGCGATTCACCTTGGTGCTGAGCAGCCAGCCTTCATGGTAGAGCGCCCATTGCCCCATCATTTCGAAATACTGGGTTTTGTGGCGGGACGCCTCCTTGGCATTTTCCTTTTTGAACGTGTAGGCGAAGCTGGTGCCTTCGATCGGCGACTGCTTGATGCCATCGACGGTTTCAGGAGCGGAGATGCCGGCGGCCTCAAGGATGGTGGGCACGACGTCGATGACGTGCATGAACTGCTCGCGCAGGGCTCCCTGGTCATCGATGTGGCCGGGCCATGAGACAGCCATGTTCTGGCGGATGCCGCCGAGCTTGGAAGCGTTCTGCTTGAACCATGAGAAGGGCGTGTCAAATGCCCATGACCAGCCGGCGGACATGTGGTTGTAGGTCTGCTCGGTGCCCCAGACGTCATACCATTTCATCTGCACCTCGGCGGGCAGCGCGTTCACCCCGTTGAAGAAGGCGACCTCGTTCGGGGTGCCCATCGGGCCACCCTCGGCGCTGGTGCCGTTGTCGCCGTTGATGTAGATGATCAGGGTGTCGTCAAGTTTGCCCATCTCCTCGATGGTGTCGATGATGCGGCCGATCTCATGGTCGCTGTAGGCCGCGTAGGCCGCGAAGACCTCGACCTGCTTGATGAAGAGCTTCTTGGTCTGGGCATCGAGTTCATCCCAGGGCTTGAG
>JBGSOI010000100.1:0-31124 GCA_041739215.1 Akkermansiaceae bacterium
TAACATTTCCGGCCACATGAACCTCCACCCGAAAAGCGCGATGGCATGGCGCGAGGGACCCACGCCGGATGACTACCTCGCATTCTACGACCAGACAATGACCGACGTCTGAGTTGATCTAACAACCCGCTGCCATCCGTCCGGCGGCCTGCCCGGTCGCGAAACAAGTGCCCATCACCCGGATCGACGCCTGCGCGTCGTGATCCGTGGAAATGCAGCGCCCGGCCACGAACAGCCGCTCGTGGCCCACCGGCTGCAAACACCGCAACGGAATCCCCGCCGGACGATTGCCCTCGGGGAACCGCAGCTTCGGCCCGCGCGGAGTCTCTCGGAATTCCATCGGCCAGGTCGCCAGCGCGATTTCTTCGTCGAACCGCCGCCCTGCTAACAACTCATCGCCCGTTAGCACGTATTCGCCAAGCCAGCGGCGGCTCTCCCGCACCCCCGCCCTGACCGGCCAGTGGCTGATGTACGCGCCATTCCAAAAATCCGACTTCGCAGCCAGCCACGCCACCGCTTTAGCTGCGGTGGCGCGACCCTGGATCTCCAGCGCGGTCAGGCAGGCCGCGTCGAGCGGATCGTAGTCCGCCACCTTCTCACCTCCCGTTAGATCGAGCGTTCCGAAAATCTCCCCCACCCTCCCCGAGCTGCGGAATGCCAGGCCCAGCGCATCCTTCGCCAGCACTCCGGCGCGGATGCCTTCCACAATCAGTCCGGCCGTTTGCAAGCGGGCATCATCATTCATCGGAACCACATGGTGGACTCCGAAAACATACGCCGGCCGTTGCAAGCGCGGGGCCTCGCTCATCGCAGCACCATTTCCTAACAAGGCAGCCACCGTCGCATCTCCCGATGCATCTACCAGACTGCGGGCACTCACCCATCGTGCCCCCGCGCGTCCGGCGAGCTGGATTTCCCAATTCTCTTCCCGAGCCACTCCGATCACTTCCGTGTGCAACCGCAAGTCGATCAACGGCTCCGCGGAAATCAACTCATCCGCGATCCGCACAAACTCGACGGGATGCTGCGGCAGCACGTCCACCCGACCCATGCGCACCGGGCCGATGCCCGTCGCGGCAATCATCCGCTCCGCCATTTCCGTGGGAAAACCGGGGTTCGCGAGCACCGCACCCGGTTCGTCACGCAACAGATACAGCCCGCAAAACGTGTGCACCAGCGAGGCCGTGCCCATGCCACCGGGATACCCGTGGCGCTCTAACAAAATCGTCCGTACTCCCAACCGGGCCGCGGTGACGGCGGCGGCGAGACCCGCGCTTCCGCCGCCGATCACGGCGACGTCGAAGGTCTCGCGCGGCGGCTTCATGAAGTCTTCGCGGCGATCAGCGCCGCCAAGGTGGTCGGCGTCGCCAGATTCGCCTTCGTCAGCTCCTCGGGACCGAGCTCGATGCCGAAGCGATCCTCAACCGCCACAACGAGCTGCATGATGGCCATCGAGTCGAGCCCTGCGGCGAACAAATCTCCTTCTTCGGGAAAATCCCAGTCCAGTTCCATGACCCCTTCATCATTCAGCCAATCGATCAACTCGGTCGGGGTGGGCGAATTCTTCTTGTTCGAAACTTCCATGTGCAAAAACGGTGCGATGCCTTTTTCGCCGCTTCAAGCGGAAAGGTTGGCAAAATTCGAATTGACCGACCGGAACCCATTTCGATGGCATCGTGCGAGATTCGCCCACATCAACCAGGTTTCATCACCACCATGGACTTGCCTTCGAGCAGCCTGTCCAACCGGTGGCCAAACACTGATAGAAATGCACATGCAGCCGGGCGTCGCTCGGCTCCATCAGGCGGCCTTTCTTCTTCCTGTCCATCGGCATCCATCACCAGGATGCCACCATGCTTGAGGAGCATCCATGCCTGGCAGGCATCGGCCAGCATCTGCGCTTCATCATCGGATCCACTGAGATGGATGAAATCGAAGCTCTCCCAGAATCCGTCCCCGGCGATCATCCATGCCAGCACTTCCCTTGAATAGCCTTCGTAAAGATGCAGTTGCCCGGCATGGCCGCCTTGCCGTGCATTCGTTTCAAAGTTGGCTTTGGTCCGCTCCCCGGATTCATTGGAATCGTAGAGACCGATCCCATGGACCTCGCTCTCAGGATGAATGAAAAGTTCATCCAACATCAGATTCGCGCTCACTCCATCCGAAACTCCGGTTTCCAGAACCTTCACCGGCTGGTCTGTGACGAACATCCGTTTCCATGTGCCGAAGTCTTCAAGATACCAACCTCCTCCATTGCCTCCCTCGTAGAATGCGGCCCGCCCGCATTCGGAAACGTCCGTCCAATCGCACACCGCGGCATGCACCAGCCGGTCCTTCACCGGATGACTGATGCCCCGTTTGATCGGCCTCACTTCCGGGCGATAACGAAAACGGGAAAAGAGATGACTGATGGTCTCATCCCGGCTCCAGTTCAGCCACGCAAGCCCGGCCTCCAAGGCCAGCGATGCGAAAAGCACTTCATGAAACGTAAATTTCCCGTGCCGTTCGCGAAATTCCAATGCCGCCCGGATCAGCCTCCCGCTCACCCGGCAGAGCGGCTGGAAGCCTCGTCCGTGCTGGTTGAAGCAGCCATCCGCATACCGCCATTGGGGCCAATGAGAATCATCGTGGCGTGTCCGCAGATCGACCGCCGCCAGCTCAGCCCCGGCAGCCTTCGTTAGAGTCACCAGCTCCGCGAACGACATAGCATCTCCCGCCACGTCATCCTCCACGAACCATACCGCCTCGTCATCCTCCAAGGTCCGCGCCAGATGCACCATCGCCCGTGACCACGCCGTGATCCAAGGAAACGGCCCGGAGTTGCTCATCAGTCCGCCGTATCCCTCCGCCTCCTCGTCGGTCACCCAAATGGGGTGGCGATCATCGGTCGCCGCGACGGGCCGATCCACTATCACCTCCACTTTCCCTAACGGCGCGAGCACCTTGCGCAGTCCCTCCGTCATCACCCCGGCCTCCCGCGCCAGAATCAGAAATCTCTCCCGTTTCGCGGACAACCCGTGAGTTTCCAGAATCGCCTCTTGTCTTCGATTCACAGCGGCAGTTAGGCCTCGGTCCATCGCCGCCACCTCACCATTCGCGCGGATTCGCTGAAAAGTGAAATCCAGAAACTCCACCGCCACCCGGTTCCGCTCCAGCCACTTCCTCAGCAGCCACTCCGAGGATTCCCCACCCGCCTTCAGCAGCCAGCCATCGGCGAACGCCGCCCGGTTCGACCAGACCTTGATCACCTCCTCGCTGCCCATTGCGAAACGGTCATTCACCCCGCCCCAAGCTTGAAAGCGCGGCACCCAAATCCGCCCATCCTGTAGCGTCGCTCTGTGAGCGTCGGACTTCATTTTCTCCAAAAACAGCAGATCCGCCCGCGTCGCGACCACCACGTCGTAGCTCCGCGTTTTCGTCTTCTCGAAAAACCGCCATGCCCGCTCCTGTGATTCCAGTGCCCGCCGGAAATTCATCAGAGTCGCCCGTGCCTCCTCCTCGCCGGTCGTGCAATGCCGCATCGGGTTGTTCGCAAACAAGAGTTCCCAATCCACCGTCCGGTCAAACGCCTCCTGACTCTCGAAAATCCCCCGTGCCTCCGGCAGCAACCGCGCCACTTCCGCCGTATCCACGGCCACTCCGTGCTCTCCCCCGCGCGGGTTGTGGATCTCCTCCACATCCCAGGAATGAAAAAACACATCCACCTCACCATGGCTCGCCAATGGCTCTATCACATTTCTCCGCAGGCTTCCCACCACATGCCGCAGGCTCCGCTGAACCACTCCATGCAACAGGATCGCAACAGCCTCTCCCGCTGTGGCGGCCGGATCTCCGGTCCGCCTCCTCTCCTCTTCCCGCACTGGGTATGAACCTAAGTTCACGGCTTGGGCTGGGCTTCGGCCTTGGCGATGCCCGCGTTGATGCGGTCCCGGGTCTTGGCGTCTTGAATCAGAGCCGCCCATTGGCGGGCGGTGCCCACATCACCTTGCTGAGTCGCCTGGTTCGCGAACGCCGCGGCCACATACTGGGACTTGCTGGCGGGTAGGGATTTCCAGTTTTGCTGATACCATGCCTGAGCCTTGTCGAAATCCTTTGCCACCCAGGTGCCCATCGCTTCCTCCAACCAGTAATCGGCGTATTTCGATTGGCCGGAAACTATACCTTGAATTGCGCCGGAGGGGTCGTTTCCGACATCCTTCCGCAACGCATCACGTTCGGCACTCCAAACTTGCCCTTCCGCGGTTTTCCTGATGTTTGCATCTTGGATTCTTCCTATCGTCACCTGTGCATCCTCGATGGAACTTGTTTTCAGTTGATTCTCGACAAACGTCGCGAGCATGCTGTCCGCAACCTTAGGAGCCATGGTTTGCTCGTGATTTGAAAACCAATCATACGCCTGGGAATAATCCACCTCCGCCCATTTTGAGACAGCATACCTTATATCGCCAACTTCATTGCCTTTTATCAATACGTTCATCACCCCTTCTGGATTCCGCTTCGTAAGTTCAGAAATCAACATCTTCCATCCATCACCTTTTCCCCTTCCCATAGTTTCGAATTCTCTCATCACCAATTCAAGGTTTTCCGCCGCGCGGAACGAAAGAACCGTTTCAAAAACGCCGGCATTGCCCTCGCCTTGGGCTTCAATAGCTTTACATATCTTCTTCAGTTCTCCAAGCCGGGCAATGTCTTCCGCAGCATAAAGATCCAACCCGGAAATCAACCCCCTTTTTAACTCAGGAGAAATCTCACCAATGGATTCAAACTCATTCAGGGACAATTTCCCACGGGAACCAATACTTTCAGCAATGCCTCCCGTAACCCCAGCTCGCTCCAACTTTGGAAGGTTCTCATATTCTGATATGATTGTCGTAATTTCGCCGCGAGCCCCACCAAAGGCACCATAAAGCAAGGTTGCACGGTTAGCAGGAACTGACTCAAGTTTCGCAATACCCAATGCTTTATCGAAACTGCCAGAAAGGGCAAGACCATGCAAGCTGCGGGAAAGCAGTCTATATTTCAAAT
This sequence comes from Akkermansiaceae bacterium, assembly GCA_041739215.1. Lineage (GTDB taxonomy): Bacteria > Verrucomicrobiota > Verrucomicrobiia > Verrucomicrobiales > Akkermansiaceae > Luteolibacter. The sequence continues at coordinate 5,026 of JBGSOI010000100.1, forward strand.
AGGTTGAGACTTCCAGTTGCTGCAAAGAATTCCAAAGTTCATCGAAATCCTGCGGAGAAATTTGGTCGAGGCGATTGTAAAGAGCGTCAATATCATCATTAGTGATCTCTTTCCTCGACGTCAGAGATCTGACGAGATCAACCAATTTATCACTTCCCGTCGTCGAGGCATTCGGGACTCGGAGGCGCTGTGCAGCCGGCCGCGATTCATCCTCAAGGGGACGACCGGACTTTTTATCGCAGCCGACACTGCAAATTGAGAAGCCGATCAATAATGCCCAAAATTTCCCGCAGATATGGCGATTCATGTATGTTAGCTTCCGCTGCCCGCACCTTGGAAGTCAGTGGCCACCGTGCGACATTTCACCACTACGTTGTCACATTTCACCTTCACATCCTTCCCGTTTTTATCCTTACCGCACACAACTTCTTCATTACAAGATGATCCATCGGTCGGCGGCTGAATTTTGCAAGAAAAGTCCTCAGCCGTCACTCCATCTACGGTTGGCTTGGAAGCCGTCGGAGAGCAGTAGGAATTCTGAACCGAACCCGCATGAACCAGCCCTGAGAAAATGGTCATACTGGAAACAGCAACGGCGGCGACGACGCTTCGCTTGATGAATGATCTGCGGGTGGTTCCTCCTGAATCTGTTGATTGGTTCATGGTTTTCTGAAGTTAGAATTGAATTAGTAACAGATAGTGATTGACAGGATGGGGGGGGGGTAAGGCAAGTTTTATTTCATGGAAGACGAAAATTGTTTTGCGACGGCTCGCGGTAGCGGACGGAGAATGATCCTCATTGGCGGCTTTCTGGGTGCGGGGAAAACAACGCTCATCGGCTGTTTCAGCCAGTGGCTGGAGCAACAGGAATTGCGGGTGGGGCTCGTGACGAACGACCAGGGCAAGGGTCTGATGGATACGGATTCCGCCCGGAGATCGCTTCCGGGCGGCGAGGTGGAGGAAATCACCGGCGGCTGTTTCTGCTGCCGGCTCGATGATCTGGTAGGGGCCGTTGGGAGATTGGATGCCGCCTCGCGCCCGGACGTGATTGTGGCGGAGCCGGTGGGAAGCTGTACCGACCTGATGGCGACGGTGATCCTGCCGCTGGAACAGGTCTATCACATGCCGTTCGCCCTTTCCCCGCTGTCGGTGGTGGTGGATGCGCGGCGGGCGTTGGCAACACTGGGCGGAAAGCGCAACGCGAGGGATTTCCACCGGGATGTGGGATATGTCTTCCGCAAGCAACTGGAGGAGGCGGAGTGGCTGGTGGTTAACAAAACGGACCTGTTGGAAAACGACGATCTCGCGGATTTGGACAGGCGGTTGACCGAGGCATACCCTAGCAAACGGGTTTTCAAGGTTTCCGGAAAGACAGGCGAGGGACTTGTCGCATGGTTCGAGGCGTTGTTGACGGCCCGGAGCAGGCCGTCGGAGATCATGGAGGTGGATTACGAACGCTATGCCGTGGGCGAGGCGCTGCTCGGCTGGGTAAATTCGGAAGCCCGCTGCAAACCGCTAGACTCCGGATGTGATTTCGACTGGGGAAGCTGGCTTGCGGAAGCCGGCGGGTGGATTGCTCGCGCACTTGAGAAAAGCGGCCACGAGGTAGGGCATTTCAAGATGAGTGTGGAAACCGGGGACCGCCGTTGGCGTTTGCATCAGGTGATGAGCGGCGAAGAACCGAGTCTGCACGAGGATGAATTGGCGGCAGCCAGTGAATCTGCCAGTGAATCTGATGGACGGCTGCTGGTGAATCTGCGGGCTGAGGGACAGGCGGAGTTGTTGGAGGCGATTGTTGACGAGGCTTTCCGATCGCAGAACCGGGTTACGGTGGAATTTCTGGACCGGGCCGCGTTCCAGCCGGGCAAGCCGGAGCCGACGCACAGGGCTGTCTCACTGGTAACGGTTGGATAAGAGAATTGCGGATTTTTCAGTGGTGAGCGCGGTGCCCACACTCCTTGAGCTTTAATCAAAACTACCATGGGCTGGACCGACGTATTTCCCGTATTCACCGAAGAGATGGTGGATGAATTCGATGAACTGGCGACGCCGGAGGACCGCGCGCAACTGGAGGCGTGGTATGGCACGGAGCGCGTACTGAACGCGCAACCGGAGCGCAAGGACATCGTGAGTGTCTCACTCTTCTGGAAGAACGTGCGCGAGGGCGATCCCGATCTTCCGACTCCAACGCGCGAGCTGCTGCAGAACGCGCAGGCACTGGGGCTGGCGAAGCGATTCAATCCTTGGGACCACTATGTGAGACCGCTGCTGGAACTGGTGCCGGAATTGTCCCGCAAGTTTCCCGAAGCCGTGGTCCGTGTCTATCTCGCGAAGGACATGGAGTTCCTCGCGGACGAACTCGCTGCGGCAGGCAACGAGGTGCATGTGATGAAAAGCTCCTCCATCCATTTCGCCCCAGCCGGCCTGTGGCGGTTCCTGCCCTTCAGCGAGGAAGGCAGACGGGTAACGGTGACGGATGTGGACCGGCTCAACGAGCTGGAGTCCGATCTCCTGCGCTCCCGAACGATGGAGCAAGCGGGCGTGGGTGCATGGCGGGTACCGGTGCCGACGGATCTAACCGCCGACCGCAAGGTCTGCTACCTGCCGTTCATGGGCTGCCAGTTCGGCGTGCAGGGTGGTGGTTTGGACGCCAGGAAACTGCTGGATGCATTCACTTGGCACGCGATCCGAGGGAACATCGACCCGATGGTGATCTTTCCCGGTTGCGGTCCCCTTCAGATCCAAGCCCACAAGTGGCCGAGTTATGGGTTCGATGAGTTCTTCATGACCGTGGCCGCGTATCCCCGGCTCGCCCAGTTGGGTATGCTGACCTTCGTGCCCTCGTTCGTGAAGTCCCAGATCCTCACGCTGGACGTGGAATACGTCACCTGGGGCAACTCCAACAGCGAGCTGGTGTATTTCCCGAGCGGAAGCTGCTGTGGTGTGAACATGGAAGCACATGTCCCCGACGAGGCAACGGAAGAAGAACCGGACGTGGTGATCGAGTTTCCGTCACCGGCGCTGGTCGCGGTAGAAAATCCGCCCGAAGACGCGGGACCACCTGCGAAGGTCGCGTTCATTTTCCTGACCCGGGGAGATGTGAATCAACACGACGTCTGGAGCGAATACCTCTCGAAAGCAAACGGCCACGCCACGGTTCATGCCCACACGGGCGATGTCGGGAAGTTGGGTGAAGAGTCGCTTCTCCGTGACCGCCAGATCCGCAGCAGGGTCGATACCGGTTGGGGATCCATCTCATTGGTTCACGCCACGCTGGAACTGCTGCGGGCGGCGTTGGAGGATTCCGACATCACGCATTTCATGCTGGTTTCCGAGAGCTGTGTGCCGGTTAGGCCGTTCGAGGCGCTGGCATCCAGCCTGCGGCTGGACACCAGGTCGCGGATGAAGATACAGCCGTGGGCTGAGGTACGACGGCGGAATGTCCTGAAAGCACAAAGACTGGAAAACCTGCCAGGTATCCGCAAGGAGATCGCCCATTTCCAAGACCAATGGATGTGCCTGAGCCGCGAGGATGCACTACTGGTGACGGAGAACGACTGGACCCGCTCGTTCGAGAATGTCTTCGCTCCGGACGAGTCCTATTTCGCCACTACTCTGGCAGCTTGCGGGAAGCCTCCACTCCAAGCCGTGGCCAACCGGCCGGTCACCTGGACTGACTGGCGGGAAGGCGACGATCATCCGCATGAATTTCTGCGGGTGCCGCCACGGGTGGCTGCCGAGATTGCGGAAAGCGGCTGTTTTTTCGCTAGGAAGTTTGGTTCCGGCTCGGACATCTCGCGCTGGGGACTGCATCTCGGCTAATCGAGCTCGGGCAACTTCCATCCTCCACTAACATGCTTATCCTACTCTTACTCACGGTCTTGTTGCTGGCCTGGTCCAACGGCGCAAATGACATTTTCAAAGGCGTGGCATCCCTGTATGGCAGTGGTGCCACAAGCTACCGCACGGCATTAGGCTGGGGAGTCATGTCCACGGCGGCAGGATCATTTGCGGCCATCATGCTGGCAGCAGGACTTCTGAGCAAATTCTCCGGCAAAGGATTGGTCCCGGACGCACTAGCCATTACCCCGCAATTTGTCGTCGCGGTCGCACTGGCTGCAGGTGCTACGGTACTTCTCGCCACATTCCTGGGATTTCCAGTTTCGACCACTCACGCACTGACCGGCGCGATGCTTGGCAGCGGCTGGATGGCGGTAGGAAGTGGCGTGAAATTCGCAGTGCTTGGAAAGGGGTTCTTGCTGCCGTTGATCCTGAGTCCGGTGCTGGCGGTGGTTGTTGGGTCGGGAATCTATCTGGCACTCCATTCTCTCCGCCTTTTCTGCCGGATTCCAAAAGAGTGGTGCTTTTGCTTGGGTTTGGGATCCAAGGTGATTCCCATACCCAGACCCGATTCGTTGTTAGCCCTGCAGGATTGCGCCCCTCAAATCACAGCGAGCTGTGGAACCGCCATGGATTGCAAGGAGCGATACCATGGGCGATTTGTCGGCCTGAATAGCCAGCGGATAATGGACGGGGCGCATTTCCTCAGTGCTGGGGCAGTAGGCTTCGCGCGCGGTCTCAACGACACACCGAAAATGGCAGCACTGTTGCTGGCAGTGCCACAGATGAAGGTGCCTGTGGCCATGGGATTGATCATTTGCGCGATGAGCATCGGAGGGATCATGGGGGCACGCCGGGTGGCGGAAACAATGTCCCATAAAATCACTGCGATGAACCACGGACAGGGATTTTCAGCAAATCTTGGAACAGGTCTCATTGTCACAATGGCAAGTCTGCTGGGCCTTCCGGTTTCGACCACTCACGTATCCGTGGGGGCATTATTCGGGATTGGTATGGTAAATCGACGGGCCAATGGTGCCGTGATTCAAAAAATCCTGATGTCATGGATCATCACTCTGCCTTGTGCCGCAGTTGCGGGTAGCGCGGTATTCAAGATTACCTCGTTGTTCTAAACCAACATGAATCCACGATTCATGGTCTCATCCATCGCAATTGAGTTCTTTCACCGGCATGATCTATCAGACTCCTTCAATTGGTGAATATGGCGAGATGTTGCGACAGTTTCTCGCAACCGACTTGCAGTTCCTCTGGGTCATTGATGAGCGGGTGCTTTTCGAAAGCGACATCGCCGAGTTTCAAGGTGATTTCGACCACAACCCTGCTGATCTCCTCGCCACTTCAATCCGCACTCAAGCGGAGGATCCGGACTGGAACTGGTGGCCCGGCTTGGAATCACCCGAGGTTGTCTCGTGGCATGATCGTGCAGTGGCGGCACTGCTGGCAATCTTGCGGATCAACCGCCATGCGGCGGAAGCGATCCTGCTAGGCTTGTCCCAAGGCTGGAAAGGCCATCCCGAGGCATTGATTCCGACCTTGGTGAATTGCGCGGGACTCAAGATCGAAGACATCGGTGGCTCCGGCAGTTTCACTCCCTTGGAACGGAAGGGTCGCTGGTATGACAAACGGACGTGGCACTGGCAGGGACCGGTGGAGCATGTACCGGGGATGCTGCATTTTCCAGTGCTGCTCCAGCAGTGTCCGTTCGCGAAAGCAAGGATCAGGGCTTCGGCCCGGAAAGCCCGCCCCAAGATGCTCTATGCGGCACCGACGGGTGCGCCAGCGGCCGCACTATTGTCCGATGTGCTGGGCGCATTCCTCAATGCGGGAGCGGATTGTCTGCTTCTGCAATACGACGAGGCGGATCTGCAGGTGCCGGGAACGGTGCGGGTGATTCGAGACAAGGGGTTCAAGTTTCCTCTGGCGATTAGGCACCTGCACCCTGATGCTGTGAAGGAATACGATTTCATTTTTTACTGGGACGATGACCTCGGTATCGAAAATTTTGATCCCCTCCGGTTCGCGAGGATCATGGAAATAAACCGGCTCGATATGGCACAACCCGCGATCCAATCCCCGCACGGGCTTTCACACGCGATCACCAGACACCGGCCGGCTCCCCCGCCGTGGCGCGGGCCTGATGGAAGAACGGCACGTTCGGTGGTGGGACGACTGACAAATTTCGTGGAGATCATGGCCCCGGTTTTCACGCGCAAAGGCTGGCGTGAGTTTTACGGCTATCTGGATGCTGAAAACCTGAGCGGCTGGGGATACGATTATGTTCCCATGGGAAGAAAGGGCATCGTTGACGCTCTTCCTGTCGTACACACGCGAGCGGTCCAATCTATCAATGCGAAGTCCGAGCAGGAGATCCGCCGGTTCCTGGACAATCAGGGCCTCTTTCGCCACGCACCCGTGGAACAGGGGTGGTTGTTCGGTTGATCCTCCAATCTACCTCGGCTTTACCAACCTGTCATTTGTTGCTCCGAATCCGGCTGAGACAAGGATCCTATCAAATTTCTCCACAGGCTTTCCACCACGTTCCGCAGGCTGCGGTGAACCAATCCGTGCAGTAAGATCGCAGCAGCCCCTCCCGCTGAGGCGGGCGGATCTCCGGCCCACCTCTTCTCCTCTTCCCCCACAGGTATGTACCTACGTTCACGGCTTGGGATGGGCTTCGGCCGTGGCGATGCCCGCGTTGATGCGGTCCCGGGTCTTCTCATCCTGAATCAGGGCGGCCCATTGACGGGCGGTGGCCACGTCACCTTGCTGAGTCGCCTGGTTCGCAAATGCAGCAGCCAGATACTGGGACTTGCTGGCAGGTAGCGATTTCCAGTTTTGCTGATACCAGGCCTGAGCCTTGTCGATATCCTTCGCCACCCAAGTGCCCATAGCCTCCTCCAGCCAGTAGTCGGCGTATTTTGATTGGCCGGAGGTGATGGATTGAAGCGCTCCCGCTGGGTCTCTACGGACGTTTTCGCGTAAGGAATCACGTTCGGCGTTCCAAACTACACGCTCGGCTTCACTTTTTACATTTGCATCATCAATTTTTGAAACCAATTGGCTTGCTTCCGTGAAATTTTGCTTTTTAGCCAAAAGCTCGGCCACACCTACCAGTGCACTATCATACTGCTTGATGCTCAAGCCAGGGCCATTTTCACTCAACCACTTTGAGGCTGCCTGCGAATCCTTTGATCCCCAATAGTTTAATGCCACCCCAAGCAGCGCTTCGCTACCCGGCGATTTAAGAACCTCAGCAATGGCCGCTGCGGAGTCCCTCTCAACCATTTGGCGAACGATCAGCTTTGCTTCATCAAGGCCGCTTGCAGCAAGGTCCGATTTCACATACTCCTGCCAAGCCAGAATGGGCACTATCTCTGACAGTTGAGCAAGCAACCCCGCTTTCATTCCATCGGGGAGTTCCATCCTCATGATCTTGCCAAAGCTGGACGCCACATCATTGGGGCTGTTTCTCTGAGTTTTAATCAGATATTGTTCTGCAGCAGAAATCCAAACTTGCGTCTCATCCTTCTCAAGAAATTCCAGGTTGCACTCTTTAAATTTCAATATTCCGTTAGATTTGCTCATTGCCGTAGCTAAACACGATGCGGAGGCAATCCTTGCAGCACGCTGTTCTCCTTCATATTTCAATAAACCGTAACATTTCTTCAGTATGTCCAAATTTTGCGAATAAGCGAAGCAGGCAGCAATCATCTGTGTACGTGTTTCTCCATCACCAAAGGTTTTTACAATCATGTCAATTGCCTCGTCTGGATGACCCATTCCAGACATTCTTATCGCGATCTGTCGCAAAAAAAGAGTCCTTTCTTCTTCTGGCTCGAAGGTATCCGAAATTTGTTTCCATGCGGAGCCAAATCCGTCTGGTTGAAAATTGAAAAGTTCGTTGACTTTCGCTGAAGTTGCCTTGGGGTAGGAATCCGTCTTTACTGTTAGCGGTATGGGTTGTGCCACTCCTTGGTTTGCAGCACCGTTACTCTCGCGACCCACTTTCTTTTTGCCAATTCGTCGGTCAGTTTCGACCATGCGCTGGTTTGGGAACATCAATGCCCCGGCAACCAGCGCCAAAGCTGAAACAGCAAGAAATTTTCCAAATTTTGATTTCATTACATGCACCTCCGTATCCCCTGACACATGCTATGGGAGGCACTTTTTAGTGACCGGAACCATCATACTTTCGTCAGGAAAATCTGGTTGTCCAAAGAATGGATTTTCTATCATTTCCGAACATGACCAACTCACTAATTCAGTCAAAGGCTGGCCAGTCTGCGGGTTTACCTTGACGCGACCATTTTCATCCAACTGGTAAAACTTTCCGCATTTTAGTTCTTGGTAACAGTCGGCTTTTTTTGCCCGACAAAATAAAATCTCCACATCATTAAAGTTGCCTCCATCTCCGAACTTTCCCTGATTCTTTGAGATAGAACAGGGGTACCCGCCGCCAGGAAGATTTGCATTCACAAGTCCCGAGAAGATCGTCAAGCTGGAAACCGCAACAGCGGCGACGACGCTTCGCTTGATGAATGATCTGCGAGTGGTTCCTCCTGAATCTGTTGACTGGTTCATGTTTTTATGAATTTAGAATTGAATGAGTAACTGATAGTGAATGACAGGATGGGTGGGGGGTAAGGCAAGTTTATTTTCTTGGAGGATGAAAATTGTTTTGCGAAGCACCCGCGGAGAAGGACTGGCTGTTCGGTGATCCTCAAACGTGCCTTGGCCCTTCCCAGCCAGTCATTCATTGCTCCGAATCCGGCTGAGACGGCCGGGACGCCGCCCGTTTCAGAACTCCACTTCCCCGCCGAGCTTCGCGATTTCGATGGATCCGCTGTGCACCGCCATCAGGCCGTCGCGGAGTGCCAGCGCACTATCAGGTTCGCCGTGGACCAGCCACACGCGTTCCTTCGGGCCGGTGATCCGCTCGAAATAATCCAGCAGCTCCGAGTGGTCCGCATGGCCCGAGAACGAATCGATGATCTCGATCTTCGCCCGCACCTTGTAGCGGCCGCCGAGGATCGGCACCTCCCGCTCGCCATCACGGATGCGGCGGCCCAGTGTGTTGTCCGCGCAATAGCCGACGAACAGGACCGTGGTCTTCGGGTCGCCAATGTTGTTTTTCAGATGGTGCAAAATGCGACCCGCCTCGCACATGCCTGAAGCGGAAATGATGATCGACACCCCGATGATGTCGTTGAGCGCCTTCGAACCGTTCACCGACCGCACCAATGTTAGATTTTCGAAACCGAATGGATTCTGCCGCTCGAACAGCGAGTCATAGACCTCCTGGTTGAAGGAGTCCGGGTGCAGCCGATAGATCTCCGTCGCACTGACCGCCAGCGGACTGTCCACATAAACCGGGATCGCCGGGATTTCACCCGCCTGGAACAGCTCGTTGAGCACGTATAACAATTGCTGCGTGCGCTCGACCGCGAACGCCGGGATCAGGATCCTGCCGCCGCGCCGGACCGCCTGCCGTATGATCTCGCCGAAATGGCCGCCCACCCCCGGCGGGGCCTCGTGCTCGCGACCGCCGTAGGTGCTCTCCATCAGTAGGAAGTCGATGTCCGGCACCGGCACCGGATCGCGCAGCACTTCGTTAGAGCCACGGCCGACATCCCCGGTGAACAGGAACCGCTTTTTCCTGCCGTCCGAACGGTCATCCACCTCCAGCAGCACCTGCGCGCTGCCGAGGATGTGGCCCGCATCGATGAACGTCACGGTCACGCCGTCGGACACCGGAATCGGCCGGTCATAACTGATTGTCACGAACTGCCGCAGGCAGCGCTCCGCATCCTGTTCGGTGTAAAGCAGCGTGGCCGGCTCCAGTCCTTCCTTTTTCCGGTGCTTGTTCAGCCAGTCCATGTCGCTCTCCTGGATCCGCGCGCAATCCGCGAGCATGATCTGGCACAGGTCCCGCGTGGCGTGGGTGGCGTAGATGTTCCCGGTGTAGCCCTTGCTCGTTAGATTCGGCAGGTTTCCGCTGTGGTCGATGTGTGCGTGCGACAGGATCACCGCGTCGATCGACTTCGGGTCGTAGTGCGGGAAGCAGCAGTTCACGTCATACGCGTGCTTGCGCGAGCCCTGATAGAGACCGCAATCCAGCAGGATGCGCTTGCCATTGATCTCCAACAGATGTTGCGAGCCGGTGGTGGTGCCGGCGGCACCGCAGAATTTCAGTTTCATGGGTTTTGGAATGGGTGAGGTGGACCGCAGACAATTACCACGGTTTCCTCCGATGAAACCGATTTTTTGGAGCGGCTGTAAGAACATTTTCTCAGTTCGACGAGGGCGTCTGCTATTTAGGACCCCGGAAATTAGTCCGGCCAAAAAACGGGAATTGCGCTGGATTGTCCAGCGGGCTAGCGTGCGCCCGATGAACGCGATGGAAACCATGCTCGCCGCCGTGGCGGACTCTTTCGATACGAACGCTTTGAAAGCTCTCGTCGAAATGCGGGCACCCGAGGAGGCTGCGACCAGGATGGCCTGGCTGGCGGAGCGAGCCAACGAGGGTTTGCTCACCGAAGACGAACGCCACGAATACCAGAGTGCCGTCTCCTTCGGAAGTTTTCTTGGACTCCTGCAGTCCAAAGCCAGATTGAAACTCAAGTCCGCTGCCTGATGGCGGTGTCCGAATCAAGCCGCCGCCTCGTGATCGCCCGGGCGGCGGGATGCTGCGAATATTGTCGGATGCGGCAATCCTGGGAACCGTTCCATGCCTATCATGTAGAGCACATCGTCGCAAAACAACATCGCGGCACCGATGAAATCGAGAATCTCGCGCTCGCCTGCCACCATTGCAATTTGTTCAAGGGACCCAACCTGACCAGCCGCGATCCGGATGGCGATGCCTTGGTGACCCTGTTTCATCCGAGAAACAGTCAATGGACCGAACACTTCAGAATCGAGGCCGGCAGAATCATCGGCCTCACGGACATCAGGCGCACCACGGTATTCCTGTTGGAGATGAATGCGGACCAACGCGTCGATCTGAGATCGATCAACCGCGATGAGACGGGGCAATCGCCCTAAAACCCTGCCTCGGCATAATTGCTCGATTACCCGGACCTATCAAAGTGACTGTCCAATCATAGCAACCAATCACCACGTCTCCTCCCGTCGATATCCCCTCAATCCTTCAGCTTGAATACTTCGCCGACCTTATAAACTCCGCCCATGAATCCGAGGAACCAACGTAGGGTCGCCGTCGAGGAAGCACTCGAACAAAACCGTCGCAACCGCCTCCGCTCGGCGATTCTCGAATCACGCAGTGGGCCCGTGCTGCCGGAAGATGCCTTGAAGCTGGTGACTTCGCCCAAAGCCTCGACGGTGGCCAAGTCGAAGGCGAGCTGAGTTCGGCAATGATGTCCGCCCGGAAAACGCCATCCTCGCCCAGTCCGACGGCCAGATCTATCCGTTTGATTTCATTCTCCACCGGACCGCGTTGTAGCGGCGCTCTGCGAGCGTCGATGTGGATGAAACGAGCGAAGCTTCAGCAAGGGCACCGCAGACGTTCATCCGTCTCCGCAAAGCTTCGCCGAGACAAACAGACCGCCACCACAAGGAAGGGCGATCTCCGAATCGCCCATGCCAATGGATAGCCGATGGAAAAGCGCTTTCGCACTGCATCATCGACCCACCATTGGCCACGGCGGATCGGAGTCCGCCGCTCCTTGCCCACCAGTTTCAGTTACACCCGCATACTTTCTGCTCGGCCAGCCGGCCATGATCTGGCAATGAAGGGAATCCACCTAACATAAATCCTCTTCCCCAACGAGCAATCCACCCCGAAGAATCACCTTGATGTTAGTGCGCGAGGCCCGGCCCCATTTAGACGGTCCAAACGGTCACGCCGTCCTCTCACGTAATGAACTCGATTTGCTCTCGACGACCTCCCAACGAATGCCAAGATCTGGAAAACGTGACCGAGTACAAAATGGCTTCTGACCGTGAAGGCGATGCATCAACAGTTGGCTGCTTTCTAATAACTGCTCCGCTCGCCAGCTGTTTGGCGGTGTTTCTTGCATTGACTCATAAAGAGCCGGTATGGCTCTGGATTCTACCCATTGCCGGACTCTTGCTATGGGTGGTCTACGGCATTCACAAAGAAGCTGTCCGTCCATCCGATGCCGAAGTTCAACTCCGACGGTTACGCGCGGAAAACACCAAGCTCGAAAATGATAAATCTCGCTTGACCGAAGCCCTTTCCGGGTTCCAAGAAACGGCAGCGGCGGAAAATTCAGTGACGAGTCTTTTCGCGCGAGAACGAAAGCAGATTGAGGGTGCCAAGCGGGATTTCGAGCGAATCAAAGCCAGCCTTGATGATAGGGACGACGAATTGAAGAGCGAGATGGATTCGATCGAAGAGTTCAGGACAGCGGCCAAGGCAGAGATTCAAGCCGCCGATGCCGAACTTCATCGACTGTGGGAAACATGTTGGGCGGAAAAATCCGCCGGCTTCCCGACGCTGGCGGAACAGTTTGCCGACGCGTGGATTGTGACACGCCGCAAGGATATTGACAGTCTGAGGAGCATCGCGATCAAAACTGAGGAGTTGAGGAAACGCCTTGGACGAGAAATTCGCGAACTGAAGGCGAGCGAGATTGTACATCGGAATTTGGTCGCCTATTATGAGAGACTGTTCCCGATGTTGGCAGAATTGCGAGATGGTGAGGTGCCGACGAAGGAAGATCTGATCAAGGTGGACGATGGGGAAGCAGATCGGCGAAAAGGGTGGCTTTCTGAGGATGAGTGGAACTCGCTTGATGAGGCGGGTCGCTCTCAGTTGGCGCTGGATCGATATTGCGCCAGAAACAAAAGCAAGTGGGAGATTGGTCTAGAATATGAACGCTTTTGTGGGTATCGACTTGAGAGTCAGGGCTGGGAAGTGGAATACCACGGCGCGCTTGAAGGTCTGGATGATCTTGGCCGCGATCTGATTGCAAGAAAGCCGGGCGAAATCCTGGTGGTGCAATGTAAGTATTGGTCAAACTCCAAGATGATTCATGAGAAGCATGTGTTCCAGACATTTGGGACCATGGTAGCGTTGCGAGTGGAACAAGCGAATGCTGGACTTAATGTGGCAGGGTGCGTTGCAACCTCCACTAAACTGAGCGATCGGGCTCGAAAGTTCGCTGATTTGCTCGGCGTCAAGTTGAAGGAAAATGACAAGTTGCGGGAGTTTCCACGCATCAAGTGTAACGCCAAGAGCAAGTCTGGTAAGGTGTATCATCTGCCATTCGATCAAATGTATGACCATGTGAAGATTCGGCCCGAGCAGGGGGATTTTTATTGCGCGACCTCGCAAGAGGCAGAATCGCATGGCTTTCGCAGGGCGATGCGGTGGCAAGGGAATCCTTGAATGGGGTCAGGTATCGCATTTCAACATCGATGGGACGAGGCGGCGTCACCACATCCTCATGACTTGATAGGAGTCGATGATTTCATCCACGGAGATGATTCCCAATCCAAGCCGTTTGGCCTGACAAACCAGCATGCGATCGAATGGATCGCCATGGTGCTTGGGGAGTTCTTGCAAGAGGCGGCAGTCATCGATGGTTGGTGCAAGGAGCGGGACACCGATGCGCTTCAACTCGTCCGGATAAATGAGGTTCCAGTCGTCATCGATTTCGAAATCGAATCCTTTCCCGGAAAGTTTGATCGCGATTTCCCAAAAGCTCGCGGACGAGTGATAGAGCGGAATTTTGCCGTCGATTGCTCGGGCCGCTGGTTTTGATAGGCGCTTGTCGCCGTGCAGCATCCACAACAGCGCGTGGGTGTCCAGCAACCAACCTTTCACGGTGGTGCGGGTCATGGTTGGTTGAAGGTTTTGGCGATTTCCGCATTGAGCGCGGGGTCATCAAACTTCGCGGCCATTTTAAGTTTCCTGCGATCGAGTCCACCGATCCGGGTTTTGCCGGAAAATCCCTCCACGATGGTCAGCCTTACCACCGGCTTGTCGCGCCGGGAGATGATGACCTCCTCTCCGCGCTCCGCCGCCGCGATTAACTTGGAAAGCTGCGTCTTCGCCTCATGAATGGTGACTTGCATGACGAAAAAACTTAGCCAAGTTGGTCAGGTTGGTCAACTGGGTTTTCGGCGACCGCGGCGTCGATGGGGTCCCCGCCGATTAACATCTCCGGGATCGTCCCAAAAGTTGGCGCCCCAAAATCCATCCCCTAACTTTCCCCCGCAAGCTTCAGCGAGAAAACCAGCGAGTCACGCCCGCTCGCTTCAAACTGCGCGCGGCGTTTCTCTGGTAGATCCAGGACCGTCGCCGGGGAATAGCCGAGCTTGGTCGTGAAAAAGTCCGCCGCGCGGTTGCTCAGCGCGAACACGCGCCCGATCCCCCGTTCGCGGGCGAGCTTCTGCGCGTGGTGCACCAGTTCGATGCCATAGCCCCTACCCTCGTGTGCCATTTTCACATACAAACAAGCCACCTCTGCGCAGTCTTCCGCGGGATACTCGTGCAACGCCACGCAACCGACGACGTTGTCATCGATCGCCATCACCCGGAAATCCTCGATCCGCGACTGGATGTCCTCGTAGGTCCGCGCCACCAGTTTCGTCCGCCGCACCGAGCGACCGATCATTCCTAGCAGCTCGGGAATATCCTCCTCGCGCAGCTCGCGGATCACCCGGTAGCTGTCCGCGTGGACCATCGTGCCGACGCCTTCGTTGGAGAAAAGTTCGTCCACCAGCACGCCCTGTTGGCGGCCGTTGAGCACGTGCACCCGCGGCACGCCGCGTTTGCAAGCCGCCGCTGCTGCCAGCAGCAAAGCAGCGCCCGCCGGGTCGCTGTGGCTCGCGAGCGAATCCGCGTCTTTTGCGCGGATGGCGTGAGCGGGTGCTCCGTCGATGAGGATCGCCTCCTCTAGCAGCGTGATGATTTTCGTGACTCCGATGCGCAGGGCGAAGTCCACCACCGGCTCGTCCAACGGTCCGGTCGCCGAGGCGTCGATGACCGCCGACTGGCCGCGGGCGAGGATTTCCATGACTTCCTTCGCCGCCAGCGGATCGGTGATCGGCCGGGAAACGCGTGCGGCCATGATCTCGCACTCCAGCGTCCAATCGAAGAGGTCCTTCATGTCGCCGCCGAGCACGCCGAGCACGAGTTTCACTCCCAAGTCTTCAAGCACCGCCAGGTCCAGCAAAGTTTCCGCCACCGCTGGTTCCGGCAACAGCCCGGCCTCGATGAGTACGAAAAAGATCTTCCCGCGGAATTGGGGAATATACTGAAGAACCTCCCGGACATCACGTTGCTGCGCCACGGGCCTTTCCTACCAGACCCAGACGTCCCCGCAAGCATCCCGACTCCAGGATAATGGAAAATATTTCCCGAGCCGATGTGCACAACTCCCGATCATGCCCACATCCTTTTGGTTTCGCAGGATCCCGGCTGAAGTTTCCGCCCCCGAACGGGGGAGAAAATCTTATTGGCCCGGTGGTTTTTGCTGCTCTTGCTGCTGGCGTTGTTGCTCCGCCTGACGTTGGGCTTGCTCTTGCTGTTGGCGTTGTTGCTCGGCCTGACGCTGAGCCTGCTCCTGCTGTTGGCGTTGTTGCTCGGCCTGACGCTGGGCTTGCTCCTGCTGTTGGCGTTGTTGCTCCTGCCGTTGTTGGGCGATTTCCTGCTGCCGCTGTTGTTCCATCTGCCTCTGCTGGGCGACTTCCTGCTGACGCTGGGCCTGCTCGGCCTGGCGCTGAGCTTGTTCCTGTTGTTGGCGTTGCTGCTCAACTTGCCTCTGTTGGGCTTGTTCTTGCGCAGCGCGGGCTTGTTCCTGCTGCTGTTGTTCCGCTTGCTGGCGGGCCATTGCCGCCTGCTGGGCCTCGCGGGCTTGCTCGGCGGCTTCGCGTTGTTGTTGCTGTTGTTGTTCCGCTTGTTGGCGTGCCATCGCCGCCTGCTGGGCTTCACGGGCTTGCTCGGCGACCTCGCGTTGTTGTTGCTGCTGTTGTTCCGCTTGCTGGCGGGCCATCACCGCCTCCTGTGCTTGGCGGGCTTGCTCGGCTTGTTGTTCTGCCTGTAACTTCCTGACTTGTTCCTGTTGCCCGCGGTTCATCGCTTCTTTCTGAGCTTCACGAGCCTGCTCGGCTTGTTGCTCATGCTGCTTTTGGCGGGCTTGTTCCAGCTCCTGCTGCCGGGCCATTTCCTGTTGTCTGACTGTGGCGGCTTGTGCCTGTTGTTCTTCCCGCTGCTTTTGGCGGACCTGCTCTTCCTGCTGACGACGCTCCATCGCTTCCTGCCGCGCTTCGCGGGCGGCATCGATTTCGGGCGGTTTTTCCTGCGGTCGTTCTCTCGAGGCCTGCTGTTCCTCGCGGGGAGTCATTTCCGGTTTGGCGGTTTCACGAGGTTGCTCGACGGCTGGCGGTGCTTGCTCCTGCGGCTCGCGGGCCGCGGCGGCTTTCTGGGCTTCGGCAGCCTGAGTCTGTTGGTCCTGGAGCTGTTTCCGACGGGCCAATTCTTCCTGTTGCGCTTTGCGGGCGGCATCGATTTCGGGCGGTTTTTCCTGCGGTCGTTCTTTCGAAGCCTGTTGTTCCTCGCGGGGAGTCATTTCCGGTTTGGCGGTTTCACGAGGTTGCTCCACGGCTGGCGGTGTTTGTTCCTGCGGTGGACTAGCCGCAGCGGCTTTCTGGGCTTCGGCACCCTGGGCTTGTTGCTCTTGGAGCTGTTTCCGACGGGCTAGGTCTTCCTGGTGACGACGCTCCATCGCCTCCTTCCGTGCTTCGCGGGCCGCATCGACTTCAGTCAATTTCTCCTGCTGCGGCTCTTTCCGCGCCTGTTCTTTCTCTCGCGGAGTCATTTCCGGCTTGGCGGTCTCGCGGGGTTGGTCAACGGCAGGCGGTATTTCCGGCTGCTGCGGTGCGGTGCCAACCACCGGCTCTCTGGCAGGAACAGCGGGTGCTTCGGGACGGCTTGGCCGCTCGCGGCGAGGTTCGCTCTGCGGGACTGGGACGGTTTCGGCGGGTTGGGCGGCGACGGCGGGAGCGGCGGGTTCCAGAGGCGTTGGCTGGACGGGTTCTTGTTTCGCACCACCATTGCGACCCGCATTGGCATTCCTGTCATCCAGAGGATTGGCGGAATCCGGACCTCCGACGCCAGCTTCCGGCCTGCGGGCCGGCCTGTCATTCAAATCTGCGGTGTTTGCGGGTTTTCCAGGTTGTTCGCGCCGTGGTTGGTCAGGGTTGGTGGCGAGATCGCGAGGTCTTTCCCTGCGAATCTGGGTCTCGGCTTGGCGTCGGTTGTCCTGCAGCCGCTCGATGCGGCGTTGGTCAAATTTTTCACGTCCGCCGAGTTCGGTGATCGCCTGCTCGGCTTTTTTCCGCCCTTCTTCGCGGCTTTGGCGAAAGCGGCCGATCACCTCGGCGCTGAGGTTCTGGCTACGCTCGACCTTGACGGACTCCAGGCGCTCCTTGACCCGGGTGGGCTTGAGGCGCGCGTTCCATCCGGCATCCAGATTCGGTGCGGAGACAGTGAGACGGTCGCCTTGGAAACGAGGGCGCAGCGCCAGCGGATCGCGGCTTGGTCGGGGATTCGAATCCATGTCCAGGCGGTAAAACGGCAGCGGTTTACCGGCGCGTGCCGACACCTCCTTATAGCGCGGTCCCCCGCAAATGACCTGCTGGTTTTGAATCCGGATGTTGGTGATATTGGTGGTCTGGCGAATCAACGTGACATTTCCAGATGCCGGCAGGCGGCGCTGATAGATGGGGCTCCCGAAATCCCGGACGGCTACAAAATTGAAACATGCCGCTCCGATGCCGAACTGGACTTCCACGCTGGAATCCCAATTGCTGCCACGGTAGGCGAGAGTCTCCGGTGGCAACGGCGCCCAGCCAACGTGGGTGTCATTTTCCCGCCAGCAAACCCAGCTCGGTGCCCATTGCGAGCCCGGCACCCAAACCCAGCCTCGGCCGTGGAGAAGGGCCCAGCGTCCGTAGTGATAGGTGGCCCAGCCGAACGGCTCTTCAGAGACCCAGGTCCATCCCCGGTCGCTGCAAATCCAGCGGCCGCGCGAATAGGGCTTCCAACTGGATTCCCGCACCACCACCGGCTGCCAGACGTAGCCGTAGTCCGAGGTCTCGAACCAAGAGCCATACGAGGAGAGCGAATCATAAAACATCCCGTAATCCCCCACCGGCACAGTCTGATCGACCGCTTCGAACGGCAAAGCCTCGCTCCCCGCAAGATCCCGCTCACGGTCGGTGAGCTCTTGGCCGCGATCAAGCAGCTCCTCCTGTTTTTCCTCAAGGTCCGCTTGGACGGTTTCGAGTTTCCCTTCGCGTTCCGCCAGTTCCAGTTCGCGTTGGCGGATCGCTGCTTCCTGATCCGCCTTGGCATCGCCGTCGCGAAGTTCCATGGCGGCGCGGTCTTCTTCGATTTTCGCGCGTTCGCGTTCGATCGCGTCGCGCTCCGAGGCCAGTTTCTGATCTTCGAGCTGGCGCTCCAGATCACGTTGGCGCTGCTCGGCCTCGATGTTTTTCTGCTCCAGTTCGGTAATCTTTTTGGCGACGTCCGGGGCTTGTTTGTCGCAGCCGGTTGCGGCGAGCATGACCACGGCGACAAAAGGAATCAGATAGGGGTTTTTCATGGTTTTCGAGGATTGAGCCACCTTCGACGCGGAGCCGGAGGGAATCATTCGAAAAATGTCCGGCTTCCCGTCAAACGCTGGGAATCTCGAAAACCACCCGTGGCTGGCCGGACCGCCCCCCGGAAATCTCTCGGCGGACCACCCGCGTGTCGAGCAGTTGCTCGATCATGCGGAGCTCCATCGCCGCGGCCCGCGGGTAGGCTTCGAAGATGCGCTGAAGCGGATTGTGGAATTCCTCAATGCACAGCGCACCTTCCGGAACATCGCCAAACCTGCCGAAATTCCCCTCTTTGGTGCGGAGGACCATCAGCTTCACCGCTTTCGCCGCGAGCGATGGCTCGGCGGAGATCAGCGGCTGCCACTTCTCGTAGAGTTTCTGGAAATGCTGGAAAAACAGCTTGTCCGGCGTGTTTTCACCGAAAAGCCCCTTCAGATCCTGCAAGAGGTCGAGCGTGAACGCCTCGCCCACCTGCGGAAAAAGCGCGTCCGACTTCGCCCCGAGGCTGTAGAAAATCTCGGGACGCCCCACGGCGGTCCGCGGAATGCGCGAGCGGTCCAGGTAGCCGAGTTTCTTCAATTCCTCGCATTGTTGTTTGACCGCCATGTAGCTGGCGCCCACCCGCCGCGAGAGTTCGCTCACGGGCAGCCCGCCCGAGAGCTTTAGCTCCTCGAGCACGACACGCCACTGCGGTTTGATCAGATCGTGGAATACGGGGAGGAGCATCGGTGCAGGAATCCATCGTCCGCAGAATTGCCTAGGCCGGCAATCCACAAATTTCAATAAACTGCTCGATTCCCATCGGCCATTGGTCTCTAAATCCGCCTCCATGTCTGCACGCACCGGCATTCTCCTAGTTGTTTCCGGCCCGTCGGGTTCGGGCAAGACCACGCTTTGCCGCAAGTTGGCGGATTCCGGCGAGGCGCACTACTCGATTTCATGCACGACGCGCGATCCGCGACCCGGTGAGGAACACGGCAAGGACTATCATTTCCTCTCGAAGGAGGAGTTCTATCACAAGCTTGAAGCCCGGGAGTTTCTGGAACACGCCGTAGTCCACGGCAACCTCTACGGCTCGTTGAAATCCGAAGTCGTTTCCTATCTTCAGGCCGGCACGGATGTGGTAATGGACATCGACGTCCAAGGCGCGAACCAGGTGCGGGATTGCGGGGATGCCGACATCCACCGCGCGTTCGCGGATCTATTCGTGATGCCGCCCAGCAACGAAGCGCTGCGTGAACGACTCTCCGACCGCGGTACCGATAGCGAGGAAACCATCAACCTGCGCATGGCCAATGCGCTTGAGGAAATGCGACATTGGAGACGCTACACTTACCTGATTCTCTCTTCCACCCGGGAAGACGACTATGCGAAATTCCAAGCACTTGTGACCGCCGAGCGACTCCGGGTGACCCGGATTGCAGGCACCTGAGAATTCGCCGCCACATACGCAGGCGGTTTCCCCAGTAAATCAAGGTGGGCCCGCAGGGATTTGAACCCTGGACCAAGGGATTATGAGTCCCCTGCTCTAACCGCTGAGCTACAGGCCCCATAAGGGATTGCTCGTGTTTTCGTGTTGTTTGTCACCCCGATTTGCCACACCGTGCAAAGAACAAAACACAACACCACAGAACAAATGACTACTCCTCGAAGAACCACCAAGAAGACCACTCGGCTGAAGCGGTCGAAGTTGGAGAATCTGTTTCGTCATGCGAATGGCGTATATTGGGTTCGCGCCAAGGTCAATGGGAAGTCGGTGGAGCGAAGCCTCCGCACGACCGACTACAATCTTGCGGCCACATTGCTCCCGGAAATCCTCAAGGAGCTCAAGGGTGCCAGCGAGGCTCGCAACGCCGATTCCCTTGCCGGGGCCA
This sequence comes from Akkermansiaceae bacterium, assembly GCA_041739215.1. Taxonomy (GTDB): domain Bacteria; phylum Verrucomicrobiota; class Verrucomicrobiia; order Verrucomicrobiales; family Akkermansiaceae; genus Luteolibacter. Next base: position 25,356 of record JBGSOI010000100.1, read on the forward strand.
TCCAGGCCGAGGCTGACCGGGACGATCCGGACCTGAAGCCTGCCACCAGGCATTACTACAAGCAGCTCGCCAAGAGTATCATCGACACTCTCCCGGCTCCCACTGCGTCAAAGCGTCTGCCACAGGTCACTGTGGGCGATCTCAGGGCTTGGAGGGACATTTACGCGGCAAAGGCGAGCAAGACCCGGCACAACGGCGCGCTGGCCCTTCTGCGGCGTGTCTGGAACCGTGCCATTGAACGACGGGAAGCGGCTTCGAATCCGGTGGATGGACTCAAGCGCTTGAAGCCCGATCAGCGACATTGGTATCCACCGACCAAGGAAAAATTTGCGGAGATCGTCGAGTCGATCCGGACCCAGAGAAAATCCCACTCGCAGGCCACCGCGATGGCTGCGGAGTTTTTGGCTTTCACCGGCATGCGGATTTCTGAAGCGCAGGCCGTGACATGGGATGACGTCCGCGACGGACATATCGTCCGGCGTATTGCGAAGAATGATTCCATGGGGAAAATTCCTCTCATTCCTGCAGCGCTGGCGTTGCTGGAGCGTATGAAAGCGGCAGGCCTGCCATGCGAACCCACCGACCCGGTGATGCTTGTGAAGTCGCCCAGGATCGCTCTGGAGGGCGCGTGTGAGCGACTGGGGATCGATCACCTTCGGGTCCACGATCTTCGCCACATTTTCGCCACACGCTGCTTGGAAAGCGGCGTGGACTTCCCGACCCTCGCCAATTGGCTGGGTCACAAAGATGGAGGGATTCTCGCCGCCCAAACGTATGGGCACTTGATTCCCTCTCACTCATCCAAACAAGCCGGAAAGGTCCTCGCATGAACCAATCCGACGCCCTCGATCACCAGTCAATTTATTCTCCCTAAAACCATGGACGAGCAGGATCAATACGACATTGAACTTCAGCTGATCTACCTGTTCCCCGAGCGGGAACGCGAGGAACAACTTCTTGATACGGCATCGGAATGGAATGTGCCCTTGGCTCAAGTTCGCGAAGATTTTCAGGCACAACGCTTAATGGGAGAGTGGCTTCAGATTTTCTGGGCGCGTGTGTTAGAGCCAACGAAGCCCAAATTCCATGAAATCACACCAATTCTCGCAAGAGTTCAACATGGCTGCGCCACTGATCGCGAATTCGACTGGCTCGGGCTTCGCCTCGGTGTGGCAATTCAATTCAATGAGCATAAACTCCTGAAGTTGGTTGTGAAATTGGTAACCCGACCGCCCAGAATCAAGGCGGCGCATCTAATAAGCACCGCATCGTTTGACTTTTTCGATGATCACGGTCGTCTCCCTTCGTTCACCGAGCTCCGCGATCACGTCAGGAACGCCACCGGGGAACGGGCCATCAAATACGACCCAATTACCGAGGATAATTGGACGCGGCACCTCAGGCTGTCCGGCGTTTCAACGCTGTTTCAACTGCGTGAAGGCGAAGTAAACGGTCCGTGACCATAGTTGTTGGTGGGAGGCGGAGGAGTCATTTTTCTGCCGGTTTTTGACCTTATACGCGGTGCTACTCTGCACCCATGTCAGAAACAAAACAGAAACATCGCAAGGCATTCACCCTCGCTGAAACGGCCCAGTTCTTCGGCAAGCACAGATCTTGGTGCTATCGAATGGTCCGGGAAGGACGTATCCAAACGATCAACGGCTACGGTGCCAAATTGGTTCCCGCCCACGAGATCGACCGCATCCTCGGTGTAACCGCAACCTCGGACGAGCAAGCCCCATGAATACAGCACCCGTTCCCACCAAGGAGGCGAGAACGGGCTGCGGAGGATTCACTGATGACACGGAGAATCTATCCACAACCTGCCGCCAAAGCAAGCACCCCTTCAACGAGGTTAGACCGCCACGCAAAATAACACACCCTCAGGAGCGGCTGCCCGAAGGCCACATGCGATTCCTTTTGCCGGAAGGCCTCGACCCAACACGGGTTAGGTGGGGCAGCGGGGAAAGACCGGCAAGGATCGCATACGCGGCGCATCAAATATCGATCCGTCCCTTTGATGCCGTGCGTGACTATGTCGCCCTTCATTCGCCTACGATCAAATGCCTCATAGGTGGCACTTCTTGGGCTGATGCGAAGCTGAAGCTAGGCCCGTTCCTGGAAATTGACGATGATTACAGAATCGGAAAGTATTCCAAAGGGTATCGATGGAATGATGAATTGAGGAGTCGAGCATGCATTGCTCACATTATTCGCTGTCCTCGATTCCTCGAGCACCTCCGCAAGCACGACGAACGCGGACAGCGATCTCTGTCTCCAATCGAGATGGGCGTCCTTCAGGATCTGCACTTACTGCGATGCGCAATTGACGATCCAGAGGCTTTCGCGCTGAACCTCATGGATAGTCCCGCACCGAAAGACGAATTCAAGCGCAGGGCATGCGTCAAAGGATCCATTTACGACATCCACGACCAAAACTACCGCAATCCAATCCGTGACAAGAACGGAAGACTTCATTGCCTTCTCACCCGAACACCCCGTGAAGTGAGGCCGCACCTCACGATCCACGATGAAGCAGTGGTCGAAGTTGATCTTGCCAACTCGCAGCCGCTCCTGATGGTAACCGTTTTTCCCGACGTTCCAGGATTGCGAGATTCGGTGATTGCTGGCCAGTTTTACCCAGATTTGAACGCAAACCTCAGTTGTCCTTACGACATCGAAAATCCCCATGAAAAGCGTCAGTTGAAACGGGACTGCCTCATGTGGATATATGCGAGGCCGACCGAGAACGGCTACAGATGGTTCGATAAGCCGGATTCGAGAGTGGCTAATATCGCGAAAGCTGCGGATGTGGCGTTTCCGGGGCTTGATCGTCGAATCAGGGATAACCGAAGTAAGAACGGATGGACTTCCCTTGCGAATGAAATGCAAAAGCGGGAAAGCGGGATATTCATCGATGGGATCTTGCCCGAATTCCAAAGATTGGGAATTCCAGCAATTCCAATTCATGACTCATTTCTTTGCCGGTCCAGTCATGCCGACTGCGTTAAGGCCATAGTTGAAGATACGATCATGAAACACACCGGACTTCGCTCGCTCGTCAGGATAGGGGGGTAGTGTGCCAAAACTAGTCCACATAGGGTGTGCTGGTTGTTCCTGCTGGTGCCTGTCTGCTGTCTTCCTCCTTCCTCCTTTCTTCCTTCCTTCTTTCCTCGTCTGTGTTGGTTTCTTGTCTGGCTTGTTCGTTCCTTCTATTGTCGTTGGTTTCTCTCACGGCTGTGGCATGTTCCGGTTTCTGGAACCAATAGGAGATGCTCTGTTTTAGCCGTGGCTAAAATGCGTTGTCGTGATGTTTTTTTTCGATTGTGATGATGCCTGATATCGTCGATCCAACGCCTCTCAATGCATATCGTCAAATCAACGGGCCGTCGCTGTGGAGTGTCTCCTCGCGCCAAAACCGGCATTATACCTGGCAGCGTCTGAGAAATGAAAATTGCCTCGCTAGATTCGTTGTCGCGGAGCTTGATGGAGCACTGTCCAGCCGCCATCAGACGTATCCCTCCGCCTCGCCGCTTCTTTTAGCCACGGCTAAAACCAGTCTGCGGGAATATTGCGAGTTGTGTCCCGTGAGTGCCGATTTGTCAGTATGATATTCCGGGGCAAGCAGAATTCCCCACACGGAAATGCCAATACCGCCATTTAGCTTAGTATCTAAAACGCTGGAAATTAATAGTTGGCTAAAATGGATAGTGGGGGGTGGTTCCTAGCAAGTTTCGCTCGAACGAGCCCAAGGTTGAAGCGATCACGGCAAACCCACGGGATTCATTCCTTCAGTTCTGTAAACCGTCTCGCGGCGCGAGAACCAGCTTTCTGTCCGGCACTATAGGAAGAACATTTTACTTCACCAAATTTTATTTTTCTTCGTGTCTCATTTCCTTCAGACGGGTTCTTCCTGCTAGCGACGACGCGGATCAGGCACCCACCCGCCGTGGGTCCGGCTCATTGCGCCATTGAGATGCTCATACAGTTCATGCCTCTGCCTGCACCTAAGCGTGCGCAGCCCTGCGATCCCCGATGCCAAACGCAATTCCGACCCTCCGCGTTCAACTGCTTCCCTGTTTTTTAGCCGTGGCTAAAATCGCCTCTCTGGGTTTAGCCAGGCTAAAATTTCTCCCTCTATAACACCTTTCCCCACTCCCAAGGCCCAGCCACTCGCTGGGCTTTTTTGTGCCCCTTTCCTAGCGGACCAACCCCGGAGCCTAGTCCACTCCATGTAGAAACACGCAAAATGACGACGATGACAAAATGCCAGTGCCGCTGGTGCAAACAGCCAGTAGAACTAACCGATGACGATGAGAAATACCGCGACCTGTTGATGGATCGCGTGGATCGCCACGGATACGTGGCACTGCCCGAAGACGATCAAGCGCTGCTCCTTTTCGGACCGCTCTGTGAGGAGTGTGTGAAGCAAGCCGGATGAACCCAGCAAACGTCTGGGCTGACCACTGTGCCAGATCGAAACGGCGAGAGCCGTCTGAGCGTCAAGCGCTCACTGATGAGATCGCATTTTTTAGCCACGGCTAAAACATTCCAAACTCAACAAACTCATCCGACGCCCAAGGCCCAACACTCGTTGGGCTTTTTCGTTTTCTGTGCCCTTACGGGCGCACTCCCAAACAAAGAAACAACAACCAATAGAAGACAAACAACAGTGACTACTACCAAAATCAAATGCTCTGAATGCGGTTCCTTCGACACCGCTTCTTACGATGACGAATTGATCGAATGCCTGACCTGCCGCCATATCACTTTCGGTGATGATCCTCCGGATGCCTATGCCATCGAGAGTTGGTGTGTCCCTGCTTCAGAACTGGCCGACATCGCCGTTGCTATGTGTTCTCCAAGAAAGGCACCGGACTCAGTCACCCAAGCGGCCTGGGAGGAGCCCTCCGAATCCAAGACGATTCATGACTTCGTGACCATCTGTGGAGTCTCGCCCATCGTTGAAGTTGTGATGGAGCGTTACGCTATGGGGGGATACGGAATCCAGCTCTGGGACAACGAGGGGCCGCTGATGACCGCGACTCGCTGGATTCCCGGAATCCCTGCCGGTTGCGTGGCCATCAAGGATTTCGATGAGAACGCGGGATGCCTGGAGCAACTCATCGCCCGAGGCGTCATCGAACCGCCACAAGAATTCCTCGAAGGACTTCCTATCTGTCGCCTGCGTATTTAGGTGGCCCTGCCTCGTTGCGCTTCGGCTTGCGATTGGAGGGTCCGGTTTCATCCGCTCAATGGCATGGAAGGGGAAGAAGTTCCTCAATCGTCACAGCTCGGCGGCAGGTGGCACACACACGTTCATACTCCACACGGACACCGCCTCGAACAAGTGGCTTGAGAGAGATTGATGGCAGCCTCTCGCCGCTCGTCCCTCGCTCCGTTCGCCTCCACCAAACTCTCCCTGCGCATCACCTTCAAAGCGGGCGTTTCGGAGCATCGAGGCAATCGCCACCATGCTCCTCAGGCCCGCGCTGTCGCAGTCGTCGCCGGTTGGTGGCCAATTCTCACCGCAATGCCTGTCTCGGGAGAACCAGGCTCCGCACCCATTATCCATCCCGGCTCCCTGTCACGTGTTCTGCTGGCCTTCGAGGTCATGTGAAAATGTGCCGTAATGCTGCATCCAGTCCGGGCTACTCCCCGCAAGCGGGTCCCCTCCCTCTCTGGAGGTTCCCTCGGAATACCTCGGAAGCATTACCTCACATTTTAACAAGCTCTCTACGGCGGCAGCTCCCGCGCCAGTTCGCAGGC
>JBGSOI010000151.1:0-19010 GCA_041739215.1 Akkermansiaceae bacterium
TCGGCGCGCCGTTGGTCAAGCTCACCGGCGGCACCGGCAGCGGAGCCACCGGTTACGCCGTCCTGACTGGCGGAGTGGTGACCAGCGTGGTGGTCACCAGCCCGGGCATCGGCTACTCCCCGGGAGACACCCTCACCGCGACCTTCTTCGGCGGCGGCGCGGCCACGGCCGCCACGAGTGTCACGGGCATCGCGGTGGCAGCTAACACCAGCGGCGGCATGACCTTCAAGGGCAGTGGCGTGACGACCCTCACCGGTCCGAGCACCTACACCGGCGCGACCCTCGTTTCCGCCGGAACCCTGCTGGTCAACGGCTCGCTCGGCGACACCGCAGTGACCGTGGAATCGACCGCCACCCTCGGCGGCACCAACGGAACGTTCGGTTCCGGTGCGGCTTCGGTCACGGTGGATGAGGGCGGAACGCTGGCCCCCGGTCCGTCCGCCGGCACGCTGTCGGTGAACGGGAGTGTTTCGATCAACGGCACCTACGCATTCGAATACGATGGCGGCACCAATTCAGCCGATCTGTTGGACGTGAACGGCACGCTCACCCTGAACAACGCCACCCTGAGCCTCGTGGACCTGCTGGGAGATTCCTACACACTGAACGACAAGTTCACGCTCGTCGCCTACGACCTGCTGAGTCCCGGCAGCATGTTCAACGGCTTCGCGGATGACACGCTTTACACCTTCAACGGTGGCACTTGGCTCTTCGACTACAACGACACCACCGCCGGATCTAACGGCGGGGTCGGGAACAACTACATCACCATCACCGCTATTCCGGAACCTGCCGCCGCTCTGCTAGGCAGTCTCGGTCTGCTGGCGTTGCTGCGCCGGCGCCGGAATTCCTGAACTGCCGACGGTTGATTTGAAAAAGGCATCGGGTGCGCGGCGTCCCGGTGCCTTTTTTGTGAATCCAGCAAGCTGCAAAGGTAGAGGGTGAACCACGGAATACTCGGAACACACGGAAACGAAGAGAATCACAAACGGCGTGATCCCCGGACTTCTGAACGGTCTCTCTTTTTCCGTGTGTTCCGAGTATTCCGTGGTTCTCATTTCTGAATTCAGGATCACCTGCCCGGAATGCGGATTGCCGGGGACGGTTCCGGTTTATAGTTTTCGCCATCCACCGTGTCCGCCGCCTTGCCTCGCCGCCTTTGTTTGTTAGCTACCCTCCTGCTGCTAGGTGGGGGCGAGGGCGCGCTTGCCGGGCCGGGCGATTATCAACCGAACGTGCCGGACGCCCACACGCTGCATCTCTGGCACCTGGATGAAACCAAGCCGCCATTTTCCGACAGCGTTCCGAATGGCACTCCGCTATTCGGCTTGTTGAATGGCGCGCGAGCCGGGCAACCCGCGTTGCCCGGTCTCGGGCATTCGGTTAGCCTGCATTCGAATGTGGGTGGCACGCCCGGAAATTCCGACTTCGCGGGTGGCATCCTCGCCGCCAGCGCCATTCTAACCAACGGCCCGGCGGACAATGTCCCGGCCCGTTTCCGCTACTTCGGGCCGGACGGGGCCTTCACTTATGAATTGGTCGTCAAGCTCGACGTCCTGCCGGCGGATGCGCCGGGCATCGCGCTCGAAATGCTCTCGATGGAGGGCGACGGCGCGGACCGCATCTTCAACCTGCGCATCGAAAAGGAGGGCTTCCTCGCGTTCATCCCGCTGCCGCATTGCGGGGCCAGCGGCGGGGCCATCGGCACCATTCCGACCCGCGGGCTGGATGCGCCGGACACGAAGAGCTGGTTCCACGTTGCCGTCACCTATGACGGCAACGGCGGCTTTGCCAACAACGTCCGGCTCTACTGGACGCGCCTGCGCCCGGGAGTCACCGCCGCCAACCGGATCGGCAGCGGCACGCTCTCCGGCGACTTGAATGGCAAGACCGGCGATCTGGCAATCGGCAACGAAGCCCGCAGTTTCCATCAGAATGCCGAGGCCGAGCCGTTTCCCGGATTGATCGACGAGGTCCGCATCAGCGGAGTCGCGCGGAGCACCGCTGACTTCTTCTTCATCCCTCCGGACCAGCGGACCTCGCCTGAACAGCTGGGGAGAGAATCCGTAAAATCTGATAGGCCCGCGTCCTTCAAGCTCGGTCTCAACAACGTCTTCGTCGATTCCAAGGAGGTGAGTTTCCAACCGAATGGCGGCAAGGGGCTGGAGTTGGGATCCGGTCTTCATCGGCTGGATTTCGATTTCGGCTTCAACCTGGAAATGTCCGATGGCACCGCCCCGGTCGAGCGGGCGATCACGGGGTCGGGAAAAGTGAAACTGCGTTGCCAATTGGAAGGCATCGACGAACGCTGGCAGGAAACCGACCTCGGCATGAGCCTCGTCTGCCAGGCCTTGGACAAGGACGACCGGATCGTTTCACAATCCCGCTTCCAATGCATCGGCCACAGCCCCGGTTGGGAGACCTCGCCGGAAGACTCCAACATGACCCGTCGCTTTGAGCCGGTCTATATTCCGGACAATGCTAACAAGCTCAAACTGATTCTCACCTCCGGCTCACCCGACACCACCGGGTTTCTCGTCATCGACTATTTCGGCCTGCACGCGCTCGGCGAGGCCAGTCCCTCGCTGTGGGCGAACGGCGTCTTCACCTACGATGCGAAAACCACCTCGCCCGCCGGCTCGCCGGATGGCTGGCAGCGCGGCGGTGGAGATCCTGCCATCGCCCGGATGATCATTCGCGCGCCACGCCCCGGCATCGGCCTGGTGGACGGGGATCAGACGAAGCACGGCGAGTGGTCGTCGGTGCAGAAACTTCCGCCCGCCCGCCGCAGGCCTAACACCTACTCGTTGTCCTGGTATGAAGCCTACAACGTCATCGGCGGCGGCACCCACCGCGCCACCTATGTGAACGTCCCGCCGGGGAAATACACCTTCCGCGCCATCGGCCTCGCGGGCGACACCGAGGAGGTCGGCGACGAGGTGGCCCTGCCGATCATGATCCATCCGCCGTTCTGGGAGCAGTTCTGGTTCTGGCCGGCGGTGACCGCGAGCAGCGTCGGGCTAATGGCCTCGGCGGTTTTAATGCGCCACCGCCAGCGCGCCAAGCGGTCGCTCGAGCGCTTGAAGGTCCAGAACGCCTTGGAAAAGGACCGCTCCCGCATCGCCCGCGACATGCACGACGACTTGGGGACCCGCGTCACCTTCATCAACATGAGCGCCGCCCTCGCCCAGCGCGATCTCGAGAAAGCCCCGGAAAACGCCAGACGCCACCTCAACAAAATGAACGAGTCCACCCGCGATCTGATAGTCGCCATGGACGACCTCGTGTGGGCCGTCGATCCCGCCCATGACACGCTCGATCACCTCGCATCGCACCTCACCCGGCTGGCCGAGGAGATGTTCCGCGACACGCCGATCCGCTGCCGACTCGACGTTCCGGCGCTGCTGCCCGCCCTGTCGTTAGGCTCGGAGCTCCGCCACCACATCGCACTCACCGTGAAGGAAGCCCTGCACAACGTCCTCTGCCACGCCGGGCCCTGCGAAGTGTTTTTCTCCCTTGCATTCAGCGGCGCGGAAATCCGCATCACCATCCGCGACACCGGCGTCGGCTTCGATCCCGCCAGTGACGAGCGCGGTCATGGCCTGGACAATCTGGCCAGCCGCTTCAAGGAAATCGGCGGCACCTGCAGGATTGCCTCGTCACCCGGCAGCGGCACCTCCATTGTCCTCAGTTGTCCGGTGACCGATGCCCGCAATCCCAATCCCTAGATGCCCAGGAAACCCCACACCATCGCGATTGTCGAAGACGACGAATCCCTCCGCGGCATCCTCACGGAAATCGTCGCAGCCTCGCCCTGGCGCCTCGTCAACACCTTCTTCAACGCGGAAACCGCGCTCGAAGGCTTTGCCAAAAGTTGCCCCGAGGTCGTGCTGATGGACATCCAGCTTCCCGGGATGTCCGGCATCGAATGCGTTGCCAAGCTCAAGACCCTGCACCCCGAGGTGCTGGTGTTGATGGTCACCGTTTACGACAACAACGAGCGCATCTTCGAAGCCCTCGCCGCCGGTGCTTCCGGCTATCTTTTGAAACGCGATGCCCCGGCCAAACTCCTCGAAGCCCTCGACGACTTGCTCGCCGGCGGCTCGCCGATGTCCGGCGCGATCGCCCGCAAGGTCGTCCAGCATTTCCAGAAGGACCCGCCCACCCGCAACAAGGACCACAATCTAACCCCCCGCGAAACGCAGATCCTCGAACTCCTCGTCAAAGGAAGTCTCTACAAGGAAATAGCCTGGGACCTCGGCATCGGCTTCGAAACCGTGCGCTCCCACATCGACAACATTTATAACAAACTCCACGTCCGCACCCGCACCGAGGCTGTTGTAAAATACCTCGGGCCGCAGTGAAGTGGTAAATGTCACGGCTGTCTCAGCCGGACGCAGCGCATTGTTGACGGACCGCAAGATTTATCTCGCCTGTGCGAATGGACGAAATGTTCCGCTGTCGTGATATCCGCACTGAGAGGCCGACTTAAAAATATCTAACGTGCGATTCTGGCGAGCATCCGCTTGCTCATCGACAGATAGATCATGGCCTCCGAGTGTTCGATCCTCACTTCGTGGTCCCGGATGAATCGGCGTGACTGGATCAACCATCCGAACGTGCGTTCCACAATCCATCGCTTCGGAACCGCCTGGAAGCCCTTGACGTCGTCCGAGCGTTTCACGATCTCAAGTCTCACCCGCCGGTGGCGCGGGATCTCCGCCACATGCTCAATGAGTTTTCCCGAGTAGCCACCGTCCGCCCGGATCAACATGAGCCATCCGGATGGCGTGGTGAATCCGTTCCCAGTGTCCCAATTCGGCCCACAACCGGAAGTAGTGATAACAGGTTTTCCAATGAGGCAGGTCGTTAGGCATCATCCGCCAGGAGCCTCCCGTCCGGATGATATAGAGAATACCGTCAATGATGCTCCGCCTGGAATGTTCCTGCGGACGCCCGCGCAAGGTGTCGGGCTTGGGTGGCAGAAGCGACGCCTCGATATCGCCGTCCTGAGCGACGTGGTTCCTGCTGCTTCCGGTGCCGTTGGTGTTCTGGGTGATCGTCGCCGTGTAGCCGCGCTTGAGTTTGAAAGAGCTGATCTTGTCGTTGAAGGCGCCGGGCGTGGTGCTGTTTTAGTCAGTGTAGTTCCAGAGCGACATCGAGTTGCCCGTGAACAAAGCGCCGGTGAACACCTGCATTGGCGAAAAGCCGGATGAATGAGAGATCACCACCGTGACGTTGACATATTGCACGATGCGGCAGTTGGTATTGAGCGCGGCAGTCGCGCCGTTGATCCTGATCTGGTTTCGATAGGCGGTCGAGTTGACGACCGACGGTTTGATACCGGAAAATACAATCCAGGAATCCGGGGAGTTGAGGTTGATGGTGCAGCCCGTGAGCGGGGTACCGCCGCCGGTGATGCGCAGCCCGGAGCGACCGGTCATGGTCACGGTCGTGCTGGTCAGCGTGCCATAAGTCTCGATGTCATTGTCGATGGAAATCGTCCGGGCGGTCGCCAGGCATGGCGAAACCAACAATAGGAATATCAACCGGCAAGCGAGACGAATGGGATTTGGATGAATCATGATTCGATGGGTTTGACTTTGAAACAGCAGGCTACGATTACACAAAAGCGCTGCCGGGAACCGCAGGTGGGTTTCCCGGCAGGTGGGGGAGTTTGATGACCCGATGCCCGTTACGGGCGGGATACCGCCACTTGCAGGAAGCCCCTGCCTGGCAGATCGTTGGATCCCTCGAGGCTGAAGGAGCGATACTCATATGAGATGCCACCCGAGACAAACGGCGCGCTCGGCAAGCCGGTGACGATGGGGTTAACCGGAGTGATCGAGACCGGGAACGAAACCAGATCGGTGCTGCCGCGGACGGTGATTCCGAAGGATTCGAAGGTGGCTGCCGAGGTCGGTGCTCCCGCGCTGAAGACGGGCGTGCCGACCGGCACCGCGATGGTCATGATCTGTTCGCTGAGGGTGTCGCCGTCGGCGCTGCTGTCCGCGAGCTGGGAATAGATCTTCGGATTGTCAGAACCGCTGATAGGCGAACCGCCGAGGACGTATTCGGTGGCGTTGTTGAAGCCGTCGAGATCCTTGTCAAAACCGGGAGCTCCGTCGGTTAGAGGGTCGAGGCCGAAGCTGGAGACCCAACCGTTGTAGCCACCGGCGAGTGCGCCGTTGGTTGCCAGGAGGATGCCGGTGCCGGTGATGCGGGCTGTTTTGTTAGTCGCGGTCGAGGTCAGGCTGCCCCAGGTGCCGGCGACTTGCTCGACGCCGCCGATGAAGAATCGGTCGATGGTATCGGTGGCACCGTGGGTCAGGTTGAGGAATGCGTCTGCGGCGACATTGACGGTGGCACCGTCGGCGAGCACGGCTTGCGAGATGCCGAGCGTGCCGTCGGTCACGACTGTGGCGCCGGTGTAGGTGTTGGCTCCCGAGAGCGTCCAGGTGCCGGCACCGTCCTTGGTGACGGTGATAGTGCCGGTGCCATTGGAGATCACGCCGCTGGCCAAGCCGTTGCCCGCACCGCCGAGGTGGAGGTTGCGGACGACAGCGGTGGCGGTGGCGATGTTGCCGGAAAGCGTGAGCAGGCCGGCCCCGGATTGGATATTGCCGGCACTGCCCCCTACGTTCAGGTCGATATTTCCACTCAGGGTGTTGTTGCCACTGACGCTGAGGATGGCGGCTGAGGTGTTGTTGCGCTGGGACAGCGTGATGTTGTTGGCGAGCGTGATGCTGTTGACCAGCTCCAGGCGACTGGTGGGCCCGGGGGCTCCGCCGGAGGGGTCGAACAGGATGGTGCCTCCACCAAGCGCCCCACTGGCGGCGGCCCGCAGGACCCCGGCGCTGTTCAGGGTGCCGATCTGGGTGTTGCCGGTGTAGGTGTTGGTATTGGTGAGCGTCCAAGTGCTGCTGTTGGACTTGGTCACGGCGACCAGGGCGGCTCCGTCGCCGTTGGAAATCACGCCGGTGACGCCGTTGTCGGCGGTGGTGCCGCCAAGTTCGAGGGTCTGGTTGATGGTGGTGCTGCCGACCTTGGCAACATTGCCAACGGTGACGTCGGCGGTTGTCGGATTGAGGACTGTGGCCTGGACGGAACCGGCAGCGAGGCCGAACTCGGTGAAGGTGATCCGGCCGGTGCCAGAGGTGACATTGGCCCCGCTGGTAAAGGTGATGGTGCCGCCTCCGACTCCGTTAGCCCCCACCGTGGTCAGCGTATGATCGAGAGCTGCCCCTGCCGTGGCGCGATTGGAAACAACCGTCGCATTGGTGGTGGTGCCGAAGATGAAGCCGTAAACGGGGCCGCCGCCGTCGTGGGCGAGGTCGAGGGTGGAAACCGCATTGCCGGCCAAGCGGATGGTGGCGGCCGTGCCAAGACCGGACGGATGACCTAGCACGAGCGTGCCGGCGGTCACCACGGCACCGGTGCCGGGGCCGCTGTTAGCGACCGGGAGGATGAGCGTGCCGCCTTCCACGGTCGTTTGGCCGGTGTAGGAATTCGTACCGGCCAAGGTGATGATCCCGACACCCTGCTTGTTGAAACCGAGGCCACCGGTGCCTCCATTGGCCAAGGTGCCGGTGAAGGTGCTGGTGGCGGCGGTGTTGACGAACAGCCAGCGATCGTCGCCGGCACCGTTGGTCACGGTCCCGGTGCCGGTGATGCCGGTGGCCGTGAAATCACCGCTGCTCGCGCCAGTGGTGTCGGTGCGGTTGATCTGGAGCGTGCCAGCCGCGATGTCGAGGGTCCCGGAAATCGTGCTGGCGGCGGCACCGGCACCGGTCGAGGCGAGTTCCAAGGTACCTGCTCCCAGCTTGACGAGGCCATGGGCCGCGGCTTTCAGCTCGCCGACGCTCAACGTCCCGGCAGTGGTGGTGACGCTGCGATCGGTTCCGCCGCCACCGAGGGTGACGGTTCCGGTTCCCAGGTTGAGATCGTTGGAGCCGGTGAAGGTGAAGTCGTCGTTCCAGAACTGGGCGTTGTTGGAAAACAGGTTGACGGTGATTCCCGAGGTGTTGTCGAGCACCTTGGCGCTGCCCGCCCCTACGGTAAACGCCCCGGTGCCGATCGCCTGGTCGTTGTTCAAGTTGAGCGTGCCGCCGTTGAAGGAGGTGCCGCTCGGGTAGAGGTTGGAATTCCCGATGGTCAGGCTGCCAGTGCCGTTTTTGGTGAGCAAACCAGTGAGGATGGAAAGGAAGTTAGCGCTCGAAAGCGTGTAATTCTTGCTGCTGTTGTTGAATTCGATAGCCCCGGCATCAATGTTGTCGTCGCCGATGTCGATTGCGGTGGTGCCTGTGGCGGAGTCGTCGAACAGCACGTTGTCGCCAGTGATGAAATCGGTGGCGGTGTTGCCGATGGCGAGCTTCCAGTTCTTGGCTCCGGGCACGACATTGGTGGTCCAGTTGCCGCTGACCAAGCCGGTCCATTTCGGGGTGTCGCCGATGACTTGGAGGGCGACGTTGTTGCCATTGAGAATGAGCGATGCGGACTGACGGCTGTTCAGGACTGAGATCACGTTGGGCGTGAAGTTCGAGGCCGCGCCGCCGAAGCTGCCGTAGCTGATGAGGTTGTGCGGGCCGTTGGCCAGCGGGACGGCGGAAGTGATGTTGAGGGCCACCTGGCCGCTGGCTGGTGTGGTGGAAAGCGCGTTCGTCACTGCCAGTGCCGGTGTCGTGCCACTGTAGTTGGCGTTGATCGTTGCGGTGCCGGCGAAGCTCAATGCACCGAGGATGAGCGCGTTGGTGCCGCCGTTGCCGTTCTCCAGAATACCGCCGGAGGCCACGGAAACACTGCCCGCCACGGTGCCGGTGCCGGCGAGGGTGGCTCCCCCCGCAAGCGTCACGGCATTTGCCGCCGAACTCAAGGCACCGGTGAGGAGCAGGGTGCCGGAGGAAATGCTGGTTCCAGAGCTGAAGTTGTTGCTGCCGGAAAGCGTGAGCGTGCCAGTGCCCACCTTGTCGAGGGCGAGCTTGGTGGTGCCACCATCATTGAGAGAGCCGGCGAAGGTGGTGCTGGTGTTGAGGTTCCCGATCCGCAATGTCGCGATTCCCAACGCGACGCCGCCGCCGCGGAAAAGCGATCCCGTGACCCCGCTCAGCGAGCCCAGCTCCAAGGTGTAGGTGCCGGCGGCGCTGCCGGTGTTGTAGCCCGCGATCATTCCTTGGGAGCCACCCTGCGCGCTCGCGATCGTGTACGCGGCGAACTTGCTGACGGTATTGCCGGCGTTGGGGGCGGTGGCGGCGTTGAACACGGTCGAGGCGGTCGTGTTGTTGTGGGTGAAGCTGCCCGCGAAGTTGCTCCAGTTTCCGGCGATCGTCGTGCCAGTGGTCGTGACCGTGCCACCGCCCGTGAGCGTGTTCGAGTTGGTCCCGCCGGTGATGTTCAGCGTCGCGCCGCTGCTGAGCACTGCGGCGGTGGTTGCGGCACCGAGGTTCTGATTGGTCGAAAGCGTGCCGCTGTTGATCCAAGTGCCCCCGGTGAAGGTGCTGGCAATGGTTCCACCCAAAGTCACCGTGCCCGGGCCATTGATCGTGACCGCCGAAGCGTTGGCTCCGTTGTTGATGATCGGCTCCAGAATGGTGATGTTGGCGTTGGCCGCATGAAGCACCAGCTCGGTGCCGGTGCCGACACCGGCCTTGATGTTCATGAGCTGAAGGGCCGAGTCACCCAAGGTCAGCGTACCGGTTCCAGCGTTCATCAGGCCGTTGAAACCCCAGGTTTGAGCCGAGTTCGTATTGATGATCGAGGCACCACCGAGGTGGCGCACGGTGCTTGCATCCCGGCTGCTGCCGAAGGTTTGGTTGCCGGTGAAACTGACGTCGTAATTGGCGGTCGTGCTGGTGGCATAACCGTAGTTTGCAGAAGGCGTCGCAGTGGTGAATGCCTCGATGGTGGCGCCACTGGTGGCGAAGGTGTTGCCATCGGCCAAGCCGTTGGCAGCTGCGCCGGGGTTTTTCACGGTCATCCAGGGACCCACGATGTTGTTCGTGTTGAAGATGTTCGACGCGGCGACGGTTCCCGTGTTGAAGGTCTTGTCAATCACCACGGTCGCTCCGGCAGCCCTGGTAAAGGTGCCGGTTTGGAGTGTCAGGGCCTGGCCGGTTGCCACGTTCCAAGTCTGGTTTCCCGCGGTGGTTGTCAGGTTCGAGTTGATGGTCAGGCTCTGCGAGGCGAAGCCCATGTCGATACCCGACCTGCCAAGCGTGAGCGTGTTGCCTCCGCCGATGGTTACGAGGCCGGCAGGGTCGGCGATGTAAATGCCGTTCCAAGCGAGGTCGGCCCCCAAAACCGTGGAGTTCGCCGAGGTGACGTTGGAATCCCACGCGGCGATGTCGCCTGCGCTTGGGACGATGTCGTCCAGCCAACTGGTCGTGGCATTGAGGGGGTTGGCGTTATCGTTTTTATAGATGGTGGCGGCGGTGACACCGGACTGGCTTGCCAACAAGGCGGCGAGAGAAGTGCCAAGGGCGCGGAGTTTCGACGAAATGATACGAGGCTTCATAAATAGGGATGGGATGGCGGGGAATCTTCAATATCCGGCTCATTGCCGGACGTGCCCCGGATACAGAAACGAGAAGCAGCCGAAATGCCCGACACGGACGTTGGATATTTTTCCGCCCGGAGGAAGGACGGACGTTTCAGCGCTCTGGCGCGGCGAGCATGCGCTCCGCTTCCTTCAGGAGAATCCGGGCATTTCCCCAGTCGAACCACAGATCCACCGAGGTTCCGATTTGGAACGGCGAGGCCTCCCACCGCTCGATCTGCCGGCGGGCATCCATCAAGGCCGCGCGGGCATCCTCGGTGCGGCCTTGGCGGAGATCGATCATGGCGAGAAGGATCCGGATCGAGACTTTCAGTTGATCGATCTTGGCGGATGCCGAACTCTTCCGAGCCCAAAAGACCGCCCTCTCGAAATTGCCCTGCCGGTACACCAGAAGCGCGAATGAAAACTGCCTCCACGCCGAGACATAGTGATTGCTATCCACGTCCTTGCCGGTGAGGGCGGCCTCGAGGATTACGGACAGCGGGATAAGGCTGCGCAGCGTGGCCTCGTCGGCAGGTTCCAGCAAGACTGCCTTGGAAACCTGGGCGGCGACCGCACCGTTGGAAGAATCCGCAAACCGGCGGATCGCCAGCTCGCGGAGGTGCTCATACTCGGCCGGCCCGCCCCACTCCTTGATGGCGGTGGCGGCCGGCATCAGGATCCGGGACATCTGGTCGGTATCCGTCAGGTCCACGCTCGTGATGACCGGGATCAGGATGCTGAATCGTTTCGCGGCGGTTTCCCCGCGACCCTGTGTTAGATTCCAATCGGCCACGGCCCTCAAGGTGTTCGCCGCTTCGAGGGAAAGCGGGGTCTTCTCGACCGTCAGTCCGGCTAACAGTGAATCGGCCTGCTCCATCTCGTTGTAGTTCACGTGGACCGCCGCCCGGGCGACCAGGTCCGCGGCCCTGGCCTTGTCACTCAACAGGACTTCATTGGCGCGCGCCTGTTCCGCCTCCTGGCGCGCGTCCCTTTCACGCAGGAACAACCACGTGGAAACACCGAAGCCACCGAGCAATCCGAACATCGCCACGCTGCCTGCGGCGAAGATGAGCCAGTTGCGCCGCACCAGCTTCGTGAACAAATAGCGGCGGCTCGGCGGGCGGGCCGTCACGGGTTCCTCGTTCAGGTAGCGCCGCACATCCTCGCCCAGGCCGTTGGCGGTCTCGTAGCGGCATTGCCGGTCCTTCGCGAGGGCTTTTCCAACGATCCATTCGAGGTCACCGGTTAGTTGTGGGCCCGTGTGCTCCCGCGCAGGCTCCGCCTCTTCCGCGCCGCGGTCTTTATAAGAGGGTCGGCCGGTCAGGAGTTCGCACAACAGCGCACCCAGACTGTAGATGTCACTGCGGGTGTCGATGTCATTGCTGCCCTCCGCCTGCTCCGGGCTCATGTAGGAGG
Source organism: Akkermansiaceae bacterium (assembly GCA_041739215.1). Taxonomy (GTDB): domain Bacteria; phylum Verrucomicrobiota; class Verrucomicrobiia; order Verrucomicrobiales; family Akkermansiaceae; genus Luteolibacter. The sequence goes on from JBGSOI010000151.1 coordinate 11,951, forward strand.
GCGTGCCCGATCCCGCAAGACCCGCATCGCCCTCCGTGTCGGCGCTCGTGGCTTTGGAAATCCCGAAGTCGATCACCTTCGGGACGGCCCGGCCGTCGTGGTCGCGCACCAGCACATTGGATGGCTTGATGTCACGGTGAATCACGCCCTTTTGGTGCGCGTGCTGGATCGCCTCGCAGACCTGGATGAAAAGCTCCATCCGCTCGCGCACCCCGAAATTTTTGAGGTCGCAAAAGTCGGTGATTCGTTCGCCATCCACCAATTCCATCACGAAATAGGGCCGTCCCGAGGACGTGGTGCCGGCATCGAGCACCCGCGCGATGTTAGGATGATCCATCAGCGCCAACGCTTCACGCTCCATGGCGAAGCGGGCGATCACGCTCTCCGTGTCCATGCCGAGCCGGATGATCTTGAGCGCGACCTTGCGCCGCACCGGCTCCTGCTGTTCTGCCAGATAGACCACGCCGCAGCCGCCCGCGCCGAGGCGGTCGATCAAGCGGTATGGGCCGATGCGCGTGCCAAGGCCACCTTCCTCTCCGCCTTCGCCCGCGGACACGGCCTTTTCCACTGCCTTCGGTTGTGATTCGAAAAACTCATCAGCGTCCTGCCGTGCGTCCAACAGAACTTCCAACCGTTTCAGCCGGACCTCGTCGCCGCGGCAGGCGAACTCGAGAAAGGCGCGGCGCTCCTCCTCGACGGAGAAGTTCGATGCGGCGATGAACAGCAGTTGGTTAAGCGACTGGGTTGGTTTCATCGCCGGACTTCTCGCGGATCATTTGAAACAGCAGGGTCTTCGCGTAGGACCAACGGCGTTCCACCGTCCGCTCGGTCACCCCGTCCATCACCGAGATTTCCTGATTGGTGAGTCCGCCGAAAAACTTGAGGGTGATCAGGCGCACGCTGTCCGGCTCATCCTGCTCCAGCTTGTTCATCATTTCGTCCACCAGCATCACGCGCTCGTCGAGTGTGTCATCTGCCAGATTCAGCGGCTGCATGTCAAAAACCATGGGGTTGACCACGCGCTTCTGGGTCGTCTTGGCCCGCACCCGGTCCACCAGGATCTGGCGCATCGCCTGGGCCGCCGCGCGGAAGAAATGTGTGCGGTCGTTCCACGAGCGCGCTTCGTCGCTGGAAAGCTTGAGCCACGCCTCATGAACCAGCGCGGTCGGTTGCAACGTCTGGCCTGGTGCCAAATCCGACATGCGTTGCCGGGCCACGCTCCGGAGTTCATCGTACACCAGCGGCAAAAGCTCCGCCGATAGTGGGCGTCCGCTCCCGTTTGCTGCCTGTAAAATACGCGTGAGTTCGTTCAAAACGGAGTGATTTTCAAAAAATAGAATCGCCACCCGGGTTTGTCGATGAATGTTTGGCTGGGAGCGCCGAGCTGGGGCTCAGCGGTCCCGGGAGCGCAGCCCGAGCATCAGCCCGCGCAATTCCGCCAGCCCGCGCATGCGGCCGATGCAGGAATAACCGGGAGTGATGCCGGCGGGCTTCGGCAGGTCGTCCATCATGGTGTGGCCGTGATCGGGGCGCAGGGTGATTTGCCAATCGGCTCTTCCCACGGCACGGCGGCGGTCCTGTTCGTCGAGCAGATTGCGCACGACGGCGGGCATGTCCACGGATCCGGCGAGGTGGTCCGCTTCGTAGAAAGAGCCGTCGGGAAGCCGCTGCGTGCTGCGCAGGTGGGTGGCGTGGATCCGCGGGCCGAATGATCCAACCATCTCTGGCAGATCGTTGTCGGCGCGGGCGCTGAACGAGCCGGTGCAGAAACACAGGCCGTTCGCAGGACTGTCGACCATTTGGAAAATCGCCTCGATGTCGCTGGCCTTGGAAACGATGCGCGGCAAGCCCAGCACGGAGAACGGCGGATCGTCCGGATGGATCGCCATCCGCACGCAAACCTCTTCGGCGACGGGGATCACGGCTTCGAGAAAGCGTGCGAGATTTCCCCTCAAACCATCCGCTCCCATGCCTTCGTATTTGGCCAGCATTGCCCGGATGTCGTCGAGTGAGAGCGCCCACTTCACGCCGGGAAACACATCGATGATCGATCTAACGAACGCATCGCGCGCGGCCTCGTCGAGGATCGTCCACCACGCGGCGGCTTGCTCCAGTTGCGCGGGCGAATAGTCCGCTTCGGCTTCCGCACGTTTCAGCGCGTGAATCTCAAACGCGGCGAAGCGCACCGGATCGTAATGCATGCTTTCCGATCCATCGGGCAGCACCCAGCGCATGTCGGTGCGCACCCAGTCGAGCACCGGCATGAAGTTGTAGATGACCGTGTGGATGCCCTCGGCTGCCAGGTTGCGCAGCGAGGTGTTATAATTTTCAAACAGCCGCGGCAGATCGCCGCGCCCCGTTTTGATGTCCTCGTGAACCGGCACCGACTCCACGACGGTCCAGCGGAGACCGGCGGCTTCGATCATTTCCTTGCGTTCGCGGATCGCCTCGCGCGGCCAGACCTCGCCATAGGGAATCTGATGGAGCGAGGTGAACACCGCAGTCGCTCCCGCCTGCCGGATGAACGCCAACGGTACCGGATCTCCGGGGCCGAACCAGCGGAAGCCTTCTTCCATCAACTGCGCCTTCATGATCAGACTCCGGAAAAGGCGACGAACCCACCATCCACCGCGAGCACGGTGCCGGTCACGAACTGCGACGCGTCGCCCAACAGATAGTGGAGCGCACCGTGCAGTTCATCCGCCTGGCCGAAGCGGCCGAACGGGGTGTTGGCGATGATCGTGTGGCCGCGATCGGTGAGCGAGCCGTCCTCGTTGGTCAGCAGCTTGCGGTTTTGTTCGCCGAGGAAAAACCCGGGCATGATCGCATTCACCCGCACCTGCCCCTTGGTGCGCCGGGCCATGTCCACCGCCAGCCAGCGGGTGAAATTCTCCACGCCAGCCTTGGCCGCTGAGTAGCCGACCACGCGCGTGACCGCCTGCGGGGCGGAGACCGAGGTGTAATTGATGATCGAGCCGCGGCCGCCCTCGATCATTGCCGGGGTGAAAACGAGCGATGGCAGGACGGTGCCGTGCAAATTCAGATCCACCACCTGTTGGAACGACTCGAAATCGAGATCGGAAAAACTCTTGTCCGGCGGGATGGTCGCGCCGGGCATGTTGCCGCCTGCGCCGTTCAGGAGGGCGTCGATGCGGCCCCACTTCGCCATCACGGTGTCCCGCGCGTGCTCCAGGGCGGGCCGGTCGAGGACATCGGCGACGAGGCCGAGGCACTGGGCTTCGGGCGTGATGGCACTGCATTTGGCGAGGGCGGCATCGAGTTTTTCCTGGCTGCGGCCGAGGAAAACGATGCGCGCGCCTTGGGCGGCAAGGTAGTCCGCGGCGGAACCGGCGAGTGCGCCGGTGGCTCCGGTGATGAGGATGACGCGGTCGGTCAGGTCGAATAGGTGGCTCATGGGGCTATGATTTGAGTAGGGCGGACCGGGATGGATCATGGCCGCGCCGGCAGGTTGGTGAGTCGGCGGGAGTCTGGCAATACCTGGCTGAATCGGCGATTTGACGAATTTTCATCTTTCTCTTGGCGACAGAACGCTTGACGACGCTCTGTATACGACGCCCTGTAAAGACCTGAACCCATGAAGAACCTAGCTCGCCTCGTTTGTGGCTCCATCCTGATTTCCCTGTCGCCGGTCCTGGCGGATGAAGTCGAATCCGTCACCGGCCCGGATTATTCCGACGCGCCCGAAACCAAGGAGCAGGACGGCGTGCCGAAGGGGAAGATCGAGGAGTTCACGATGCATTCGAAAGACAGCCGGATTTACAAGGGCATCGCGAAGGACAAGAAGGGCACGGTGCCCTATCAGCGCAAGGTGGCGGTTTACATTCCGGCGGATCACCGGTCGAGCAAGGAAATGCCGTTCATCATCGTGCAGGACGGGATCGGCTACCGCGACCTGACCTCACGGGTTCTGGACAATCTGATCGAGGCAAAGCGCGTGCCATCAATGGTCGCCATTTTCATCAACTCCGGCGGAGGCGATTCAAAAGGCAGCCAGCGCGGCCTCGAATACGACACGGTCGATGACACTTACTCGAAGTTCATCGAAAAGGAGGTCCTGCCGGAAATCAGCAAGGAATACCGGATCAAGTTCACCAGCGATCCGGAAGGCCGCGCGACGATGGGATTCAGTTCCGGCGGCGCAGCGGCATTCACCATGGCTTGGTTTCATCCGGAACTCTATCGGCGCGTGCTTACTTATTCAGGGACTTACGTGGATCAACAATTTCCTGAAGACAACAAGACACCTAACGGCGCTTGGGAATATCACGAGAACCTGATCGGAAAGGCCGCGAAGAAGCCGCTCCGCGTCTGGCTCCAGGTCAGCGACAAGGACAACGGCTGGGACAAGGACGAATCCACGCACCACAACTGGGTGATGGCCAATGAACGGATGGCCGCCGCACTCAAGGCCAAGGGCTACGACTACCGCTACGTTTTCTCCAAGAACGCCGGCCACACCGACGGCAAAGTCACCCGCCAAACCTTACCCGCCGCGCTTGAATGGCTCTGGCAGGGATATGTCGCGAAATGAAAAGTTTCCCCATGATCTCATTGTCTTCCGTTCGCGCGCTGGTTGGAATCACCCTCGGTGGGTTTCTCGCAGGCGGCACGCTCCACGCCGATCCTGCGGCGATCTACAACAAGGAGATCGTGCCGATGTTGGAAAAGTATTGCTACGAATGCCACGGCGAGGGCGAAGCGAAGGGGAAGTTTTCGATGGACGAGTTCAAGGACCTTTCCGGCCATCTATCCAACCGCAAGGTCTGGCTGCCCGTCTGGCAGAACCTCCGCAGCCAGGTCATGCCGCCGTCCGACAAGGACCAGCCGAGTTCGGAGGAGAAGAAGAAGCTGCTCGCCTGGATCGAGAAGGACGTTTTCAAGCTCGACCCTAACAATCCGGACCCCGGCCGCGTCACCATCCGCCGCCTGAACCGCACGGAATACCAGAACGCCGTTTACGATCTGCTAGGCGTGGAGTTCGACACCCATGAGGCATTCCCGCCGGACGACACCGGCTACGGCTTCGACAACATTGGCGCGGTGCTGTCCATGTCGCCGCTGTTGATGGAGAAATATGTGGCTGCGGCCGACGAGGTCGTGGCGCTCGCGCTGCCCGCCGGGGCCGCCGCGCAAGTCCCGCGGGTGGACATGGATGGCAGGAATTTCAAAGCCTCCGGCGATCCGAAAACCACCGGCAGCTGGCTGCCATTTTCCAAAACCCAGAAGGTCAGCCTCAGCCAGGACATCCTGTGGGACGGCGACTATCAGGTGGACGTCGAGTATTCCATCCACGGTGCGTCCGAAGCGACGACCGATGAGGCGCTGCTGGAAGTTTCCGCGGCGGGCAACAAGATTGGCGATAGCTCGCTCGGTTGGGACCAGCGGAGAGTGATCAAGCTAACGGGCAAGGCGCCGCTGAAGAAAGGCCGCCAAAGTTTTGAGATCAGCCTCTCACCAAAACGCCGGCCGCTCGCGGGCGAGGAAGAGCTTTTCCTGAAGATCCAGCGCGTCATCGTCCAAGGCCCCCTCGGCGGCGAGCAGAAGGAATTCGCCAAAGGCTACCGGATGATATTCGTGGACGGCGCTGCGCCGGCAGACAGCGCCGGGCGTGACCGTTACGCCCGCAAGATCATGCGCAGCTTTGTCAGCCGCGCGTTCCGCAAGCCCCTCGACGACCAGACGATCAATCGTCTCGTCGCCATCGTGAACGAGGTTTCCCGCGAGCCGGGCAAGACGTTCCAGGACGGCATCAAGCAGGCCATCGCGACCTGCCTTGCCTCGCCGCGGTTCCTGTTCCGCGTGGAAATCCAACCGGAGCCTAACAATCCGGCGAAGATTGTCCCGCTCGACGAATACTCGCTCGCCGCGCGCCTGTCGTTCTTCATCTGGGGTTCGGTCCCGGACGACGAATTGCTAAGCCTCGCGTTCAACACCAAGCTCCGCGCCAATCTATCAGCCCAGGTGGACCGCATGCTCAAGGACCCGCGGTCGCAACGGCTGGTGCAGAATTTCGTCGGCCAATGGCTGCAGGCCCGCGACGTCGAGACCGTCCCCGTCGTCGCGAAAAGCATCCTCGGGACCGACACTAACCGCGAGGCAGCCAAGCAGTTCGATCCCCGCTTGCGGTCCGACATGCAGCGGGAAACCGAGATGCTCTTCGATTTCATCCTGCGCGAAAACCGCCCGGCGGAAGAACTCATTTCCGCCCGCTACAGCTTTCTCAACGAACGGTTGGCGAATTTCTACGGCATCGAGGGAGTTACAGGCGAGGACTTCAAACCGGTCGATCTAACCGCCCACCCTGAGCGCGGCGGACTGCTGACGCAAGGCACGTTCCTGATGGTCACTTCCAACGCGACCCGTACCTCCGCTGTCAAGCGCGGGATGTTCGTGCTCGACAACCTGCTGGGAACGCCGCCGCCGCCGCCGCCACCTGACATCCCGAAGCTTGAGGACGCCGCCACTCCCGGCAATGCCCACCCGACCCAGCGCGAGATGATGGAGATCCACCGGAAGAAGCCGGAATGCCGGAGCTGCCACGCACGGATGGACCCGATCGGCCTCGGCTTGGAGAATTTCAACGCGCTCGGCCAGTTCCGCACCCAGGAGCATGGCAAGCCCATCGACGCGTCCGGGAAGTTGCTCACCGGCGAGGAGTTCGCCGACGTCGCCACCCTCAAGGCGATCCTTGCCGGGAAACGCAAACCCGATCTCTACCGCACCCTTGCTGAGAAACTCCTCACCTACGCCACCGGCCGCGGCATCGAATATTACGACGCCACCACGATCGATATGCTCACCGCGCGCATGACAAAGAATGATGGCAAACTCCGCGAACTCATCCAAGGTATCGTCGAAAGTGCGCCCTTCCAAAAACGCCGCGGCGATGATTGAATCATCCATCACCTACCCAAACCACTATGAGCCTCCAACTCCCGGGAAACAACCGCCGCGGCTTCCTCCGCGGACTCGGCGCGTTCGTCGCGCTGCCAGCCATGGAATCCTTCCGCCCGCTGATGGCAGCCACGGCCGAGCGCGC
>JBGSOI010000198.1:0-11014 GCA_041739215.1 Akkermansiaceae bacterium
CCAGCGTCCTGCACACCTGGGGCCGCCAGATCCAGCACCATCCCCACGTTCACCTCATCGTTCCCGGAGCCGCCTTCCACCCCAAACACCAAACCCTCCATCATCCCGCCAAAGACAAATTCCTCATCCACTACCACCCCCTCGCCGAGCGCTTCCGCAGCCGCATCCACAGCACGCTGAAAAACGAACACCCTGATATCTATCAAAACCTAACACCCATTCAACGCCACGTCCTCTCGCCGGCGAAGAAATGGAACGTCCAACTCCAACACGCCGGCAGCGGCCGCACCGCCCTGCGCTACCTCGCCCGCTACGTCCGGCGCAGCGCCTTCGCCGCCAAGCGTCTCATCGGTTACGATTCCCAGGGCCACGTCCTCCTGCGCTGGACCTCCAGCGCCACCGGCAGGACCGCCGTCATGGCCCTGCACCCCCACGAATTCATCCGGCGCTGGTTGCTGCATGTTTTGCCCAAAGGGCTGACAAGAATCCGTCACTACGGCTACCTCGGCTCCGCCGCCCGCAAGACGCGATTGCATATCCGCGCCTTGTTAGGCGAGCTCGGCGAACCCGCCCCCCAGCTCCCCGAACCCGACCCCTTCACCTGCCAATGCTGCGGCGGCCTGCTCACCTTCCTGCGCGAGATCAAACCCATCTACCAGATGCGCGGCCCGCCCTGCCGCCCTCCACCCCCATGACTCCGCTCAAGCCACCCCTCATCGACACCGCCCCAAGCGTCGTGTCCAGGGAAAGTGCGCCCGCGAACCACCTTCCAACGCCCCATCGGCCGGCGAACCTGTCCCCGGCAGCGCTTCCACTCCGCAGCCACGCCGCCACCCGCCGCCGGGTGGAGCGAATCGCCGTGCGATACGCTCCACAGCCCCCGCAACCAGCGCGAAAATCCGTTAGCAGCTCGCCACGTTCACGCAAGGCGCTGATGGTGAACCGCAAAATCAAAGCGCAATCCGCGAAGAACCCCCGCCCCTAGCAGTCCGACGGGCCTGTCCAACAACCGATAGGCTCGGGGCTATCGCCCGAACCTATCTTTGGGGATAGACGGGAAAGGCATCGAAAAGCTGGCGGTAATATTCCGAGATCCAAATGGACCGGTAGTCCGAAAATCCGTCATACACGCTTATCGTGAGTGTCCCCGACCATTCCCTGCTCCACTCGCGGGTCACTCCGAGATTGGCCTGAAGAGTCTCTTCCGTTAGCTTTCCGGTGGTTCCGAAAAGAACCGGCACGTAGGTTTCCCGATAGGCGGCGAGGGATACTCCACCCTCCACGGTCCATTCACGCTCGTTACCCGAAAACAACGTGCTGTAGGTCTGGATGTCAATGTCATCGGCGGACAACGACTCCGCCGATAGCTCAAGTTCTTTTTGACCCGTGAACCATGGAGTCGAACCCAATGCGCCGGTGGAGACAATGAAGAGGCTGAAAAGTGAGGATTTCATAGGGCTCGTTCAGTTGCAGGACGCGCAACCACCCGCAGAGACGTTTGATGAATCCGACCTGCCTGTCTCGATTTGCCGGCTCAGCCCGCAGTCGTAGGAACGAGTCCCGCCACCATCGAAGTCGTAGATCGGACGGCTCAATTGCGCCCGATCCGCGATGCCGACCGGCTGGCAGGCGATCACCCACAACGGCAGGAAGATCGGAAGTATCCAGTATCGGATCTGCATGATCTCAATGAGCCGTGGCGACGATTGTTTATTCCACGGAATCCTGAGATATCTGAAAAATTCCAACAAGAAGGACGTTCTGGAATATCGCTTGTGCCGATGATCGCATTCACCATTGCAACCGATGTGCACCGCCTACGAACTCGGAAAACAACGCGGAAGCACACCCGGCTACCTCGACCCGCATGCAGTGGCGGAAATCCTGTCCATCACGGAGACCCGCCTGATTCGTCCGACGATCCCGGCACCGGTGATTCTGCCGGATGGTTCACTGCGGAAGATGAACTGGGGATTCCGGCGGGCGTTTGCCCCAAAAGTCAAAGGCCGGCCCCTGACTTGGCGCACCATTGTGAATTCCCGCGAGGACAAGCTGGACGGGCGGACGTGGAAGGAAGCGTTCACCACGCGGCGCTGCCTGATCCCCGCGTCGTCGTTTTTCGAGTGGGTGGAGATGGGCGGCAGGAACGTGCCGCTCCGCTTCGTGCGACCGGGTGGCGAATGGTTGTGGATTGCAGGAATTTGGGAAGAGGGCGAGCAGGGGGAATGCTTCTCGATGATCACCACCGAGCCAAACTCTGTTCTGGAACCGGTTCATGACAGGATGCCGGCGGTGCTGGATGACGAGCAAATGGTCCGCTATCTGGCAGGAGAGTTGAACACCTTCGGGCCATCCGCGGTTGTTCTCCAATATCAGGAAACTGCCAACTTCCTTAAATCCCACAAGGTGCCCAAACCGCCGCCTGCTCAAGGCGAGCTTTTCTGAATGAATCCGGCGTCGCCTGTCGGCCATGCCGGGATAAATTGAAATCCGGAATGGAAATGCACCGTCGATTGGCTGGAGGCCAGGTGCGGCTGGGTTGATCTCGCGGGCCCGTATGGGCTTATTCCAGCGCATGGATTTTTCCGCGTGACCGGGGCGGGATGGCGGGTCAGCGTGGTGACCAACCAATTTGAACTCATGGGAAATTTCGCTGCTTTCGAGACCAAGATGACCGCCGCCGGGATGGGAGATGCCGCCATCCGCGCCTTTCGCCGGAACTACGAGGCACTGCTGCGCAGCGAGACCGGACTGATCCCGGAAGAGACGATTTCCTCGGCGGAGGGGCTGACGACGTATGAGACGATCACCTCGGCAGGGACTGCGAATGTGTCGCTGCTGTCGCAGGCAGTGGTGATCAAGTTGAATGGCGGACTCGGCACGGGCATGGGCCTGCAGGGGCCGAAGAGTCTGCTCGCGGTGCGCGACGGGGTGAATTTTCTGGACCTGATGGTCCGGCAGATCCTCGACCTGCGGAAAAGCAGCGGTGCGAATGTGAGATTGCTGCTGATGAACAGCTTCAGCACCAGCGCCGACACGCTTTTGCATTTGGAGAAATACCGGGCGGATGGCCTGGCGGACGCGGCGGAGGTGGAGCTGATGCAGAACCAGATTCCGAAGATCGACGCGGCGACGTTGGAGCCGGTGTCCTGGCCCACGGACCCGGATCACGAATGGTGCCCGCCGGGGCACGGCGATCTCTATCCGGCACTGGTCGGCAGCGGGTGGCTGGACCGATTGTTAGCCGAGGGCGTGAAATATGCCTTCGTTTCCAACTCCGACAATCTCGGAGCGATCCTCGATCCCGCGATCCTCCGGTACTTCGCCAATAGCGGCGCGCCATTCCTGATGGAGGTCACCCGCCGCACGGCGGCGGACCGCAAGGGCGGCCATCTGGCGGTTAGGAAATGGGATGGCCGGTTGCTCTTGCGCGAGGTGGCGCAATGTCCGGACGACGACGTGGAGTTTTTCCAGAACATCGAACGCCACCAGTATTTCAACACCAACAGCCTCTGGCTGCGGCTCGATCTGCTGAAGGAACAACTCGCGGCGGACGCCGGGGTCCTGCCGCTGCCGATGATCCGCAACAACAAAACCGTCGATCCGCGCGACAAGAATTCGCCGGCGGTGGTGCAGTTGGAAATCGCGATGGGTGCGGCGATCGAGTGCTTCGAAGGCGCGACGGCGATCGAAGTGCCGCGAAGCCGGTTCGCGCCGGTGAAGACGACCGGGGATCTGCTAGCCCTGCGGTCCGACGCCTACGAGGTGCTGGACAACGGCCAGGTCCGGCTCGCGGCCTCGCGCAACGGCGTGCCTCCTAACATCGTGCTCTCGGACGAATACAAACTCGTCGATCAGCTCGGGCCGCTCGGCGTCCCGGGATTGATCCGCTGCCAATCTCTCAAGGTTTCCGGCCCGGTCCATTTCGCCGACGGCGTGGTGATCGAGGGGAATGTGACGATCCGGAATTCCGCGGGCGAGCGCAGGACACTGCCGTCGGGCGCGTACAAAGACACGACCATCGAGCTCTGAGAGCCTGTCTGAAAAGCGGCAGGGATCGACCTCCGGGCGGTCCTGAGAATGGGGAGCCCATGTTCGGCCGGACCGACTTCTCATGGACGCCGCATTCGCCGGACCGCCCGGAGGTCGGTCCCTGCCATCCGCGCGTTTTTTACCTTCACGGAATCAGAGAATCTGCGCACTCTAAGGTGCTAGCTGCGAAGCTGGCAGTCCATGAACGCGATTGAATCAAGCCGTGAACGTTCTTGCCCTCACCATCCTTGTTAGCAGCTGCCTGGCAGGAATTTTCATTTGTTGCTTTGCGGCCGAATACCGGCGTTGCCGCAACAAGAGCCTGGAGCGTGATTCCCTGCTCCCGCTCAATGACACGCCCGGCAAGGCAAGGCCCGAGGCGAAGCACTCCTGAATTACCGTCACTTTCCCCATGTCCACCACCACGACCATCACCTACGACGACCGCAGCGTCCGCCGCTTCATGATTGCCTCCATCGCCTGGGGGATTATCGGCATGTTAGTCGGCGTTCTCGCCGCCACCCAGCTTTCGTGGTGGCAGATGAACGGGAAGTTCCTGGAGGCGATCAGCTTCGGGTTGTTCAAGGGGGAGGGCTTGTCCTACATCACCTTCGGGCGGATCCGGCCGCTGCATACCAACGCGGTGATCTTCGCCTTCGTGGGGAACATGGCCTTCGCGGGGATCTATTATTCCACCCAGCGGCTGTGCAAGGTGCGCACGGCCTCGGATCTGTTATCCGGCATCCATTTCTGGGGCTGGCAGGCGATCATCCTCGGAGCCGCCATCACGCTGCCCGCCGGGCTAACACGCAGCAAGGAATATGCCGAACTGATCTGGCCGCTGAACATCGCCGTGGTGATCGTGTGGGTGGTTTTTGGAGTGAATTTTTTCTGGACCCTGGCCAAGCGCAACGAGCGGGCATTGTATGTCTCCATTTGGTTCTACATCGCGACCATCGTCACCATCGCGATGCTCTACATCGTCAATCACCTGTCGATTCCCACATCGTGGACGCATTCCTATCCGATCTTCGGCGGAGTGCAGGATGGCCTGGTCCAGTGGTGGTATGGCCACAACGCGGTGGCGTTCTTCCTGACGACTCCAATTTTGGGAATCATGTATTATTTCATTCCCAAGGCGGCCGATCGTCCGGTGTATTCCTATCGACTTTCCATCATCCATTTCTGGGCACTCGTCTTCATCTATATCTGGGCCGGTCCGCACCACCTGCTCAATACCTCGTTGCCAAAGTGGCTGCAGTATCTCGGAATGCTGTTCTCGCTGATGCTGTGGGCTCCCTCCTGGGCCGGAATGCTCAATGGCTTGCTTACGCTGCGCGGTGCCTGGGACAAGCTCCGCACCGAGCCGGTGCTCAAGTTTTTCGCTGCGGCGGTGACATTCTATGGAATGGCCACCTTCGAGGGCCCGCTGTTGTCCATCCGCTCGGTGAACGCGCTTTCCCATTACACCGACTGGACGGTCGGGCATGTCCATTCATCCGCGCTCGGCTGGAACGGGTTGATGGCGGCTGGAATGTTCTACTGGCTGGCCCCGCGTTTGTGGAATACCAAACTGTGGTCCAACTCCCTGGCTAACATGCACTTCTGGATCGCCCTGGTGGGCATCCTGCTCTACACCGCCGCGATGTGGAGCGCGGGCATCATGCAAGGACTGATGCTTAACGAAACCAACCCCGGCGGCGCGACGTTGAAATATGAATTCATCGAGACGCTGCAACAGATCAAGATTTTCTATATCTTCCGCTCGTTCGGCGGCGCGCTGTTCCTGCTAGGCTACCTGATGTGCGCCATCAACATCATCATGACCGCCCGTTCGGGCAAAGCCACGGATGCCACTGCGGAAGTGGTGCTGCTTGAGCGTGAAACCAAGGACAAGATGAGGCTGGGGGAAACCTTCCGCAGCGACCCGGTCACCCATGTCATTCTGGCGCTGGCCTTCATGATCCTGTGGTTCTTCCTGCCTCCACACGCGGACAAGGCCGCATTCGCGGTCTCGATCCTGCTGGTCATCCGGGCGGTGGGTCTGTTCAAGAGAAACGGCACCCAGTGGGCGGACTTCTTCGATCGGTTGATAGAAAACTATCTGCCATTCACCGTGCTTATTTTCCTGGCTGCCGCCATCGGTGGCGCGGTGCAGATCATCCCGTCGCTGTTGGTTAACAAGGCGATGAATGTGGAAGACCGCCTGCAGGTTCCCTACACACCGCTTGAGTTGGCGGGTCGCGATCTCTATGTGGGCGAAGGATGCTATAACTGTCATTCGCAGATGATCCGCACGCTCGTTCCCGATGTGATGCGGTACGGCCCGGCGGAAAACCAGGGATACAGCCGCCTGGGTGAGTCGATCTACGACCACCCTTACCAGTGGGGCTCCAAGCGCACCGGTCCGGATCTCGCCCGCGAGGGTGGGGCCATTGCCAAGGATTCGAAAATCCTGCGCGTCGGCAAGCGTGACAACCTCTGGCACTTCAACCATTTCATGGATCCCCGCCAGACTTCACCCGGCTCCAACATGCCGCCGTATCCATGGCTTTTCGACACCAAGGCCGATCTCAAGAGCCTGCCCACCAAGATCGCCGTGCAGTCCCGCCTCGGGGTGCCGTGGCCGGCCATGAGCAGGGATGAGATCGAGCAAAGCGCCCGCGACCAGGGCATGGAGCTGGCCGAGTCGCTGGTGAAAGCCGGGGCCTACCTGCCGGCACAGCCGGACTTGAGCCACGACGCGCTGCGCAACCAGCTCGCCGACAGCAAGGTGGTCGCCCTCATCGCCTACATGCAGAAACTCGGCGTCTATCAGGAGATCGATAAACCTGCCGCCAAGGAAGGGCGTCCGCTCGACCCGGACAGCTACCGCCGCGGGTCGGAACCCCAGCCCGAACCGGAAGCCAAGAACTAACCGACAACCACCATGTTCAAGAGACTCATCCTGGAAGACTGGACCATCATCATGCCCATCGTGGCATTCTTCTTCACGGCAGCGGTGTTTGCCTACACCACGGTCCGGGCGTTGAAGTTATCTAAAGACCGCCGCGAGCATCTGGCGAATCTGCCGCTGAACGATTCAAATTCCAGCAAGTAACAGCCATGTCATCCGATCCCGAGATCAAAGTAGCCCCCTATGCCGATGGGAAGAACAAGGTGGTCATGCGTCCCCATGAATACGACGGGATTCAGGAATATGACCAGACGCTGCCGAATTGGTGGCTTTTCATCTTCTACGGAACGCTCATCTTTTTCCCTCTCACCTGGCTGGCTTACTATCAATTCGGCTTCATGCGGCCGGATGGCGAGGTCGTGTCAGCAAAGATGGCGGAGATCGCGAAAGTCAAAGCCAAGGAGCTTGATGAAATGCTCGCCCATCTCGACGATGACATTCTGACCGAGAAATGGGCGAAGGACGATCAAGTGGTGGCCAACGGCCGGGAAACCTATCTGGCCAACTGCACCGCGTGCCACGGCCAGGACCTGGCGGCCAGGATGGACATCGGCAACGGCCAGTTTGTTCCGCTGCCGGGGCTTTCGCTGGTCGATGGCAAGTGGCAGTATGGTTCCAAGCCAATGGACATCTTCAGGCTGATCAATGCAGGTTCACCGCCGGAAAGCACTGGCCACAATGGCGCGCGGATGGAGGCTTGGGGCCAGAAATTGCCGCCGAAAAAAGTGGTTGAGCTTGTGGTTTTCATCATGCGCGAGAATCCCAAGGACTTTCCAGACGTCCAGAACTAGATTGTACCCGTGCCCGATCACCCCGAAACCGTCAGACGCCCGAACCTCGATTCGGTCACGACCATTAATACCGACGGGTCGCACCACATTCTCCACCCTGCGGATGTCAAAGGGCGCTTCACCCTCGCGCGGCGGCTCGTCGCCTTTGTCTTGATCCTGTTTTACGCGGCCATGCCGTGGATTCCGATCAATGGCGCGCCCGCGGTTTTCTTTGATGTGGAAATGCGACGGTTCCACCTCTTCGGACTGACGATGGTCGCGCAGGACATGTGGGTGTTGTTCTTCGCGATCAGCGGCCTCGGATTCCTGTTATTCGTGATCACCGCGGTGCTGGGCCGGATCTGGTGTGGTTGGGCCTGCCCTTACACGGTGTTTCTCGATCACATCTTCCGCCGCATCGAGCGCTGGATCGACGGCGACGCCCCGGCCCGCCGCAAGCTCGCCACCGCACCTAACGATTTCAAGAAGATCAGCAAACGGGTCGTCAAGCACGTGCTGTATATTGCCTGCTCCGCCCTGATCGCCCATGTCTTCCTGTCGTATTTCGTGTCGCTGCCGCGGCTCTACACATTCATGCGGCAAGGGCCGTTGGAACATGCCACTTCGTTTGGCGTGGTGATGTTTCTGACCGGAGCGCTCTACTTTTGCTTCGCCCATTTCCGCGAGCAATTCTGCATCCTGATGTGCCCGTATGGCCGTCTCCAGTCCGCGCTTACGGACGACGACACCATGATCATCGGCTATGATGCGAGGCGCGGCGAACCGCGCGGCAAGGTGACCGATCCCAATGCCGGAGCCTGCATCGACTGCAACCGCTGCGTGACGGTCTGCCCGACCGGCATCGACATCCGCGCCGGCCTCCAGATGGAGTGCATCGGCTGCGCCGCCTGCATCGATGCCTGCGATGACATCATGACGAAGGTCAAGCGGCCGACCGGGCTTATCCGCTATGATTCCTCGCGAGGCCTGGCCGGTAAAAAGCGCCGGATCTTCCGACCTCGGCTGCTTGCCTACGGCTTCCTGGGCTTGCTCGGCCTGACGGCATTGGGAGTCACGGCATTCATGAGGGCGAAGCCGATGAATGCCGATGTCACCCGGATGCGCGGCCCGTCGTTCTATCTGGATCCCACGATGGTGCGGAACCACTATCAGTTGCGGCTTTTCAACAAGCGGAACCAGGCCATGTCTTTCACTGTCTCGCTCGAAGATCCACCGCCGGGCTTCGCGATCACCGGCAGCGGCGGGGATCTCAAGCTGGATGCGCTCAAGGATCTGGCAAGGCCGCTCGTCGTGATCGTTCCTAACGAACACTACAAGGGACCGCAGAGCCTGACGTTGAAGATCCATTCCGAACCTGGAGACTCCACGGTACGCCACAAGATCGAGTTCCTCGGCCCGAACCCGCACCTTTTCAAACAACCCTAACTCCCAACCACCATGTTTCGTCCCTGGATATTTGTCATTTGTGCGTTTCTTCTGCTCATCGCCGCCTGGTCGTCGCTGATCTTCATCGCCACCAAACATGCCCCCGAGCAGATCCCCGTGAATGTCGTGAGATCCCGCTGAGTTTGTCATGGATGTGATCCACACCACCCTGGGCGCGTTGGTCGCTGGTCTTGTGACCAGCGTCCATTGTGTCGGCATGTGTGGCCCGATCGCCTGCGGGCTGTCCGCGATGCCGGCGAGCGAGAGCGAACGGATGCTCGCGGCCACGGCCTATCATGGCACGCGATTGACGTCTTACGCAGTGATCGGCGCTATTTGCGGCGCGGTGGGCAGGCAACCGTTGCAGTGGATCTTCAACTCACCGGCGGTGATCCTGCCGTGGATCCTGGTCGGGGTGTTCCTGGTGTTTGCTTTCGGCTTGGAAAAGCGGCTGCCGCGGCCGGCGGCGCTGCTGAAATACGCGGCGCGGTGGCGGTTCAGGACCTCGCGGCTGACTCCGATCCGCAGCGGCCTGGCGCTCGGAGCTCTAACGCCCTTGCTGCCGTGCGGGCCGCTCTATCTTTTGTTCGGCGCGGCTTTGCTCAGCGGTTCCGTCTGGCGCGGTGCTGAGTTCGCGTTTGCTTTCGGGCTCGGCACGGTGCCGCTGTTGTGGCTCGCCCAGACCCAGCTCCACCGGATGAAACGGCGGATCTCGCCACTGGCGATGGTCAGGGTCCAGCGCGGACTGGCTCTAACCGCAGCCGTGGTGATGATGTGGCGGCTGCACGGAACCTTGCCGGGATTCCGGGATGAACCGGAGGTGCTGCCGTCGTGCTGCCACGACATTCCCACCAACTAACGGGCTATGGCGGAATGCGCACATTGCAGCACGCCGTTCGCGGCAGCGGGAAATGAGGATCGCTTTTGCTGCAAAGGCTGCGAGTTCGTTTATGACCTGATCCACGACGAGGGGCTGGACCGCTACTACACGCTGCGTCAGGACACGCCGGTGAAGCCGGTGCGCAGCGTGCCGTTCGAAGCCCATGATTTCACGTGGCTGATAGAGAAAGTCAGTGAGATCGAATCCGGGACCGTTCCCGGCAAGAGCGTGGAAGGGGACTTCTCCCTCGATGGCATTTCATGCATCGGCTGCGTCTGGCTGGTGGAGAAGGTTTTCCTGCGCCAGCCCGGCGCGCTCGAAGCTGCGGCCCATCCCGCCACCGGCCGGGTGCATCTGTGCTGGCAGTCGGGTGCGGCGGATCTAACCGCGTTCGCGCGGGAGCTGGTATCCTTCGGCTACACGCTCGCCCCGCGGCGCGGTGGCAGTGCCGCTTCGGAATCGGGGCAACTCGGCGCACGCCTGGGGCTGTGCGGCGCATTCATGCTGAACGCCATGGGCTTCACCCTGCCAAGCTACCTCGGCATGCCGGAGGACTTCGCGTTTGCCGGGCTGTTCAAGTTGATCGGGCTCCTAACTGCCACGCTGGCGATGCTCGTGGGCGGCAGTTATTTCATCGGCCGCGCGTGGCAGGCGGCGCGGATGCGGACCTTGCACATCGACCTGCCGATCGCGCTGGGGCTGATCGTCGCTTACGCCGGATCGCTCGCCGGGTGGGCCATGGAAATTCACGGGCTGATCTATTTCGATTTCGTCTGCACCTTCGTATTCCTGATGCTGGCGGGCCGTTATTTCCAGCTCTCGACGATGGAGAAGAACCGCCAGCGCCTGCAACGCCAGCGGCCGGTTCCGGAGACGATGCGCTCGCCGGATCGGGCGGAACCGCTCGCGCTAGCCGACCTCGCCGCGGGC
>JBGSOI010000224.1:0-14843 GCA_041739215.1 Akkermansiaceae bacterium
AGCACCTCGTCCGCCCAGTCGTAATCCTGAATGAGCGCGGAGTAGCCGTCCCCGGAAGCAATGGCGACTACCCACTCGAAACGCTTGCCGGTCTTGGGCATGAGTCCTTGTTCGATGAAGTAGAGGACGGCGTGTCGCTCAAGTGGTGAGAGTTGGGTGTTGAGCGCGCGCGACCAGGTGAAATTAACGCGGACGAACTTCCGCCAATCGATCCCCGCATGGATGAATCCAACTTCGCCCATCATCGCGTGGCGGGCCTCGTCCCACAGCTGCCGCGTCATGTCCACGGTGTAGTCCCATGGCTTGTCAGGCGTCTGGGCGATGATGCCGGCCATCATTTCCGGCACGTCGATTTCGCGCAGGCGCTTGTAATACATCATCAGAGTTTTCGGCTCCGGCGGGAAGGTTTCGTCGTAAAGGAATGCCTCGGCGTGGACACCCATGTTGTAGGGATCGGCGAATCGGTCGTCGCGCTGCGGCACAAGGTCGTAGGGCGGAGGATTCGCGGAAAAGAGTCGTTTCGGTGAGGTTTCCTTAGCTGCGGGTCGATGACCATCAAGCATACCAGCCTGTTCGAGCAGATTGACTAACAAACTTTCCCAAGCCGCGAGTTCCGCGGAACGTTCCTCAGTGACGAGGCTGCCGATGGCTTTTTCCCCGTAGGAAATCATTTCCTCCACTTCGATCAGAGCGAACCGGCAAAGCCGAAATGATGGATGATCGACCAATCGGTTGGTTTCCTTCTGATGCTGCAGGAGTGCCTCGCGCAGTGCTGGCAGTGCGTGAGCGTAGATGCCGAGTACCAGAGATGGAGCATCGGGGGCAGAGAGGATTTCATCGAAGAAAACCTCCAGCGCGGTGTTCGGCACGACGTCCAGTCGCAAGGGTGGTTCGCGCATCTCGCCGACGCGCTTCCGCCACTGCGCCGCGTGGTCCGCGCAGTAGTGAGCGTGAAGGCTGAACGCCATTTTCAGTTCATAGACAGGCTCGGCGGTAAGCCGTTTGATCAAGATCTCATGCAGACGCCGGAACGCCCAGTGGTGACGCTTGAGTCGAGCCACACAGGCATCGACGGACAAGCCGGATTGCAAGGCTTCTTCGAAAGAAGCGATCCCGGCGAGCGGGGGGAGATCCAGACAGGGGCGGTAGTCAATGAGGGCTGGCATTTGGTGAAGATGTCATGCTGCGGGGGTTTTACCTGTGCGGTTGATTGCCAGTTTCAGGCTTTAAATGCTTAATTCATTGTCAGAGGGTATCAATCAAGGCATCATACCGCTGAAATCATGCGGGCAAGGTTTGAAAAAGTGGTGAACGATCCAAGGCGGTCGTTTCATGTGGAGGAACGGCGGCTGGCGAAATTCGACGCGCCATGGCATTTCCATCCGGAGATCGAACTGACCTTGATCGTGAAGAGCTGCGGCCGCCGATTCGTGGGCGACAGCATCGAGCCCTTCGCGGAGGGCGATCTGGTTCTGCTAGGGCCGAACCTGCCGCACTTCTGGCAGAACGAGGAACCGCGGATGAAAGGGCGGCAGTCGCATTCGGTGGTGGTGCAGTTCCAACCGGATTTCCTCGGTGAGCAAATCTGGGTGCGACCCGAGTTTGGCCCGATCCAGCGTTTGATCGGGCGCGCCAGTCGCGGATTGCATTTCGCCGGTGCCATTGCCCGTGAGGTGGCGGCGGCGATGATGACCATTCCGAAACTGTCCGGGATGGCGGCGCTGACCCATTTCCTGGCGATGTTGGAGAGTTTGGCGCTCGCCCGTGATGCACGCCCGTTGGCGAGTCTCTCATTCGACCCAACCCTGAACCGCAAGACCGAGAAGCGACTGAGCCGGGTCTATGGCTATGCCGCCGCGCATTTTCAGGAAAACGTCACCTTGCCCCAACTCGCGAAGGTCGCGGCGATGTCACCGGCCGCTTTCAGCCGGTTTTTCAAGCAAGCGACGGGGCGGGCTCCGTCGGATTTCCTCAATGATCTGCGCATCGAGCACGTCAGCCGACTGCTCCGCGAGTCGGATCTATCCATTACTGAAATCGCCTCATCTGCGGGATATTCAGCGCTGACTAACTTCAACCGCCGTTTCCGTGAGCGGACCGGAACTACCCCGCGCGACTATCGGAAATCATTTTCCCAACACCCGGCGACGTCTTAGTTATCGTCGTGAAATTCACTTTACTCGCAGGAAACTCCGGGAGCCCGAGAGAGAGTTCCAGCCGGAAATCACGATCAAGGCAATCCCGACCGACCCGGAAGAATGGCACAAGGAGGGGCGATGCATGATCGCCCGTGTGGATGGGTGGCCGATGAAAAGCGCGAAGCTCTTCTCATCGGCAATCCATCCACGTCGGCGGAAACGTTCCGCCGCTCCCTGGGCTGTGAATCCGGGCCGGTTTTCCTCAACCTGACGCGCGTGCGTCAAGGGAAGCCATAGCCTTTGCAGTAGTCACGTCGGAGGAGTTGGTTGGCGGCTTGGTTGTTCAGGATGCGTTGCCAAAAGCATACCGAGCGCGCCTGCGATCACCCCGGAAAATTTCATGGCATGAAGGACTTCCTAACATCCTCAGGCAGGGGCTTGCCGGCGTTATGAAGAAGCGTGGTGAGATATCTGCCGGCGTGGCTCAGGCTGCCGTCGGGACGGAGCAACCAGAAGCCGCGCATTTCCTCGGCTTTGCGGGGGCGGCGGTCAGACTTGGTGCCGTCCTTCGGCTCATTGCAGTAGAGTTCCCAATGGACGATCCATGGGATGTCCATGGCCAGCATGACGCCCATCGCACGGTCCCACCACTCGATGATGTCCGCTTCTTTCGCCTCGTTCTCCGGCTTGCCAATCTCGCCGACGAACACCGCGTTTTTGCCAAACGTCGGAGTCGGACGCATGTGTTGGCGAATCAGCTCGATTCCCTGCCACGTTTCGGTAGCGGTTTTCATGCCGTCATAACTCGACCATGAAACGAGGTCGAGCGCGACGTGTGGAAGAACCCGGTTCGTCAAAGTGGGAAGGCCCTTGGTGCTGTCCCACACGCGGTTGACCTCGGCGGTGTGATAGACCTTGCACTTTGAATCTCCCGCTTCCTTGCGGGCTTTTTCCACGCCACGTTGGCGGGCGGAAAGCCAGCGGATGAAAGCATCACAGCGGCGGTCCACTTCGGCTGGGGAAACCTGTCCCCAAGTGCCGCCTTCTTCGCGGCGCAGCATCCAATCTCCCTCCCAGTGTTGGATGATGAAAGTGATATCCCGGTCAGCGTAGGTCTTGAGCAAATAGGCGGCCACCTCTTGGAGTTGCTCCTCCTCATCGGCGAAGGTATTCTCACCGGAGAAGAATGTCTGTTTGTTGCCGACTAACGGAAAGACTTCCAGAAACACGGTGCGGAAAGGCAAGGCGAGCGCATCGATGTAGTCCTTGTGTTTCAGAACATCCACGAGACGTCCGGATTTCAGCGCCGGACTCCAGTCACTGTTATAGCCATAGCCCGGCAGATCATCTTTCCGCCCATCAGCGGGCGGGCTGCACGCACTCGCTTTTCGATTTCCTCGGCCGCCGTAAAGACAGGTTGGGAAACCGCCGAGGCCCGTGGGGTGCCGAAAGCGGCCATGGCAGCTACAGCGCCAGATTGTTTGAGAAAATCTCTGCGATGGATCGGTGTCATGATAAAACTACGGAACATGCGCGTGGATCTTTCCCACGCGTTTGTTTGGCTCCATCGAAGAGATGCTGAGTTACGCGTGGGCCTGCACCTTTGTGGAAGGCGCGAACTGCATGACATACTCGACCAGTGACGGGAAATGCACGGTGGCAACGCCGATGGTCTGATCCGCGCAGCCGTAATAGACGTAGAGCTTGTCATCCACCACGACGTTGGCCGTCGGGAACACGACACCGTGCGGATAGAGTCCATTCCACTCGTAGTCTGCCTCGGGCTCCATGATGGGCATGGGGGTGCGGGCGATGATTTTTGAGGGATCCTTGAGATCGAGCATCAATACTCCGACCCGATAGATCCCTTCGGAATCCACTGCATGATAGATAACGAACCAACCCTGCGGAGTCTTCAAGGGCGGGGTGGAGCCACCAATTTTGCACTCCCAGTCGAACTGGGCCTTGGCGAGCAGAGTGCTTTCGGACCACGTCAAAAGATCATCGGAGTAGCTCAACCAGATGGCGGGAAACTTGGTGCCATACTCAGGACCGGCCCACTGCATCGGACGGTGCAGCATGACATATTTACCGCCGATTTTCTCGGGAAAGAGAATCACATCGCGGTCATCAACCTCCGGGCGGGTGATACGGCCGAGACGGCGGAAGGTGCGGAGGTCGTCGGAAAGCAGAAGACCGGAAGCGGTCATGTTATGCCCGAAAAGCAGCGGCAGCGTCGGGTCATTCGGGTTGTAGGCGGCATTGGTTTCATGGAGCCAATACTGCCTTGGCTTGTAGGCACGATAGGCATATGTGATGTAGAAATGCCCGTCGAGCCTGACAATCCGGGGATCTTCGATACAACCCGCGTCGGGACCATCTTGACTGGGTGAGAGGATTGGTTGATCACTGTCGCGCGTGAAATGGATTCCGTCCTTGCTGGTGGCGAGACCGAAGTGAATGACATGCTCTGCATCATTTCCCGCCGCCCGGTAGAGCATGCGGAAGACGCCATGATCGTAGATGACGCCGGGATTGCACACCGCTAGGTCTTCCCAAGGATTGCTCGGATGAGGAAGCAGAATCGGATTGGCTGGATGTTTGGTTAGTTTCATGAAGATAAGCGGTGAAATGCCGGTGATGATTATCGCCAGACATAGATGAATATGGCGGTCGCTGCGAGCAGCAGGAGGGATTGGATTCGATAGTTGAGATACCAGGGAACACCGGAGAGACCGGCGGTTTCCTGGTGGAAAAACGCAGGGGTCCAAACGAACCGTTCGACAACTTCCCGGGATGGGGCGGGTGTCACGAGGCTGACTCCGAACAGAATTATCAACGAAACGACGAACAGCAGAGGTGCCACATACAGGAAGTTCAAGTTGGCCAGCGGAGTCTGGTCGCGGAAGAGCAACAGAAGCACGGCGAGTGCCAGACCGGTCAGCAGCGCGGTGAAGGCGGCGTGGGCACTGGCCCGCCTCCAGAAGAGTCCTGCCAGGAACACCGCGACCACGGGAGGTGCCATGTAGGCGAGAAGCTGTTGAAAGTATTTCACCACGGATCCGAACTGCTCGATCTGTGGAGCCCAAAGCGCGGCAATCACCACAATCACCAGTCCCGAGATGTTGCCCGCCTTGACGAGTGATTTTCCATCCATGCCGGGGCGCACTTTTGAAATAATGTCCATGGTGATGAGTGTCTGCGCCGAGTTGAGAATCGAGCTCAGGGTGGAAACCATCGCGGCGATGAAGCCGATCACCACGATGCCGGTGATGCCCGCCGGCAGCAGGTTGAAGACCATGGTTGGGTAGATCTTGTTCGGAGTTTCGAGATCCGGATAGAGCACTCGGCCAGCCAGACCGGGCAGGACCATCACGAAAAACACCGTGAAATTCAGCGCGGCGGCCAGCAGGTTGCCCCACCGACCGTGGTCGATGTTCTTCGCGCTGAGAGTGCGCTGCACCATGGCCTGGCTGAGTCCCCAGAAGTAGAATCCCATCAATGGCAGGCTGATGAACAGCGTGGGCCACGGGACCGAAGGATCATTGATCGGACGGATCAGGCTGAGGTGGCCCGCTGGAGCGGCAGTCATCACGGCATCCCAGCCACCTGCCTTGTCGAAGGCGATTAAGGTCAGGATGATTGACCCGAGGATCAGCACCACCGACTGGATCAAGTCCACCCACATCACGGCGGACAATCCTCCGATGAGCGTGTAGGACGCCGCGAGAATCGCGATTCCCCAGACGACCTGCTGGAGATTGAGGTCCGGAAAAATGAGTTGCACCATCAGGCCGCCGGCATACAAAGTGACTGCCGCATCAGCGAAGGTGTAGCCGAGGATGGTGATGATGGAGAGATAGTAGCGGCTTCGTTTGTCGAAGCGGCCTTCGAGGAATTCCGGCAGCGTGAAAATCTTGTTTCTCAGATAGAACGGCAGGAAGAAGACGATGAAGAACAGAATTGGAATGATGGCTCCGGCGATGCCGTAGTTGAACACCGAGATGCCGGTGCCATAGGCGTCAGCCGACCACCCGACGAGAGAGGAACTGGAAACACACATCGCCATCATCGACAGGCCGATGATCGGCCAAGTCATGCCCCGCCCGCCCAGAAAATAGCCTTCCGCGTTTTGGCGCGACGCGTGGCGGATACCCCACGCGACGATGAGGATCACGTAGATGGCCATGACGACGAGATCCGTCGTGCTGAGATTGATGGTTGGCATAAGTGGGTTGGTGCTTAGATTGATCACGGAGAGGGTGGGGGGAAATCCATTTCATGTGCCAGCTTTTTGCTGATTAGGGACGTTGCCAGGAATGCAAATTTCTCTAAGGTTTTGGAAATGGCACCGCACAGAGAGTCGACAGTTCTTGAGATTTCGCCGATTCCCCGCAGTCGGGTGCTTATCCTTTTGGCGTGGTATGCCACCGATGTTTTCCGGGGTATCACCCGCTTTGCCCGCGACGCGGGATGGATCCTGGACAGCACTTATGAACGAACCGGCGAAGTGCCGCAGAGTTGGAGGGGAGACGGCATCATCGGCGTGCTCGGTGTGCATCCAGAGGTGGATCGGCTGGCGGTCAAGGGCAAGGTGCCGTTTGTCAACATCGGTTATAGTCTGCCGGAACTCGCGCCCAGCGTGACGGCGGACCAGGCGTCGGTGGCCCGGCTTGCCGCCAACCATTTCCGCAATCGCGGATTCAGGCACTTCGCCTACTATCTTCGTAGTAATCAACCGGGAGATCTCGGGCGATTGGAGGCATTCCGACGCGAGTTGATGACCACCGGACACGAGCCGATCGTGATCAATTGCAACGACCGCGGCAAGACTTCCTCGCTGGCTCGGACGCGGTGGCTGTCTCGCAAGCTGAAGAGCTTGCCGAAGCCAATCGCGATTTTCTCGGAGATCGACGACTATGCGATCGAAGTGCTCGGCGCGGCATTCGATGCGGGGTTGAAAATCCCGGAGGAGGTGGCGGTGTTAGGAGTGGGCAATGATGAATTCCGCTGTCCTTTCGCCGAAGTTCCGTTGTCGAGCATCGACGACAATTCCTGCGGGATCGGCCAGCAGGCCTGCCTGTTACTGGAGCGTTTGATGGCGGGTGCGCCAGCCTCAGTCGATGCGATCGCGGTGCAGCCTTTGGGCATGGTGACACGGCGCAGTACGGATGTGGTGGCGGTGGAGCATCCGCAGGTGGCGCAGGCACTTCAAGCGATTCGTGATCATTTTAGGGATCCGATGACAGCGGAGGGCATCATCGCTGCCGTGCCGATGTCCCGCCGCCGATTGCATGATGCGTTTGTCCGCTATATCGGGAGGAGTGTGGCTGACGAGATCACCCGCCTCCGCGTGGAGTATGCCAAGAAGATGCTGGCCGAGACCAAGGAAAAACAGCAGCAGATCGCCGTGCAATCGGGATTTCGCACCGATGCGAGGCTCGTCATGGTATTCACCCGAATCACCGGAATGACTCCTGGAGAGTATCGCCGGAATTTCAATCCCGCATTCAGCAAGACCCCGAAACTGGGGCGTCCCGCAGGAAGTCTCAGCCAAGAGTGAGCTTGAGCGACGGCGGGCTGGATTCGGAAATCCTGAGGTTTGTTTTCTAAACATCTTTATGGGAAACGTCCCAAATGAGAAATATTTCGTCAAACATTGAGGTTTGATCTCGGGGAAAACCGAGTGAATCCTGTAGGGATAGCCTTGTTGCATTGCATCGGATCGGAGCTCACAGGCGTTTAGACAATAACCCATGATTTGCCACTCAAATGCAGTGCTTCCGTCTCTCCGGAGGCTAGCCTGTTTCGTGACGGCCATCGCCATGGACGGACCCATGTGGGCAATTGCCCAGAGTCCACCGCCCGTGATCGAGCGCCCTACCCAAGTCGTGTGGGGCAGCTATCGTCACAATGAGGACCTCGTCGATGGTGGAGCCTCGCAATGGAACACGGTGCAGCAGCAAATGGACGCCTACCTGCTGCATGGTGCTTATTGGAATTATGCAAGCAACTCGATCGGTTCGCCCTCGCCGGACATTGTTGGACCGAAGCTAGCCGCCTTGGTGAATGCGGGAAACAAGAAGGTGATTCTTGAGCATCTTCTGGCGGGAGAATACCCGGATATTGATTCCGCGTTCGGCACCGCGTTCGCGGGAAATGTGGCGGATGCTGCTGGCTTCGGAAGCGCAATTTCCAACATCAAGCGGTTGCAGGGATACGGTTTCCCGCAGCCGGACATCTCAACGGACTATATCATGTCCACCTGGCAGGAGTCGGTGCGCTGGCATCCGGAGTGGACCTCAAAAGAATTTTTCACCGCGCTGACCGGCTCGTGGGAAACCTATAGCGGCAGCCAGTTCAACCCCAGTGCAGGATCGACGGACCGGAACCGCTACGGCTGGTTCCGCCAATGGGTGGAGCGGCTCGGCACTGCGTTTCCAGGCATCCGTGTCACCTCCACGAACTCGCCGGTGTATTTCAACTGGAACGAAGGCGTCGTGAACCGGCGTGAACTGGGTGGCTCGTTCAACAATTTTTTCACCTGGCTGAAACTGGAACGCCGTGGAGATATCGTGACCGCGCTGTATTCGGGTGATGGTTTCGGCTGGGCTCCGTTAGGTTCCACCACGGTTCCACTTGGGACCTCGCCGCGTGCCGGACTCATCGTTTCATCACTCAATCCCGCGCGTCTTGCGCAAGGGCGCGTGGACAACGTGCGCATTCAACCTTGTTTCACCACCGACATCGGCCGCCCGGGGCGCGGAGGGACCTTGACGACAAGCGGCTCGACTTACACTCTCACTGCCAATGGCAACGACTTTCTGCATCCGGGAAGCAACACGAGCGATGCGCAATTTTTCGCGTACCGCGAGTGGAGTGGCGACGGGACCTTCACCGTTAGGCTCGACTCGTTGGCGAATTCGAACACCGGTCGGACCAACCCCGCCGGGGAAATCGCCAGCGCCGGAATCACCCTGCGGGAATCGACAGCCGCAGGTTCCCGCCAAGTGTCACTGTTGGCCAACTTCGCCAATCAGCTCGAATTTCTCTCGCGTAATACAACGAGCGGCGGCCTTGCTGCGGTAGCTGGTAGTGGCTCGCCTCTTAGCGCCCTAGGGGTCAATTCCGCACCGCGCTGGCTGCGACTCGTTCGGGTGGGCAATGTCATCAGCGCTTCGCATTCACCGGACAATAACACCTGGACCAGCATCGGCTCCACCACCGTCACCTTGCCTGCGGCGATTCAAATCGGGATGGTCACCGACAGTCAGGTCCGCTTCGAGACAGCCACTTCGGTTTTCAGCAATGTGAGTTTCCTAACACCGGTGACTCCGGGTTTCAGCGGCAACGACATCGGCACAGCAGGTGCCGGCGCGACATCGTCAGTGAGTGGTTCGACCTATACCTTGAAAGCCGCAGGCACGGGCAGTGCCGGATCCGTCGATGCCCTGCGCCTGCATTCCTCAGCTCTAACTGGGGATGGCTCTTTGATCGCCCGGCTCAGCTACTTCGCGGATGAAAGCTCGCCTGTCACCGCGCTGGCTGCGGGTGCCCAACTCGGCATCACCCTGAGGACCGACACCTCTGCGGGTTCGCCTCACGCCACGATCCTCTTCACTCCGCAGCTTGGTCTGCGCACCTTGAGTCGCACGACGGCATCTGGCGCGAACAATGAATTGGCGACCTATGGCGTGGGCGAAGTCTCGATCCAGCCGCTTGGTTCGAACTACCGGCCGCTGCTGCACTATTTCACCGGTAACGATTTCATGAAGGGCCTGGACGACGCATTCCCGGGTGGCTTTTCCAATAACTTCGCCGGATTCACCACCGACAGCCCCTACGCGGGCTATCAGAAATGGGGCGGCTCGGAAACCAACGCCGACGCGCTCAAGCACCGTGAAAAAATCGTCCTCTACGAACGTTGGCTCCAGCAGCAAGGACGTGAGCATCAATTCATCGCCAACAGTACGGGCGGCAATGACTTCGACGGCTTCAACACCGCCACCCAGGCCGGTCGCGATGCGTGGGACCTGTTATATAAGCAACAATCGCTGCGTTCAATCCAACTCCATCAACTCGAAGGCGGCAGACCCGACAAGGTTCTGTTCGAAAGCTGGTATGATGGCCCATACACCATGGTTCCAGAATCCCAGAACGGAACTTTTACCAACCTAGTGCGCGACGGCATCCGCTATCTCAAAGGGACCGGCCAAGACCTTGACCTGCTCCTGCGGGCCAGCGACGAAGTCTCCTTCAGCGGAGATCTTGTCTATCAGGCGGCACCTGCCGGCGTCCAGCTTCGCGAGTGGCGCCCGGAAAAAAATGTCAGCACCCGGTCCTTCGTCGTCCGTCTCGTCAACCGGGGTGATTTGGACGCCTATCCAGTCATCCATTCCCACGAAACGGGAGCCACCGGCTGGTCAACCGCCTATGGCATCGGTGGCACGGATGTGAGTTCCGGCATCCGGTCGCTGACAGGACTCCCGCTCACCGATTCCGTCACCCGCGGCAGCGAGTTGATCGCACCGGGCGCCTCGGTGGACTTGGTGGTCACGGTCACCGCTAACAGTCCGGTGGCTTCAAGGGAGATTTTGATTCGAGCCTTCTGGAATCCGCAGGACTCCACGGGGGTGGTTAGGGATTCGCTTGGCATCACCCTGCTCCCACCCAATGATCCGCTTCTGGTGGGAATCGCCGGTGATTGGCCATTCGATAGCAATCTGAATGACTTCTCGGGACTCGGCCGGAATCTGACAGCGACAGGTGGAGCCGTCATCGCGGCCAGTCCGGTGAAGCAAGGGATCGGTGCCCTGAATCTGAATGCAGCGGGCAGCTACGCATCCTCCCAATCGGCACTGGATTTCGGCAACAGTTTTTCGATCTCCGGGTGGATCTATCTGCCTGCTGGTATCAGCTCGATCCGGACCATCGCCGCGAATGCAGCCAGCGGCGCTACCACCAGTGGCTTCCGATTCTATGTCAACAGCTTCAACACCACGGATGGTAAGTTGGTTTTGGAAACGGCCAATGGCACCCAGTTTGCGAATGTCGCTTCGCCTGTGGGAGCGGTCGCGTTTGACAGTTGGCAACATGTCGCCGCCGTGATCAACCGCAGCAGCGGCACCGCCACGCTCTATTACAACGGTCAGGTGGTGGGCAGCGGCGGAGTTCGCAACGACTTTTTGAACAACTCGATCCTCCGAGTCGGCGCGATGTCAGCGGGAAATTTCCAGTTGCGTGGCACGCTTGACGACTTTCGCCTGCATTCGCGCGCGTTATCCGGCGCGGAAGTTCTCAGTTTGCTGGCAAGCTCGAACAATCCACCGTCCATCACCCCGCCGGACTCCATCATCCTCGCGGCTGGCACCACCAGCGCCGCCCTGAATGCAGTGGTGGATGATGCGGACAGTGGCCCGAATCCGCTGGTTCTAACCGCCACTTCGTCGGACACCGCGCTCCTTCCCAACGCCAACATTGTCATTGGCGGAACGGGTGCCTCCCGCACGGTCAGCGTCACGCCCGTCGCATGGGGCGCCGGGTTGGCGGTTGTCACCCTGTCCGTCAGTGATGGCATCACGAACACCGAGGCCACTTTTAATGTGACAGCCACCAACACGGGCTATCCAGCGCTTTGGTCCGCCACCGGCACCGCCTTACCGATGCTCTGGACCACGCTTGGGAACTGGTCTCTATCAAGACCACCGTATCCGGGAGTCAATTGTTCACTCGAATTTCTAACTGGCATCACCGTTCCGACCGGGACTCACATTGCCACCCAGAACATGGCGAACCCGTTTGCCGCCCAGCGACTCACGCTCTCCGGCAACGGGGCTGCTGGCTCGGTCTTCAGAATCCAGGGAAACCCGATCTCCCTCGTCGCCAATGGCGTCGGCACTCCGGCAGTCGTTCTAGCTGCCACCGGGGCGCTGACCCATCGAGTGGAAATGCCTCTGCAAATCGGGGGAAATGCGAACGTCTCGGGTGATGGTGACGCTACTTTTGAATTCACTGCACCGTGGAGTGGTGCGTTCGGCTTGGTAAAGACCGGCACATCGAGGATTGTTCTATCAGGAAAAAATGGCTATACCGGATTCACGGACATTCAAACCGGCACTGTTCGGGCTGCTCATGCATCCGCGCTCGGCACCTCCGGCACAGGCACGACGGTGAAAGGGGGCACGGCGCTTGCAGCTCTGGAATTGAGTGGTGATACCACCCTCGCAGAGCCTGTGCAACTCGAGATGCAAAACACCGTGGGCCACACCCAGCTTCGCAATCTTTCCGGGAACAACATCTTCGCGGGCCAACTCTCGCTTAACTCCGGCGGAGGGCGCTGGGAAGTCGCCAGCTTGACCGGATCACTACAAATCTCCGGTCCCGTGGTGAACATCTCCGCAGGCACCGACATCTGGCGGACGCTCTACCTCAACGGGCCATCCAACGGCTTGATCACTGGTCCGGTTAGCGATTCGGCAAGCGGCAATTCCAAGCTAAACCTGGAGGTTGTTTCTGGCAACTGGACTCTCAGCGGTTCCGCCAAATCCTACACCGGTGGGACTGCCGTGAGCGGTGGATTTCTCACTGCCAATGCCGCCCTCACCTCAGCGATCACCCTTCAAAATGGCGGGACGTTTTCCGGGAATGGTTCCACCACCGGGAATCTAGCAGTCCAAACCGGTGCCATTCTCGCCACCCGCCTCGCCAACTGGAATTCTCCGCCCGCCGAATTCTCCGCTGCGCAACTAATCGCGACGGGAGCCACTTCCTGGACGGTGAGGTTGGACGCAACCGGTCTCACCGGATTCACGGAAACCACACTTACGCTTCCGCTGGTCTCGACCACCGGCGGGCTGGTAAACGTGAGTCCGGCGGCCATCGCCATCGAGGTGTTTGGTTTTCCCGGCACTGGAGAGTGGAGCCTCAGCACCGGCGGTAATGCGCTGTCGCTCGTTTACTCCCCCGATCTCTACACAATCTGGAGTGATGGAATCCCATGGAACGGCATGGACTCATCGCCCAACGCCGATCCTGATAAGGATGGAATTGAAAACCTGATGGAATACGGTCTCGGTGGTAACCCGCTTCTGTCTAATACGGCTGTTCTCCCAGCTTTGTCAAACTCCGCCAATCGCCTTCATCTAACATTCGACCGGATCGCGGATCCCGCATTGCGCTACGACGTAATCGCATCCGGTAGTTTAGGAAATAATTCCTGGCAGCAGGTTTGGACCAGCTTTGGTGCGCAGAATATAGCCGGGTCGGTTACAGTAGATGATTCCGCGCTGATCGGCGAGGCCGCGCGTCGATTCCTCCGCCTCAAAATTTCACGCTGACGATCCCACTTATAGCATCGTTCCTGCTTGAATGGTTCAATCAGATTCTTGCCGCCACTTGTTGCAACTTCTCGTACTCGCCGCACTGAAAAGAATCAGCAGGTCCAAACGATTGAGAGTTTATCTGCGTTTCCACGATCAAATGCTGGCTATCCGAATGAAAAAACAGCGATGTCCGATTCGTCACGATTCCCCTCCCGTCAATCCCCTGCGGGACTAGCGGGAGGGCTGGCTCGGTATTGCCTTTTGGCAATCCGGTATTCAGGCGGCGATGGCGGTTGCCGGCGATTTGCACGCGGCATCTTCCGTGACGGACTCGGGCACGACTCGCAGGTTCATGATGAGGCAGAAGTTGCCGGATGGATCGGTGGTCATGCCCGGGTTGAGGTGATCGTCCTGGGAACTCGGACGGCTGGAACGAGACCTCGTCGGGAAAGAACGCGAACAGGCTTTGCTCGAACGATCTTCAAACATGGCGACGACTTCCGGCATGGGATCGAACATACCCTCGGGCGTGGGTCGGGGCATCGGGGTGATGATGGGGCTGATGATTTTCATGGGGTCTGGATTTGGGATTTGGTGTTGGTGGGAAGAAAGTGGAGGGCCGCTATGAAGCATTATTCTTTTTGGGAATGCTTCATGACGGCCCGGTGTTACCCCGTCCTGCGCTTGGGCATGTCGTGCGGACGGGCTTGCCTCTGGCGATGCCTTGCCGAAGTGGATTGTTGTTAGCTCCGCAGGCTCAAGCGGCGGCTTCTGGTGCCATGCGCATCGCCACTTGGAACCTTGAACGGCCCGATCCAGCGGACACTGCGCTCAATCAGGTGCGTATGGAGAAGATTCGCGAAGTCGGCGCTGACCTCTGGATCCTGACCGAGACACATGAAGTGATCGATCTGTCGGATACGCATCATGGTGCTGCGACGACACTTTCCCCCCGCAAGCCGCTGCCCGGGGAAGCCTGCGCGACGGTTTGGAGTCGATGGCCTATTCTGCGGAGGATTGATACCTCGGATTCCTCCGAGGCGGTGTGCGTGGAAGTGGCCCATCCGGAGGGCCCGCTGCTCGTCTATGGATCGATCATTGCCTATGCGGGCTACGAGGGACCCGATGGTAACTCCCGGATGTGGGAGGAGCATTACCGCTTCATCGAGTGGTTCTTCACGGGTTTTAGTGGGCCGTTTTTGGTCGCATGACCAGGCGGCCGCAGAAGAACAGAATTCTTATCCGGTAATGATCAAAGTTCCGAAATCCCCTGGCAGCTGCCTTGATTGCCTGGATCTTGCTGTTCAGCCACTCGGTGGCGGCGTTGGTGATCCAATGACGGAAGTAGGCGAGCAATCCTTCCAGATGCTTCTTGAGCATGCGG
>JBGSOI010000252.1:0-38359 GCA_041739215.1 Akkermansiaceae bacterium
ACGGACAAGGCACGGATGGAGGCACCCGATCCATGAATTTCGCCAATATCAGCGATTATTCCGGCGATTTCCTCGTGACCGAAAACATGGAAATCGATTTCGGAGTGGACTATATATTCACGGGTGGCATGACGCTCTCCACCTTAGGTTCCCTGAGGGTGAACAGCGGACAAACGCTGACCTTCACCGAAGGAAATCTGATCTCCCAGAACGGTGTCGTGCCTTTCGGAACCTACACCGGAGCCTCACTTACCGCATTGGGAGCGAATTTCACCAACGGCGGAGTGGGAGCCACGATCATTGTGATCCCGGAGCCCTCAACCTTGCTCCTCAGCGGCCTCAGCTTGCTGGCACTCTCCCGCCGTCGGCGCCATTGATCGAATCATTTCCGATCTCCGTACGCCCCGTCTCCTCGCCGGAAACGGGGCGTTTCGTTTTTGCATAGCCCGTTGTGAGTGATAACATATCCGAACTTCGGCAATCCCTATGGACACCTACCCCGTCACCTGCCCGACCTGTTTCGAGACCTTCGAGATCGCCATCCCGCCGTGATCCGCCTGATCGGGAAAACGGTGGAAGCCGGCTCCGAGCATGGCATCTGGACCGGTGTCTGCGGCGAAATGGCCGGCGACATCCGTCTAACACCATTGCTGCTGGGCTTGGGTGTCGAAGAACTTTCCGTGGGCCCGCAGCAAGTTCCGCGAGTTGGTCAGGCCATCCGCTCGCTCAGCCACGCGGACTGCTCGGCAATGGCCGACGAGGCTCTCCGCCACACCCGCAGTCAGGGCATCCTGGATCTCTCGATGGCGATCGCCCGCAAGCATTATGGCGAATTGCTGGATTGAGCAGCCTGCTGATTCCGCATTCTGAGACTGCGGGGATGGCATTATGCGGATCGGGGAATTTCACTATGATGACGGCATGACCACGAATCTCAAACTGAATGTCCGCCGCGCCTGTGAGCGTGGCCATGCGAACCACGGCTGGCTCGATAGCTGGCACACGTTTTCCTTTGCCGACTACTACGATCCTGCTCACATGGGCTTCCGCTCGCTGCGGGTGATCAACGACGACCGGATCGCCGCAGGCGGAGGATTTCCCAACCATCCTCACCGCGACATGGAGATTTTCTCCTATCTGCTGGCGGGAAATCTAGCCCACAAGGACTCGATGGGAAACAGCCGTGTCCTCAAGCCCGGCGAAATCCAAATGATGCGGGCCGGCACCGGCGTGCAGCATTCCGAGTTCAATCCATCGTCCACCGAACCGGCGCACCTGTTGCAAATCTGGATCACGCCCGACACTCGCGGCCTGAGTCCGGCCTACACCGAGTGGACGCCCGCGCCGGGTCGTGAAAATGATGTGAAGACGCTGGTGATCTCTCAGGACGGACGGGAGGGCTCGGCCACCATCGCCCAGGATGCCTCGATCTATCTGCTAAACCTTCAGCCGGGCAGCACGGCCTCGCATGAACTCGCCGCAGGCCGTGGGCTCTGGCTCCACGTCGCCAAGGGATCCATCAGCGTCAACGGGATCAATCTTGCTGCCGGTGATGCGCTCTCGCTTGAAGAGCCTGGGGAAATCGAAATCACCGGCACCACCGATGCCTCCGAGGCGATTCTCTTTGACCTCAAGTAAATCCGTGTAACTTCTCCAATCTTTCCAACAAACCAATATCATGAAAACCAAATACCTCGCACTCGCTATCGCCGCCCCGCTCGTTTTCGTTTCCTGCGAAAACCCCGCCGATAAAACCACCGACGCCAAGGTTTCCGAGGCAGTCGACAAGTCCGCCACTCCCGCGCAAGCCGGCACCAAATATGTCTTCACCCCAGCTTCGCAAATCCTCTTCGTAGGCTCGAAAGTCACCGGCAGCCACTCCGGCGGCTTCAAGTCATTCACCGGTTATTTCACCATCAAGGACGGTGCGCCTGTTGGAAATGACCACAAGGTCGTCATCGACATGAAGTCCACCTTCACGGATGCCGAAAAACTAACCGGTCACTTGAAAAGCCCGGATTTCTTCGACGTGGAAAAGTTCCCCGTGTCCACCTTCGACATCACCGGACTCAAGAAGAATTCAGAAAACGCCTACACGGTGTCGGGCAACTTCACGCTCCACGGCCAGACCAAGAACATCAGCTTCCCCGCGACTGTTAGCCTGGCCGGTGACAGCGTGAGGATTGACGCCAAGTTCGACATCAACCGCAAGGACTTCGACATCGTGTATGCTGGCAAGACCGACGACCTCATCCGTGATGAGGTCGTCATCGAGCTCAAACTCGAAGCGAAACCCGAAGCCTGAAATTCCAATCCATTCACTCATGTCAGATCCACTTTTCAAGCCGCTCCGAGCCGGAGCTTTCTCACTCCCGAACCGCATGGTAATGGCGCCGCTCACCCGCTGCCGGGCATCGGCCGGGCGCGTGCCTAACGAAATGATGGCCGAGTACTACGTCCAGCGCAGTTCATTCGGCATGATTCTAACTGAAGCCACTTCGATTTCGCCGCAAGGTGTCGGCTATCCGAACACGCCGGGCATCTGGTCCGACGAGCAGGTCGAAGGATGGAGGTTGGTCACCGAAGCCGTCCACCAGGCCGGCGGACAAATCCTGCTCCAGCTCTGGCACGTCGGCCGGGTGTCCGATCCGGTATATCTGGATGGCGGACTTCCCGTGGCACCCAGCGCCATCGCGCCCGCCGGGCATGTCAGCCTGATCCGGCCGCTTAAAGACTTCGTCACTCCGCGTGCGCTGGACATCAGCGAGATCCCGGGAATCATGGAGGACTACCGCCGTGCGGCGGAAAACGCCAAGGCTGCCGGTTTCGACGGTGTCGAGATCCACGGAGCCAACGGTTATCTGATCGACCAGTTCCTCCAGGATTCCTCCAACAAGCGCACCGACGAATACGGTGGCCCGATCGAGAACCGCGCGCGCTTCCTGTTGGAGGTCACCGATGCCGTCATCTCCGTCTGGGGTGCGGACCGGGTGGGTGTCCACCTCGCGCCCCGCGGCGATGCCCACGACATGGGGGATTCTGACATTTCCTCGGTGTTTCACCATGCCGCCCGTGAACTCGGAAATCGCGGAATCGCCTTCCTCTGCGCCCGCGAATCATACGACAAGCCGGCGCTCGGCCCATCACTCAAGCAATCCTTCGGCGGAGTTTACATCGCCAACGAAAACTTCACTGCTGATGCCGCGCGTGACGCCATCCGCTCCGGCTCCGCCGATGCGGTGGCCTTTGGGAAATCCGCGATTGCGAATCCCGATCTGGTCGAGCGCTTCCGCACCGGAAGCCCGCTCAACCCGCCCGATCCCACCACCTTTTACGGTGACGGTCCGGTCGGCTACACCGACTATCCATTCCTCGAAATCGCATCCGTTTAACATTCATGATTACACCACGCATCCTCGTTTTCGGCGGCAGCCTCCGCGCCGAATCCTACAACCACAAACTCGCGGCCATCGCTGCCGCAGGCGCGCGCGAGGCGGGGGGGGACGTCACCCTGATCTCCCTCCGCGATTTCCGGTTGCCGTTGTTCGATGAAGACCTCGAAGAAGCCGAAGGAAAACCTGAAGCCGCGAAAAAGCTGAAGGAGTTATTCCTGAATGCGGATGGTTTCATCATCGCCTCGCCGGAGTACAACAGCGGCATTACAGCAGCGTTGAAGAACGCGATCGACTGGGTTTCCCGGGCGGATTCAGACGACGAGCCGCCCCTGTTAGCGTTCAAGGGGAAATCCGCCGCGATCCTTTCAGCTTCACCTGGCGGCTACGGTGGTGCGCGCAGTCTGGCCCAGCTCAGGCCGTTGTTGGAAAACATCAGCGTCACCGTGTTGCCGGATCAGGTTTCGGTTCCGAAGGCTCACGAAGCCTTCAATGGCGAAGGAAACCTAATCGACCCGACCCAGCAAACGGCGGTCAAAGCGCTGGCTGCGGGTTTGGTTGCGAAGCTTGCCTGAGCCGTGAATTCCAAATCCCGCCATGAATTCTCATGGCGGTATTCTTCAGGCTGGTGCATCGCTTGCGCATGAATGAAGCGAAGACGCACAGCAAAACCATCGGCTACCTCCTGTGGATCATCGGATTCACGGGTGCCCACCGGTTTTACTTCGGCAAGCCGATCAGCGGGACGATCTGGTTTTTCACCGCCGGGCTGCTGGGCGTGGGCTGGCTCATCGACGTGTTCCTGATCCCCGGGATGGACCGGCGGGCGGATGCCCGTTTCACTGCCGGTCAGTATGACTATTCGGTCGCGTGGATTCTCCAGACCTTTCTCGGGGTGTTCGGCATCCACCGCTTCTATCAGGGAAAGATCGGCACCGGCCTGATCTGGCTTCTAACCGGCGGACTGTTCCTCATTGGCTGGCTCTATGACTTCTGGACGCTCAACCAGCAGGTGGACGAGCTGAACCGGAGGAAATGATTTCCAACAACTCCGATGGATCGTCCGCGATGAAACCCGCACCGGCCGCTACGAGCCGATCGCGATCATGAAATCCCCAGGTAACGGCGATGGTCTTCATTCCGGCGTTGCGGGCGGTTTCAAGGTCCATGGTGGAATCGCCAATGATGATGCAGTCGCTGGTGGGAATAAGGAGGGTTCTGGAGATTTCGGATGCTCCTTTGGGATGGGGTTTGTGAGGAATCCCGGGCCGTTGACCTAACACGATTTCAAAGTTGATCGTCGGAAACAGTCTTTCAACGATGGTCACCGTGAACGAATGCGGTTTGTTGGAAAGCACGGCGAGCGGATAGCCGCGGGTTTGCAGGGATTCCAAGAGGCCGGAGATCCCCGGGTAGATCGACGTGCCGTTTTGCCAGGTGAGATCGTAATCGGCCTTGAATGATTGCTCGACTTGATCGATGAGCGCTTTACCCGCATTCGCCGGTGCGGCCCGCTCAATCAGGATGCGCGAGCCATTGCCGATGAATCCTCTAACCGCCTTGTCCGGGTGGCCGGGCAGGCCGGAAGCGGCCAGAGCATGATTCAAAGAAGCCGCGATGCCTCGGAGAGAATCCACCAATGTCCCGTCGAGATCGAATATCAGCCCTTGCTTCACCCGGTAAAGCTGGCGTGACCGAAGGCGCCGGGGAAGCGGTTAGAATCCGATCAGGCTGACCAATTCGTTGTCGCTGAAATCATCGAGCTGGTCGACGGCGGCGATCAGCGTCTCAGTTTCCGCGATGTCCTGAATGGCGACTGCTTGCGGTGAATCCAAGATGGCGGTTTGCGAGCCCGACGGTGCGGTCGTTCCGACGAGTGAGATCACGGCGA
Source organism: Akkermansiaceae bacterium (assembly GCA_041739215.1). Lineage (GTDB taxonomy): Bacteria > Verrucomicrobiota > Verrucomicrobiia > Verrucomicrobiales > Akkermansiaceae > Luteolibacter. The sequence continues at coordinate 5,284 of JBGSOI010000252.1, forward strand.
TGGTCAAAGCGGCGGTCGCGGTGGCGAAGCCAGCCAACGGGGCAGGGGAGAGCAACCGGCTCCACCAAGGTTTGATTTCCTCCGAGAGACGTGCGGCACGGACCGTGTCATCGGCAAACCGAGCGCCAGCGGATTTCGGGGGAGCTTGGTCGAGCAATTGCCAAACGGCATCGGATTCCCATGAGTCGTCGGGTGGCGGTGAGTTGCGATTCATAACGGTGCGAAGTTTTACGCCGGTGGAAACCCGATGCCGATCCGAAAGTTGCGATTCTTCATCGGAAATTAAGGTTGGGGATTTCAGACCCCGCGTTTGTCGCCCCACAGCCGGATGTGGAGCCGGTCGCAAAAACGGAATCCCCGGTCCCGGCAAACGTCCGCAAGCCAGACGGCATTGTGGTCGAGATCCGCGCGGGTCCGGCCTTCCGGCATCAACAACACGCCTTGACGGGGCAGCTCGTGGGCAGCCATGAGCGCTTCGATTTCCTCCAGATCCGTGGGCTCGGCCACCACGAATTTGAACCACGCTTTGGATGAGCCCGCGAAAAATCGCAGGGCGTCGGCATTGAGCCTCAGCGATTCCGGCATGCCCGCGTTGGCCAATTTCGGGGAAACATTGAATTGGTTCACCGCCTCGTGGAAGGCGGGCGAGGGGATGCGGGTGCCGTTGGTTTCCACCTCGAGTTGATGCTCCGGCTGACGTTCGCGAATGTGCCCGATCATTTGGAGAAACGCGGTTTCCTGCAGCAACGGCTCGCCGCCGGTGATCACCGTCCGTGCACAGCCGAACGCCAGCACCCGCTCCGCCGCTTCCGCCGGCTCGATTTCATAGGTCACGTCCGCCTTCTGGTGCTTCGAGTATCCCGGCACCGCATCCTTCTCGTGAGGCCAAGGCGTGCCTTCGAAATTCCACGTGTGGTCAGTGTCGCACCAGACGCAGTGGAGGTTGCAGCGCGACGCCCGGATGAACACGGCCGGCGCGCCGACGCTCACGCCTTCGCCTTGGATCGTGTGGAAGATTTCAGGGCCGTCGCCGAGTTTCGCGAGTTTCATGGACGCCACGGATGAAACACGGATGAACGCGGATGGACATTGATTTTTCGCCCCGATAGTTTTTCCCCATGAGCATCATCACCGGCCGGGGGGATTCAGGCGACACCGATCTATTGTTCGGCAAGCGCATCGCGAAAACCTCTCTTCGCATCGAAGCCTTGGGTAATATCGATGAACTCAACGCCGCGCTCGGCCTTGCCCGCGCGGCTTCCCATGACGCCGAATGGATCGCCCTGATCGACGCTATCCAGGAGCGCCTCATCGGCCTGATGGGTCAGCTCGCCTGCCTTCCGGAAGATGAGTCGCTCTACGTGGAGAAAAAATACGCCGCAATCACCCAGGCCGACCTCGATTGGGTCACCGCCGAGGCTCATCGGTACGAGGCCAAGGGCATCAAGTTCACCGGTTGGGCAAGACCCGGGGCGGAAGGTTCGCTTGCGCGGGCCGGACTGGATTTTTCGAGGGCGGTCGCCCGGCGCGCCGAGCGCGGCGTTCTCGCACTCCATGAATCGGGCGAATCTGTCCCTGAGGTAGTCCGGCTGTTTTTCAACCGTCTGTCGGATCTGCTCTGGATTTTGGCCCGAGTGAGCGGGGATTAAAAAGAAGACAAGAACGATGGTTTTTTGTGTTCGTGATCCACTGGTTACGCGATCGCGTTTAAAATAAACTTGGGGTTTGGCGGATTTTCATCAATAAAACTTAAAAATTATGAAGGCCGAAATACTATTCACCCTTTCCCGAATCCTTAAGTTTCCGGCCCTCGTGGCGGTCGCCGCGATTCTGGCCACTCCTGGCCAGGCCCAAGTCGCAGCTGTGGATACCGAACTGGTGCTGCTGGTCGATGCCCAGACTTACTCGCAGAGTGATTTCGTCCTGATCCTCGAAAGTATCGCGAGTTCCTTTGAGCAACAGGCCTTTCAGGACGCCGTCATTCACGGTTCTCTCGGCAAGATGGCTGCCACCGTGATCCTCTTCAACGCTCCGGGAGAACAGATCGGAACCCCATGGATCGAGCTCTCCAGCACGCTGGACCTGAACAATTTCGCCCAAAGCGTGAGGGCGATCGCCTATCCGAACCAAGGCGGGAATGTGAGCTACTCCAGTGCGATCTCGACCGCGGCCTCGCAATTGGACTCCAATCAATTCGCCGGCACGAACCGGCAAATCACGATGATCGATGATGCCACGGGCTTCTACGAGGCCGGCGCTGCCGCCACGCTCGCGGCGCGCAATGCGGCGCTGGCGACCAGCGCGGACGTGATCAATGCGATTGTTTTCGATGCCCAATACCGGGAATCCGCGGTTGAGGCATTCTACAATGCGAACATCGTGAGCCCGGGAGGCACTCTCGCGGTCGTTTCCACACCTCAAGGGGGACCGAAAACGACCGTCCAGATCGAGAGCGTCATCACCACCATCGTGGGAACGGTGTCCGAGCCCACCGTCGAGGCGACCACTGCTGCGGTTGCGGCGGTTCCGGAACCGTCTTCGGCAATATTGTTAGGTTTCGGTTCCTTGCTGGCCTTCCGCCGCCGGCGGTGAGAAAGATTTCAAAAAGGGGTTGCCAAGCCGCGGGCGAGTTCCTAGCGTCCCGCCCTCCAAGGGCAGGTGTCAGAGTGGTCGAATGAGCACGCTTGGAAAGCGTGTGTGGGGTCAAACTCACCGAGGGTTCGAATCCCTCCCTGTCCGCCATTTTGTTTTCGAGAGAGTGACGATCCAGTTCAGGTTCCTCTCGCCGGTTTTCCCGAAGACCGGGGATTTTCCGCTGCCTTCTCAAATCTGATCCGATGTTCCCTTTCGTCGCTTCATGGCAAGGCCTGGAACCTGAGTCAATCTATCGATCAGTGCCACCCTTGGCCGGAGCCTGGGCGCGGATCCACTGGCTGAGCACGTCGAGCGCGACAGTATCGATCACGTTTCGAGTTAGCGGCGGCATCTGCTCGGCCAAGGTGGTCGAGCCCAAGCGGAGGTGCATGAGGGACTTGGCGGGATCGCCAGGAGCGACGATCTTCCCGTTGTCGATGCCGAAGGTGTTGCGCACTTCCCCGTTGAGGATGCCCTGGCTGGCGAGCGGGGTGTCGAAGCGCGCGTCCCACTGGGAGCCGGTGCCGTTAGGGCGGTGGCAGTGGGCGCAGTTGATGTCGATGTAGGAGCGGACGCGGTTTTCCAGCGAGGCGCTGGCATCGTCAATCCTGGAGATCCGCTGGTCGTTCTTGATGGAATTCCCATCCACGTTGGTGGTGAACATTTGCAGGTGGTTCCACATCTGGAGCTGGTTGGCGGTGCGGCCGTTAGGATAGGTGTGATCGCCATTGAGCTGGCGGGCCTTGGGGCCGAGCACGATGCCCGCGTTGGGGGTGTGGCACATGAAACACAGTCCGCTGGCGGGATAGCTCCATGTCTGATCGCGGGTGCGGCCGGAAGCATCGGTGATCTTCAGAACCTCTTCCTGACCGGCGGCATCGACGAGGTCCGCGTCGCTGCTATCAGGACGCCAGCGGTAGGTCGCGCCGTAGCTCAAGGAACCGGCGGCATCGAGCACCAGCAGCCGGGTTTCCAACCGGCGGCGGGCTTGGGTGGATTTGTCAGTGACGATTTCAAAGTGCTGGACGAATGCCGAACCAGCCGGCCAGGTGAACTCTCCGGTTGGGGAAAATCCGATTTTCGCCTGATCCGGCAGGACGACCCAGTGCCGGGTCTCCGCACCGTCCGCCCATGCGGGGCTGATGAGGGAGTAGGGCACGACACCGGGCTTCGGAGTGAGGTTCCTGTCGCTGAAGAGTCCGGTGCCGGAAAGTGTGGCAGGCAGGCCGTCCACAGTGGCAGGAAGTTTCATCCCGCTGACAGGCTGTTGGATCGCCGTGGGTCTGGCCGGTTGGCCGCCGCCGGTCCAGCGGACGCGCCATAGGGAACCATTGGTGCTGGCGCTGTTAGCCTCGTCCGATCCACCGGGGATTCCCGCGCGGGCGATGTACCAGAGTGCTCCGTCCGGGGCGGTATCGACATCGATCGGACGATCAATGCCGGTGGCGAAATCATGGCGGGTGTCCGGCTTGGCGGGGTCGATCGCTTTGATCCAACCCTTGTAATCGCTGAAGAAGAACCTGCCGGTGTATTCCGGGGGGAACGCGTCCACGCCGGGTTTGAACGGATCGTAGAAATCACCCGCGCAAAGGGCGGTGCCATCGCCACGACCGTGATCGTAGGCATACAGCGGGGCGCGGGATCCCTGCAGCCGGGGCTGATCGCGGTGCGGGCCGTCGATCCCCGGCCAACCGAAGTTGACGACGGCCGGCGCGGCACTGCTGTCGAACCACTCGATCTGTTCGTAGTTCGCACCGACCTCGCTCAGAAAGAGCCGGCCGGTGGTCCGTTGCACGGCGATGCTGAAGGGATTGCGCAGGCCCAGGGCGACGATGGCCCGGTTGTGGTCCTTGAACTCGTGAAAGTGCGGATTGTCGTTAGGGATCGATCCGTCCTTGTTGATGCGCAGCAATTTTCCTAGCAGGTTGGTGCCGTCCTGCGCGTTCGGAGCGGTGGAGTTCTCGCCAGTGCTGATGTAGAGCTTGCCGTCCTTGCCGAATGCCAGTCCGCCGCCATTGTGCCAGCCGATTTTCGAAAGGTTGGTGAGTTCCAGCAACACACTTTCGCTGTTAGGGTCCGCCACATTGCCCCTGATGGTGAAGCGGCTGACTCGGTTGTTGCTGGAAAGGCGGCCCTTGTCGTCCGGGTTGCGGTTGTGGGTGTAGTAAACGTAGATCCAGCCATTGCTGGCGAACTCTGGATCAAAACAAACGCTCAGGAGTCCTCGTTCGTTCCAAGCGTCCACCTTCGATGAAATGTCGAGGACCGGCTTCGATTGGATCTCGTTACCGACGATCACGCGCAACAGACCGTGTTTTTCACAGAGGAACAACCGCCCGTCCGGGGCGAAGGTCATGGTCGTTGGATTGAGTCCATCGGCCACCTTGGTTTCAGCGAATCCGGCAGGCAGCTTCGCGGCACCCGCGGTGGTCGCGGCACCCGCGGTGGTCGCGGCCAGTAGTGAGAGACAGGCGGCGTGGAACAACGATGCTTGCCGGGGCCGATGGTGAATGATCATGAGATTGAAGAAATGCGTTGAGGGTTGCCACGGGAGGTCGGCACCTCGCAAGATACCAGAATTCAATCAGGAATTATCCATCCGACTGCAAGGAATTATCAGGTGCGGTCTTTGCCATGGCCTATCTGCCTCTCGGTTGGAGCTGGCTGGTGGTCTCTGACTTGGCGGGACTGCCGGATAGATAAATTGACACGGCGCCTTTCGTTTCACATTCAATGACGATGAACCGACCTTCGGAAAGACTGATATGGATCGGCGTGGCCGTGATCGCGGTGATCGGCGGGGTGATGGTCGGAGCGAATCTGGAGCGGAGCAATCAAGCACAACCGAAACCAAAGGCGCAGTCCTCACGGAACAATCCCGGCGCCGTCAATGCTGAAAACCGCAACGAGCCGCGGCGCGGCGAAATCCGCGACGAACAGGAGCTGAAGAAAATGGCGAATCACGCGCTCTCAACGCCCAACCGGACCGAGCGCTACCAGCGGGTGATGGAGATGCTGGACAGCACCACCGCGAAAAATTGGAACGTCCTATGGAACGAATACATCCGCCAGACGCTCGAGGAAGGGCGGGTCCACGAGGCGGAATGGTCGCTGTTCATGAACCGCGTCGGCGAGGTGGCGGGGCCGGATGCGATGGAGTTTTTCACCCACAACGGGCAAAACCAGTACACGTTCAACCGCCGGGAAGTGTTGTTAGGTTGGTCATCCGTCGATCCGCAGGGCGCGTTGGCCTGGCTGAAGGGCCAGCCGGAATCTGAGGCACCGAGGGAATTCTGGGGCGCAGTGATGGATGGTGTGGCCGCCAAGGATTCCGCTCTCGCGCTGCAAATGTTGAGGGAAGTTCCGGATCAGTATTCAGCCGCGGTCGTCCGCGGGACTGTCGACACCTTGATCCAATCGGAAGGCTTGGTGAACACGACGAAGTTTCTCGAAAAGATGGTGGCGGAAATCCCGGAAGGCTCGACGATGCCCGACCGCTTGCAGTATTTCTACAAGGAAATCCAAAGTCGCGCCCAGCGGATGCAGTGGCTCGCCAGCTCCTATCCGGACATGCCGACCCATGAGGCGTCGCTCGAATCCCTGAAGGCGGTGTTCGAGCCCGGAGCGGAGTCGCCGGCCGAGGAGGACATCAGCCGCTAACAGCCGGCTCAATGCCTGAAATGCCGATGGCCGGTGAAGATCATCGCCATCCCCGCGGCGTCCGCGGCGGCGATGACTTCCTCGTCGCGGATCGAGCCGCCAGGCTGGATGCAGGCGGTGGCACCGGCGTCGATGGCGGATTGCAGGCCGTCGGCGAACGGGAACATCGCGTCGGAGGCGACGATGCTGCCCTTGAGATCGAGACCGGCTTCCTTGGCTTTCCAAATCGCGATCCGAGAAGAATCCACGCGGCTCATCTGGCCGGCACCGATGCCTAACGTGCGGTCGGCGCTGGCGTAAACGATGGCGTTGGATTTCACATGTTTCACGATCCGCCAGCCGAAGCGCATCGCGCGCATTTCCTCCTGGGTCGGCGGGCGTTTGGTGACGACTTTGGATTCAAGATTGTCGAGGCCGAGCGCGGTGTGGTCGCGGTCCATCACCATGATCCCGCCGGGGCAGGAGCGGATGACCGGCGATTGTTTTTCTGCCAGATAGGCGTCGTTCATGACCATCAGGCGCAGGTTCTTTTTCTTCTGCAGCAGGGCGCGGGCGTCGCTCTCGAATTCGGGGGCGATGATCACGTCAGTGAAGATCTCAGAAATCACGCGGGCGAGTTCCAGGGTTAGAGGCCGGTTGCAAACGATCACGCCGCCGAACGGGGCCTGGCGGTCGGTTTCGAAGGCTTTCTGCCACGCGACCCGCAGATCCTCGTCGTCCTGACCGACGCCGCACGGGTTGGTGTGTTTCAGGATCGCGACCGTCGGACGGACGAAATCGAGGATGAGGTCTGACGCTGCTTCGATGTCGAGAATGTTGGTGTAGCTGAGTTCCTTGCCCTGGATTTGGGTGAAAAACTCCCCGAAATTTCCGTAAAGCGCGCACTTCTGGTGCGGGTTGTCGCCGTAGCGGAGTTCTTGTTCGAGCGGCAGGCTGAGCGTGAAATTGCAGCAGGTGCCGGTCCGGCATTGGCCCAGGTAGTCGGTGATCGCGGCGTCATATTCAGAGGTCCGCATGAAGACCTTCACGGCAAGCTGCTCGCGGAAGCCCTTGGTCGTGTTGCCGTGGTTTTCCTTCATTTCCTCGATCACCCGTGGGTAATCCTTCGGATCGACGATGACCGTCACGCTCATGTGGTTTTTCGCCGCACTGCGCAGCATCGACGGGCCGCCGATGTCGATTTTTTCGATGGCCTCCTCCAGCGTGACATTCGGTTTCGCCACGGTTTCCTCGAACGGATAGAGATTCACCACCACGAGGTCGATCGGCGGAATGTCGTTCGCCTTGGCCTGTGCAAGGTGGGACGGATCGTCGCGGCGATGGAGCAGACCGCCATGGACTTTCGGATGCAGGGTCTTCAGGCGGCCGTCGAAAAGCTCCGGCGCACCGGTGAACTCGGACACGTCGATGACCGGCAAACCGGCGTCACGCAGGGCTGCCGAAGTGCCACCGGTGGAAAGCAGCTCCACGCCCATGTCGTGAAGTTCCTTGGCGAATTCGGCGAGGCCGGTTTTATCGGAGACAGAAAGCAGAGCGCGGGTGATAGGCATAAATAAAATCTTTCGCGGAGTTGAAGTGAAGCGGGCCGGATGACGGACCGCGGCAACCCCGTAACCAACCCGCCGCCACCGGGCAAGCGGAATAGGCGGGGCGGGGGAGCAGGCTCAGTCCAGCGACGCGCAGAATTCACGGAATGCCCTCGTTCCTCGTCGCTGGCGACCCCGTTTTCTCCCGATTCCGCAATCCCGCTTATCGCGGGGCTTATTCCCATTCCAGCACCAGCAGCGACACGCCTTGGCGTGGCAGGGAGAAATCCAAGGACGCGGTGTGGTCAACGATCTGGGTTTCCGAGACAGGGCCGAGAGTCGCGAGTTTGCCGGCGGCTTCGAGTTCGGCATATTGCTCGGGAGTTGGCTTCTGCGGCTCGCCCATTGATTTCCAAAGGGTGAATGAATTGCCATGGTTTTCATCGACCCGGTAGTGGGTGACCTTCGCCTTGCCGCTGGCGACAGGCAGGCCGGGGATTTTTAGGGAAACCGCGGCTTTGGGACCTTGGACGTCGTCGTCGTGATAGTGCCACACGAGCACGCTGAGCTTCTTGTTGCCAAGGCTGGCGAAGGCGGACACGTCGGCTTGTTTGCGGACGCCGCTGCGCAGGATTTCCGGGAGGGGGACGGCGGAATCGCTGGTCACCGGAAGCCGGTCACCGTCCATTTTCGAGAGCATCCGGAACACATTCAGCACCGGCTTGTCCACGCCGTTGGTAGCGAGCGAGCGGAAGCCCGCGAAATACGGCTGCTCCTCGAACTCGAATGCCCAGGTCAGCGCGCCTTCCAGATTCACGCCGTGTTTGTCTGCCAGATCGAGTTTGCGGGGAAACGTGGCGGCGGTGTAGCTTGAATACATCGTGCCGTTCCGATAGGCAAGGTTAGGCCCTTGGCAGGCCGCACAACCTTCCGGATCGGACTCGCCGATGACGATGGGCGTGTTCGCGAATTCCGGATAGCGGGCGATCACGGCGAACCCTCCATCAATGTCGCGGAGCTGGCTGGAAATACCCATCTGCACGCGACCGCCGACATCCTTCGGTTGGCCTTTCGCGTGGAACGAAATGAAGTCTGTGGGCGTGCCGGTTTCACCGGTGGCGCTGTTCTTTCCCTTCACGCAATGGTCGAGGAAGCTCTTGAGGAAATCCCCGCCCGCGCCACCTGCCAGATCCGGTCCGCCGACTTTGGCTCCAGGGATCGCGCGGCGCACGGCCTTGATAGCGTGGTCGTGGAGCTTGAAAAACTCATCCCGCGTGCCGCGCCAGTAGCCGATGTTAGCCTCGTTCCATGTCTGCCAATACCAAGTCAGCACCTCCTCTTTACCATATTTCTCCACGGAATGTTTTGCCCACTGATAGACGAGCTCCTCCCACTTCGCCCAGTCCTTCGGCGGATAGGCCCAGCCGGTGTAGATTTCCTCGTATTTCGCCTTCGGCGTCCAGTAGTGGCGATAGGGCTCCGGCTTGACCGAAAGCGCCTGCGGCATGAACCCGATCTGGACATACGGCCGGACGCCGCGCTCCAGGTAGCTGTCGAAAATGCGATCCACGATCTTCCAATCGTAAACGGGATTTCCCTGCGCGTCTTCGGTGTAGGCGTTGGTCGATCCCCACTTGAGCGCGTGGGTGCCCTCGCCAGTGACTAACAGGCTGTGGGTGCGGAAGAAAACCTCCTTCGGCTTCAGCTTTCCGAGTTCTCCAAGAAGCTTCTGCCCGTCCTTCATGTAGGCGTAGTTCGGCTCGTCCGCGCCGAAGAAGCGCCAGATCGGTTTGAGCGGTCCGGTCGGCCGCGCGGCATCGACGGTGATCTTGACCGGGAACGAGTCTTGGGCCGTGGCGAGTGCACCGCCGGTCAGGCAAAGCGCGGAGAGAAAATGAGTGAATCGTGTCATGGCGTGTCGGATGGGTTTGGTTCGGGCCGCTCTAAACGGACCAGAGTAACGCTATTGTTTCAAGATCCCCTGATCTTGTGTGGATGCGACAGCCAAGTGTAGGAATCCGACATCGGGCGCGGATCAGCCCCTTGCCATTCCGCCGATCAGCGGGGCAAGAATGCCAAGGGCGAGGAAGGCGATCCAGATGCCGGAAATGACCTTGCCGGCAGTATCGAGAGTCCGGTGGTCCTCATAGCCGGCGGGGCAGGCCATCATCCGCCAGTGGATCCAAATGTTCATGAATGGAACCAACGACCAGAGAATCGCCCAGCCCGACATGCCCAGGTTGGTGACCCGTTTCACACCGATGAAAAGCGACGCTGCGACGAACAGGAGGGCGACGAGCAGCACTCCGATGGCCATGCCTGCTCCGCCGTCGGACTTCAGTGCCGCAAAGATGATCACAAAGAGGATGGTATAGAACACGATGGCGAAACCGATCGCGGCGAGAAAGTAGGCGAGCCGCCCGATACCGGGATACTCCAGCGGCATGTCCGGCCGGTTGGCGCGGGAGGCGGCGAGTGAACCGGGTGAAACGGTGTAGGGGCTCACCGGTGCCACGGATTTCACGGGGGCGATCATCGGTGCGGGCAGGTTTCCGGCTTCGTCAAACACTGGCGACTGGGCCAGCGGGATCCATTCGGCAAGACCCTCCCGCCAGACCTGCGTGGTGGCGGGATCAAGTGTGGAAGCATTGACCAAAGCAACAATCTGGCCGGCGGTGACGGGGCCTTCCTGCTGGCCGTCCTTGCTGAAATACCATGGGTTCATCGTCCACCTTGTTAGTCCGGACGGGCGCTGGTCGTCAAGGGTTTGGAAATGCGGAATGAATCACGCTGTTTCCGCTGCCTTTGCGATCCGCAGCATCTTCGCCTCTCCCAGATGCGGCGCGAGGATCTGCAGTCCGACGGCGAGGTTTTTCCTGCGGTCCCGGTCGACGGGAATGAAGGGGCAATTCACAATTCCATCAAGAACAGGACGTTTTGAATCTACTGTGCCCGGCTTGACCTCTTAACTCAACCTCTCCAACAATGGCTGCAAGGCATGACCGAGGCGCAAACCAGAATCGCGATGATCGACCTTCAGCTTGCCCAAGCCGGATGGTTGGTCAGCGATCACACGATGGTCGGCAAAGAATTTCCATTGCCCCCGGAGAAGAGCAAGGTTCAGGAGCAACCCGCCTCCGGAGTTCAGCGCGGCACCGGATTCACCGATTACTGTCTCTATGCTCCCGGCGGCGAGATCCTACCGGTCGTCGAAGCCAAGCGGTCCAGTCGCGATCCGCGCGATGGAGAGGAACAGCTTCGCCTTTACATTAAGAATATCGCCCGCATCCAGGCCTACTCGCCATTCGGATTCATGACCAACGGGCTGCTGACGTGGTTCTGGGAGGTCGGCCTATCCCATCCGCGCCTTGTCCCCGGATTTTTCAGCCGCGATGACCTCCTGCGGTTGCTCTTCATCCTTCAAAACGGACTTCCGCTTGCCGCTGCTGAAATCAACACCTCCATCGTCAATCGGACCTATCAATTTGAAGCGGTCCGCCGGGTTTGTGAGTCGTTCGAGAAGGGCTTTCATCTCCTACAAGCTTGAGCCCGGCGATATTCTCCTAAACGAAGGGCAGAGCACGGAACTTGTCGGGCGTCCTGCGATGTGGCGGGGAGAGAAGGCGAATTGTTGTTTCCAAAATACCTTGGTGCGGTTCAAGGCCGACAGGAAGATCTGCGAACCAACCTATGCACTCTGGTTGTTTCTCTACTACCTCCGTCACGGAGAATTCGCGAAGATCAGTTCAAAGACATCGAGTATCGCCCACCTCGGAGCGCAGCGGTTTGCTCAAATGAAATTCCCGCTCCCCCCGCTCGCCCAACAACAATACTTCGCCAGTCTGGTCACCCGCCACCAGCGGCTGCGGGCGATCCAGCAGGAATCCCTCCGCCAAGCCGAGCACCTGTTCCAGACCCTGCTGAAGCGGGCGTTCGGAGCATCGGTTGGCGGGCGAAATGCGTGCCTCAGGCGACTTCCATCATCGGATGGACCCGGGATTTGGGAAGAGGCTTGCCGGAGGTATCGAGGTGCTCGATGACTTCATCGACGATTTCGCAGAGTTCGCTGTAAAGTTGCACGGGATCGTCGCCGTGGATTCCCGTGATGAGATCCGGGCATTTGCCGAGATAGGTCTGATCCTCCTCACTCCATTCCACCCATTTGTGGTATCGGTCGGATGTTTTCATGGTTGAATGTCCTCGATGGCTTTTTTGATCTGTTTCTCCTGGTAGGCTTTGGCGTCCGCGCCGTCTTGTCCGCTAAGCGTGACGGCTCCGGGAAAAAGTTCGTGATAAAACTTCCGGTGGGAGCCTTATGCCGCTCCCGCCTTTTGTTGGAAGCCCGCGGCCTGGAGGTCCCGGATGAGTTCTCGAATCTTCCTCGGCACGAACGGACGTTATCCTTTTCGGGTGGGAAAAGCAATCGGACCATTTCATGCCTGTTCCGCCGCCTTGGCGATTTGCAGCAACTTCGCCTCACCGAGATGCGGCGCGAGGATCTGGAGGCCGACGGGGAGATTTTTCCCGCCGTCCCAATCGACAGTGCCGCAGGGGATGGAGATGCCGGGGATGCCAGCGAGGTTGGCGGCGATGGTGAAGATGTCCGAGAGGTATTCCTGGAGCGGATCGGCTCCGGCAGCTCCGAGCTTACGGGCCGGGGTGGGGGCGACGGGGGAGAGGATGGCGTCGACATTTTGGAACGCGTTCTCGAAGTCGCGGCGGATCAGCGTGCGGACTTTTTGGGCGCGGCTGTAATAGGCGTCGTAGTAGCCGGACGAGAGGACGTAGGTGCCGAGGATGATCCGGCGCTTCACCTCCGCGCCGAAGCCTTGCTCGCGGGATTTCTTGTAAAGATCGAGAATATCGGCGGGGTTTGGCGCGCGGTGGCCGTAACGGATACCGTCGAAACGGGAGAGGTTCGACGACGCTTCGGCAGGGGCGATGACGTAATAGGTGGCCACGGCGTGTTCGGCGTGCGGCAGGGAAATCTCGACGATTTCCGCGCCTTGGTCGGCGAGTTTTTGGATGGCGGCTTCGACATTCTTGCGGACTCCAGGGTCGATGCCTTCGCCGAAATACTCTTTCGGAATACCGAGTTTGAGACCTTTGACTCCATCGTTGAGACCGGAGAGATAGTCCGGGACCGGGGCGTCGAGGCAGGTGGAATCCTGCGCATCGCCACCGGCGATGGCTTGCAGGATGTGGGCGGCGTCTTCGACCGATTGTGTGAGCGGCCCGATCTGGTCGAGCGACGAAGCGAACGCAACCAGTCCGTAGCGCGACACGCGGCCATAGGAAGGTTTCAGTCCGACGACGCCGCAATGGGAAGCCGGTTGGCGGATCGAACCGCCGGTGTCGGAACCGAGCGCCACGATGGCGGTGAGGTCAGCCACGGCAGCGGCGGATCCACCGGATGATCCGCCGGGGATGCGGTCTTGATCGTGCGGATTTCGGGTCGTTTGGAGGGCTGAATTTTCGGTGGAGGAGCCCATCGCAAACTCATCTTGATTCATCCGGCCGAACGGGATGGCCCCGGCGGCACGGAGCTTTTTCACGACGGTGGCGTCGTAGGGAGAGAGGAAATTTTCCAGGAACTTCGAGCCGCAGGTGCAGGGCTGGCCGAGGACGTTAATGTTGTCCTTGATGCCGATGGGAATGCCGCCGAGGGGCAGGCTGAGGTCGGCGGTAGCAGCTTCTGCGAGCGCGGCTTCCAGCTTGTAGGAAAGGTAAGCGCCAGTCCTGCCGTCGCGGGCGGTGATTTCTCCTGCGAGTTTTTCGAGAATGGCGGACGGCGTGGTTTCCCCAGCGAGGAGTTGCCGACGGAGAGTGGTGATGGTCATGGGCGGGGGATTTGAAATTTGAAATCAGGCGTCGGTCACGACCTTGGGGACGCGGATTTGGCCTTGGGCTTGGTCGGGGGCGTTTTGCAGCATGGCTTCCTGCGAAAGGCTTTCATGCGGGATGTCCTCGCGCATTTTCCCGAACACAGTGCTGGCGTGGGCGGTGGGATCGATGCCGGAAACGTCGAGCTTCGAGAGCGCCTCGACGTAGCCGAGGATCGCCTCAAGCTGGGGTTGGAAGGTGGCTACTTCCTCATCGGTCAGTTCCAGGCGGGCGAGATTGGCGACGTAGCGGACGTCGATGTGGCTTTGCGACATGGGCCGAACCCTCCACAACGGCGGGAATTTTCCAAGTGCCATTTTGTCCGATCAAAAACGGTGAATTAAAAAGGTTTGGAAGTTTTTAAAATACTTTGAACGTTTGCTTTGGTTGAAGGTCTTAATTCTATGAAAGCAGCGAGCAATCGCTCTTTCTTGTAAGGGTGTAACAGCACAGTTGTCTGCCAATTCCACGGGTGTGGGTGTGGGTATGACAATTTCGGCCGTCAGGGAAGGGACTCCCTGGCGGCCATTTTTTTTGTCAGGAAGGTTCCTCAGATCCTGACGATAGGATTTCGGTCGGGCATCGGCCTGGAAACCCAGTATCCAGGTGCCGGCCTACAATCAGGCAGCGGGTGTTAGCGGCTGGAACACTGGTCCTTACGGTCAATTGAAACTTTTTTGAAATTCATTGAACGATACAATTGTTGGGGGGTCTCAACTCCATGAAAGCGGTGAGCAATCGCTCTTTCATGTAAGGGTGTAACAGCAAAGTTGTCTGCCAATTCCACGGGTGTGGGTTGTGGGTATGACAAATCATCGGCCGCCGGGGAAGGGACTCCCCGGCGGCTTTTTGCTGGTCAGGAATTGGAGGCAATCAACCGCGCGGCGCTGCTCATTTCGCTTTCTGGTCCGCACGGCGCTGCATGCCGGGCGGGAGACCTTTGCCCGTCCAACCGGAGCTGGACGAGGCAGCCGGAGCGGCGGGCTTGAATTCCTCGCGGTTGCTTTGTGCTCCTTGCCCTTGGTCGGCCCGGATTTTTGCCATCGTCACTTTGCTCAGTGCGCCAAAGCGCGCTGCGAAATCCACCTCATCGGAAGCGAGCTGCGCCGCGCGGTGCGCATCCGTCGTCAGCGCGGCTACCCCGGCGTCCCCGAGTTTGTCACGGGATGCCGCGATCTGCTGGATCATTCCAGCCTTTACTGACTCCACTCGGTCTTTCTTCGTCCGGAGACTGTTCTGACCCGCGTCGCTCACGGTGACGCCGTCCTTCAGCTCACCACGACTTGCAGCGAGCTGCAGCATTTCCTTGTCCTCCTTGAAACCGGCCGTCCATTTCCCGGGCGCGTAAACCCGGATGTGGTGCTTTCCGGCCACCAAGACCTCCATCTCGCCGTTCAATGGCTTCCATCCCGAGGTGGCGATCATTTTCCCGGTGGCAGCGTCGTAAACCTCAACAGTGACCTCGTTCAGTCGAACCACCTTGCCGTTCTGTTGGTACAATTGGTTGCTCTTCTCCGCCCTCCAAGTGATCGTGTAGGGCGTCCTTGCGAAATAGGGATCTGATGGAATGCCGAACGCGTTCCCGCTCGCGATGTGGTGATGCTCGTTCACTCGCGGCTGCGCGGATGCCGCAGCGCACGAAAGGAACCCGATCACGCCCGCCGATGTGGCGAGTTTCATTAAGGAGAGCTGACATTTCACGTCGCTTTCTTTCAGAAACCGCGGCCCGGATCAACCGGGAACTTGAAGCGCTACTGCGCGCGCAGTGCTTCGATCTGGGTGGCGGTTGTTGCCGCGTCATCGGGAAGTTTTGCTTTCTCGTAAGCGTTTTTCAGGCCGAGCAGGGCATTCATGTCGTTGGGAAATGCCATGAGCGCGCGCTGATAGGCTTCAATGGCGTCATTCGGTTGTTTGACGGCCAGATAATATTCGCCGAGGCGGATGGCCATCGGCGTGAGGACCATGGGTGGCAACATCATGGAGGTCGGATGTTGGCGGTCCGCAGCGGAGGCGAACCAATTGTAAGCCGGACCCACCCGTTCCTTAGGACCTGCGAGGGCCAGACTGCCGCGGAGATCGCTGGCCAGGACTTCCATGGCGCGGAAGGCGCGAATCCAGGCGGAGCGTTCGCCGCTGGCATTGGCGGCGGCTTGGGTTTTACTCATGGCCTCGCCGTGATGAGTGAGGGCGGCTACCACCTCCCGCGCCTGGTCGAATTTCCCTTCATCGATCAAACGCCGGCCTTCCAACGCGAGGCGGATGCCATCGATCCACCAATAAGCGAGAGATTTCTCGTGGCTGGCCTTGAGCTCCGCCGGCTTGGGCATCGAGTGCAGGGCTTCATTGGCGTTTCCGCGCAAGCCGCGGTGGAGGAGAACCCGGGCGGGAAGGGTTTTCGCATCCCAAAGCAGCAGTCGCGTGCCCGGTGAGGCGGATCGCTTGGCAGGAAAGGGCGTGGCGGCGAGTTGGCGCGCGGCGGTGTAGGCGGGATCGAAGTCGCCTTTGGAAACCAGCGAAACAACACGATAGCTCTCAGCTTTCACCCACTCGGGACAGTCGGCGACCGTGGCTTTGTTTTCCTTCATCCAGGTTTCGTAAAGGGACGACGCGCTGGCGAATGCAGAGGCGGCCTTGCCGTGCTGGCCGCTGCGCCATTCATAGTGACCCAGCAAGTGGAAATACGGCGCGTAGTCCGGGGACATCTGGCTGAGCTTGCGGGCGAGTTCGACGGAAGTGGTGAGGTCGGGAGCTTCCGCGCGAATGGACAGAAGGGCATTGAGGGGTAGGGGGCTGAGGGGATTCTTTTCGATCATCTCAAGCAAACTCTTCTCGGCGGCCTCTTGGTCGGGAGTGGCGCTGCCCAAATCATCGTAACCGGTCCTGCTGAAGAGCGCCGCGAAGATGCCTGCCTGCAGGTCATTGGGAAACTGTTTGGCGATCGTGCGAAACGCGGCGGCGGCTCCGGCGGGCCCGTCCTCGATGTATTTGATCAATCCATAGGCGTAACCGCGCTCGAGTTCGCTGCCTTTTCCCGCATCGACCAGGTCGAGCAGGCGATCTGTCGCGGCGTTGCGGGCGGGGCCGGTTTCCGGTGATGGGGTGAGCAGCGACATGACCATCCCCCAATGCGCAAGCAAGCAATCCGGATCCTCGCGCATCGCCGCGGCGAAATGGCGGCTCGCCTCAAATTCCCACCCGCCGTGCAAGTGGTTCATCCCTTGGTTGACATGGGCTTGGGCTTTTTCCGTGGTCGCGGTGACCGCCATTTGAATCCCGTTCGGGAAATTCATCATCGCGGGTTCGCCGAGCGCTCTGACCGGACCGGGGATGGCGGCTTCAATGTCCGGGGTTTCCGCCGGTTCCGAGGGCACGTCGGCCATTGTGGGTTTGTCCACGATTTTGGTTTTCACAGGTGCCTTGGGCGCTGGCCCGACCTCGGGGTTTTCGCCAGCCGCCAGGGTGCAGCCTATCAGCATTGCTGCCATCAACCGTAGTTTCATGGGCGGAAGATGGCCACGCGCCGCCTGCCGGTCCAAGCAAAATGACACTGGCATCCGCCGCCGGGGTCCGCTTAGTCTCCGGCCATGAAGCTTGGAGTCATCGGATGCGGGAAAATGGGGACGGCGTTGATCCAAGGCGCGATTCGTGCCGGAGTGGTCGCGGCTATTGATGTGAGTGGCTGCGATCCTTACGAAAAATCCCGCGATGCATTTGCGCAGGCAACCGGGGCCCAAGTCTCCGCGGACCTCGCCGGGTTGGCGGCGGCGAGCGATGTGATCCTGCTATGCACCAAACCGCTGGACGTTGCCGCTGCCTTGGCGGATGTCGTGAAAATGGCTGCGGGGGCACCCCGGTTGGTCATTTCCATCGCCGCCGGTGTCACGCTGGCCGCACTGGAGGCGGCGGCTGCGGAAAATTTCCGGATCATCCGCGCCATGCCGAATACCCCGGCGCTAGTCGGTCACGGGGCCGCCGGCTATTGTCTCGGAACCCGCGCGACGGCCAATGATGCCAAGACCGCGCGATCCCTGCTCGGCGCGGTTGGCCTGGCGGTCGAAGTGCCCGAGCGCCTGATGGACGCGGTCACCGGTCTTTCCGGCAGCGGGCCGGCATACATTTATGTCGTCATCGATGCGCTTGCCGACGGCGGCGTCCTGGCCGGCATCCCACGGGTGGATGCGGTCCGGCTTGCGGCCCAAACCGTTTTTGGAGCCGCGGCGATGGTGTTGGAAACTGGCGAACATCCTGCCGTACTCAAAGACATGGTCACCTCGCCCGGCGGGACGACGATCGCCGGCTTGGCCGCGCTCGAACGCCATGGTTTGCGGTCCGCCTTGATCGAGGCCGTCGGTGCCGCCACCCAGCGCGCGGCGGAACTTGGGAAGTGATTGATTTTGGGCTTTCCCAGCCCCATCCGCCTCCTATGCTCCGCCACATGACCCATCGGTTCATCGCCTTCGCGCTGATTTCTGCCGCCGCCTTCCCCTTCGTTTCCTGCGGTCCCGACCCCGACATGCCGCTCATGGCGGGAAATACCCAGGCCGCCGCCAGTGAGGGCGAGGCATTTTATCAGAAGGCAAAACAGGCCGACGATGCCGGCAAGACCGGCAAGGCCATCAAGCTTTACGATGAAACCGCGACGCGATTTCCGTTCGCGCCGTCCGCGCCGCAAGCCCGTTTCCGTCAGGCCCAGCTCCTTGAGCAGCAGGGCGAGGTCGTCAAATCGTTCGAGGCTTACGATCAGTTTCTTTCCCGCTTCCAAGGCAGCGGCCTCTACACCACCGCTCTCAACCGCCAGGTTGCCATGGCCCAGTCCGCCGCCGATGGCGACGTGAAACAAAGCATGCTCGGCCTGAAAACGAAGCTGTCCCTCGACAAGACCGTCGAGATGCTCGGCAAGGTCCGCGACAACGCGCCGAAGTCCCCCGCCGCCGCGAAGGCCCAGTTCACAATCGGCCAGCTCAACGAGGCCAAGAAGAAATACAAGGAAGCCATTGTTGCCTACCGCCAGCTCGTGCGTGACCAGCCCAACAGCCCGCAGGCTCCCGAGGCGCTGTTCCGCGTCGGCGTGATTCTAACCGCCGAAGCCGATCGCGGAAACCAGAACCAGGCGAACCTCGATCTCGCGAAGGAAGCCTTCAATGACTATCTGATCCAGTATCCCGGCCACTCGCGCAATGCCGAGGCCCGCCAGTTCATCTCCAGTGTGGGTGGCAAGGATCTCCAGCGTTCCTACGACATCGCCGAGTTCTATCAGAAGACCGGCAAGTTCGAATCCGCCAAGGTCTACTATCGCGACATCATGAAGCGCTCGCCGTCCGGACCCTTGCACGACAAGGCCCGCGCCCGGCTCAAGGAACTCGGCGAGTGATCCCGCACCCACCGCACCTGTGAAATCCTTACTCCTGCTGGCCCCCGCGCTGTTGCTCGTTTCCTGCGCCGGCTATCAGCTTGGCGCCACCAAGCCCGCCTCGCTGGCGCGCGTCAATACCATCGCCGTGCCGATGTTCGGGAACTCCACCTTGCATCCCCGGGCCGAGTCTCTCGCCACCTCCGCCGTGGCCGATGCCTTCGTCCAGGACGGCACCTTCCGGATCGGGAAAACCGACCATGCCGACGCGGTCCTCGAAGGCAATCTCAGCGAAATCAAATACACCACCATCCGCGGAACCCGCCGCGACACCTTGCTGCCCGAAGAGCTTGCCAACAGTGTCACCCTCGAATGGACGCTCCGCGACGCCAAAGATCCGACCAAGGTCCTCGCCTCCGGCAAATCCTCCGGCAGCAGCCAGCTTTTTGTCGCGTCCAACCTCCAGACCGCCCGCAACAACGCACTCCCCGAAGCGCTCGAGAACGCCGGCGTCGCCCTTGTCTCGCGACTGGCTAACGGTTATTGAGAGTGGCGGGCGCGTCCCGCGCCAGACCGTCCCCGGCAAAATAAGGAGAGTGGAAATTTCTGTCCACTTGCCGATGTGCGGCGAAACCGGCCTGAAGCCATCCTGCATGGACCGGAGTCAAAGCCGTAAGCAGGGTGGCGTGGGACCCGGGAGCTAACTACTCCCCGGGGACCCGATTCGTCTATTCAGAATCATGGTCAACGCCGTGGTAAGTCATCTCCGGCATTTCTGGATTATTGGCGCTTGCGGGCAAATCTGGATCGGGTGTTCTAAAGGTACTAATCGGCACCAACTTCTTCTTCAAATTCAGGTATTCCGCTCCTGATCCCGTAATCTTCAAAAGCCAGTTGCCACTGTTGATATGCCTGTTGTTGTCATGAATGATCGCCTTTGGCAGTTTCGAAAGTGTGAAACGTGTTCCGTGGGGTGTTTCATAACTTCCATCCGCAATTCGCTTGAGCTTTGACTGCAAGACGATTTCTTCCTCTGGGACTGCTTTGGGGTGGATCTTAATCTGAACGTCGCCATTTTCTTGGCTGGTTTTGAGCTCTATGTCACAGAATCGGTGCACGATGAATTCATACTCTTCGGCGTTGGCTACGCCCATGGCCAAGGTTAGCAGCAGGATGGCAAAGATGGTTTTCATCTTTGGCGAACGACTTGTTCCATGCTCGGCGAACTGTATAGCGTCTTTCCCATCGGAGACAGAATCGAAAGTGTCTCAAATGAAGTTCTGATTGGATTAGTCAGAATGATGTCGATGTTTTTGGCGGTTATGGGGGTCGGTGGTGCCAAGAATTCCGAGTCTCCGGCCCAGACCTGGGATCCATCCGGAAGAGTCCAGCGCTCTGAATAGAAATGTCGGCCACCCCGACTGTTCTCAAATCGTTGGCTGTCGCTTGACGATAGCCCAAGTCTTTTAACTATGCTGGACCGAGCGACCGGAAATATGTGAAGAGTCTCAGTGCTGGCCACAACTCTTTTGGTGTCCGGCGAAATGGTCCCACAACTCGTCAAAAGAATCAGGGAACATGGCCAAACCAAAAAGCTATGGAAATGGAGTTTCATTCTTGTCGAACGTTTGATGTGCGCCCACCGGCGCGGTTGAAGGGATGTTGAAATGAAATTGAAAAGCTTATGGCCGGTTGGTGCGTCACGAGTTGTTGGCGAATTCATCTTTGGATCATGGTCACCCGTCATCGCTCAATCGAATCCAAATCAACACGACTCCACTCACAATGAATGGCACCGTCGAACAGAAAAAGCCTGTCCAGAAAGAAAATGGGTCTTCAACTCGAGAAACAGCATTTCGGCCACTCTGCAACGTGAACCCGCTGTAAATCTGAACGATTGCTAGGCTGACCCCGAGCAAGACAAGGATGATCGAAAGAGCTGTGGGCGATACGGAGCGACCTCCCGCCCAATAAGCAGCAAGGCCTGCCAACGCGCCAAGAACCACGAGCAGAGTAATCAAAGGAAGATGTCGTGGAGGCAATCTCATTTCTGCCGAACAGGCTATTCTGTCACAGGAGGGTGGATACGTGGCTGGGGGAATTCAATCTGAATTTGAAATCCGCGCTGGTGGCAGGTTTAGAATCAGCGAGGTGGGAATGAAGTCCGGGTTTCATGAGTTTTTGGATACGCTGGTGGTAACGCTTGGTTCGGGGATCTGATACGTGACTCTCTCCGGATCGGACGTTTTGGATACGTGAAGTTTTCGGCAGGCCGGAAGACCTCTCACCGGGTCGCGGCGGGGTCTCGCGGCGGGGTCCCAAATAACAGACATTGAGCTGAGGAAAGCGAAACGCGGTGCCGTGCTCGGGCTGAGAGAAGACAGTCTGGAACAACCGGTCGTTGGTGTGCACGATGGGGGGCAAACAGTTGTTAGGAGGATTCCTCTGGTAGGCGGCTCGATCAATCATTGGGCCGGGCCAGGATCGATTCACACCGCGGATTTGCCGGTTAGGAAAGGATTGACGCTTCGAAGGGATTTCGCTAGGTGCTGGGGCATCGAGAATCTCCTCATGAACCTCCCCCCAACGCCTTCCCTCCGTCTGGCCATTCTGGCTGGCCTCTCCCTCGTCACTCCGGCCCTCGCGGTGGTGACTATTGACTACGTCGCCGTCGGCAATGCCGGAAACGCGGCGGACAACTCCACCGGCTCGCTCTATGGCGCGGTGGCCTACGCCTACCAGATCGGGAAATACGAAGTCACCAATGCCCAATACACCGCCTTCCTCAACGCCGTGGACCCCGCCGGCGCGAACACCAACGGCATTTACAACCCCAACATGGGCAGCAGCAATTTCGGCGGCATCACCTACACCAGCGGCGCTGCCAGCGGCGCGAAATACACCATCCGCACCAGCATGGGCAACAAGCCGGTGAACTACGTGAGCTGGTATGACGCGGCCCGCTTCACCAACTGGCTGAACAATGGCCAGGGGTCCGCCAGCACGGAGACCGGCGCTTACACGCTCAGCGGTAGCAGCGGATTTCCCACCAGGAACGTCTCAGCAACGGTCTGGCTTCCCAGCGAGAACGAGTGGTACAAGGCGGCGTATTACGACCCGACGCCCGGTGCCGGGGGTGGTGACAATTATTGGCTGTATCCTACCCGGAGTAACTCCGCGCCAACGGTAGCGACGGCCAGTGCCTCCGGAGACATCACCAATCCCGGCGCGAACGTCGCGAATTACAATTTCGGCGTTTCACCCGCCGCCAAACTGACGACGGCGGGCAGCGCGGCGGCGAACAATTATTTCGGCACGGCCGACCAAGGAGGCAACGTCTGGGAGTGGAATGACACGGTGGTGGTGGCCAACACGACACGCGGGCTGCGCGGCGGGTCTTTGTTCGACCACGAGAGCTTCCTGCGCGCATCCACTCCCAACGGCGTCAACCCGTCGAATCAGGGCGACAACATGGGCTTCCGGGTTGCCAGTGTGCCTGAGCCAACGTCGATCCTCCTGACGATGTTCGCGGGCAGTGCGATGTTGATTCGCCGGAAGCGTTAGTCCTACTCTTTGAATAATCCGGCATTGAGGGGTTCCACCGCGGAGGGAAGGACCCGCTCCGGAGTAAGAAAGGAATGATTGTCGATGGCAGGGACCGTTCTCCGCAACGGTCCTGCGAATGTATGGAGAATGAATCGGCCCGTGAAAAGCTCGGGAATCCATCGATGGTCGGTCATTAACCTCTCATTCTCGCGGACCGCCCGGAGGTCGATCGCTGCCTTCACGCATTTTCGGATAGTCGCTCAGGGCGCGAGGGCCCGGACCCGGTAGAATTTCACGGGAGTGCCGGGGGTGATGGTCACGCTCACCTCCGTGCCGGAGTCAAACCCCGCCGGGTAAGTCTTCAGGGTGCTCCATGTGGTTAGATTGGTGCTGCTTTCCAAAACGTAGCTGTTGCTGGCGATCCGGTGGAAGGACAGCTGCAGCTTATTGACTGCCGTTCGGGTCATGGTGACCGCGTAGCGCGATGCGGCGTTGTGCGGATCGCTGCCGAAGATTGACTCGTCGAGATCGGACATGCCGTCGCCATCGCTGTCGCCAATGCTGATATAAGTGACGGCAAGGTTGTCGATGGCGATGCCCTGCGATGGCAACACGGGATTCACCAACGTCTGGCCGGAATTCACGAACCCTTTGCTGTAAGGCCCCGCAATTTTCGCCCAACTGAAATCCGTGCGACTGCCGCCGCTGCCGGTTAGGCCCAATGCCAGTGAGCCGATCGCCTCGCTGCCGGTTTGGGACACTCCGATGTCAGTTGAAGCGGTGCCGAGCGCGACTCCTCCGGTGGCGGTGAAACTGCCTTCATACGACAGGAAATGGATCACTTGGTTCGTGGTTCTGTTCACCAGGGCGATGCCGTCGGGTGCTCCATTCTGTATGGCTTCGCCCGGTGTGCCCACGAAGATGTCGAAGAAGTTGGGCGTGGTGGAGCGGGTGAATGCCGGGCCGCTCAAATTCAGGGTATGATAAACCGTGCCGTTGCCGCCATTGTAGAAGAGCACATCAATGTCCGACAATTTGGTTTGGAAATCCGGTCCTGCGACGATTTCGATAAACTCACCGGTATCGCCACCGGCGTTGTCGTAGTGGAACTCGTTGATGAAAATCGCCCCGGGCGCGGCCCCGCCACCGGCTCCGGGGGTGAATGTGAACCGCAGCCCGAACGACGCTCCGGGGGCGACCGCGAGTCCGCTAACAGTCACGCTCCTCGCTGCCGACGTGCCTCCCGCAATCGGTCCGGAGGCAAGGTTGTTAGCGGCACTGAACGCGAGCTGCGGCAGAGGCTGCGGGATTCCGCCGACGATCAATTCCGCGCTCAACGAATCCGCGGTCCCGCCGAAATGGGCGCGCCATTGCTCGGCGGTGAACGAGACCTGCAAGGCAGTTAGGGTTTCCGGCGATTGATTCAGGAACGTCGCGGTGGCGGTGCCGGCGCTTGCTCCTGGCAGGAACCCGAGCGAGGGATCGCCGGCGGAGCCATAGGCACGGAATCCGGAGGCGGTTTTCGTGCCGTCGTCCGCGCCCTTCCAATTTCCGCCGGTGCGGGTCCATGGCGGAGGATCGTAAGTTCCGGGAAATGCCGTGAAGTCTTCCGTCACGGTTTGTCCGGCAACGGTGAATTGATAGGGAAGCGCTGGATCCAGCTCCAGGTCCACGACGAGCGGATAGTGATCGGATGCGGTCGCGCTGGTCCCAGCGGCGAGGGGCGAGCCGGACTTCGGCAGGCCGGAGGCATTTGATAGATCGAGGGTGGAGTTGTAGATTTCCATGCGCATCGGCCGCTCGGCCAGGATCGGGGAAACTAGTAGCAGATCGAGCGTGGAGCCGGTATTGTAGGTGGCGGGCGAGTTGTCGAGCTGCCGCGGATCCAGCAGGGCGACCGGCGCGCCATTGAAATAGCGCAGCGGAATGGTGTGATAGGTGATAGGCGGAACCGTGCCGCTGATGTCCGCGCCGAGCTTGAACAAAGTGGGCATCCCGCTGGGAATGGTGGTGAATGGCTTTTCGTCCGACGACAAATTGAAGTCTCCCATGACGATGTAGTTTTCAGCCCCGGAGAAACCCTGCGAGTTCAGATGGCCCGTTAGCCGGAGCATTTCCACTGCCTTCCGGAACAAGTCCGCGTCGGTTTCCCCGGATTTCAAATGGGCGGCTATCAGCAACGGATCCCGCGTGGTGCCCGGAACATCGACTTTGACCGCCGGAAACAAACGGGTGAGCTCCTTGGACATCGGTGGCGAGCCGACCGCTGCTTGTGTTAGAAATGGATAACGCGAGAGAAACGCGACGCGCAGGGAGGTGTCGAAGACGTTGGTGGAGGGAGCGATGAAAACGTGCGGATAGCCGAGGCTCGCCGCGAGATCGCTCACGTCGTTCGCAGTGATGTCCGCCCCGTGGATTTCCTGGAGAGCCACCACGTCGGCATCGAGCCGGGCGAGGATGTCCCGCACGGTGTCGTGGTCCGGCGTCCCCTGCGCGCCGAGTCCATAGTCGAAATAAGCCGGACTGCCGGGCGGCGTTACAAGATGTGCGCCGATGTTGAATGTGACCGCACGGAACCCTACACCCTGAGCCAGCCCGGAGATTGCGAATAACAGAAATGCGGCAAGCTTCATGGACATCGGCGCGGGAACCTACCACACCCGCGCCACGTGTCGACCCGGCAAGCGCGGCGATTTCCCCACCCCCCGGGCCGTTCCACTTGCAAGATGGCCCGGATGGCTGCGTAATTCGTTCGCATGATGACAAAAGTCCATCGGCCGATTCTATTCCCGTTTGCCTGCGTTCTCGGTGTCGTTGCCACTTTGATGGCGACTATCCGCGCAGAGCCGGTTGCGGCATCTTCCGCGAAGAAGATCGTCTTCGTCGCTGGCAGGCCGAGCCATTCGCCGGGCGAGCACGAGCACCGGGCCGGTAGCATGCTTCTCGCGGACCAGCTCAACAAAAGCGGTCTTCCCGTCGACGCGGTGGTGACCACGGACGGCTGGCCAAAGGACAATTCCATTTTTGTCGGTGCCTCGGCGGTTTTCATTTATGCCGACGGCGTCGGCATCGGCTGCATCCACTGCGCGGTGGAAATCCCCAAGGGCGAGCCGGGCAACGCGTTTCTCGATCTCACCGGCGGTCATTTCCACAAGAACTGGCAGCAGGATGACTACCGTGGCATCGTCCTGCGACGAAATGGCGGCCAACTTGGACAAAAAAGGCAAATAATCTCCGCTCTATGAATGTCAGTATCGGGCTACTCGCCCTAATCACCCTGGGGGGGGTGGCCGCCGCCGCACCGCTCGAATTGAAATATTCCAAGGCCGCCGGCAAATGGACCGAAGCCCTGCCCATCGGCAACGGCCGGTTAGGCGCGATGGTCTTCGGCGGGGCGGTCACCGAGCTCTATCAGCTCAACGAATCCACGCTGTGGTCCGGCGCGCCAGTCGATTGGAACAATCCGAAGGCCAGGGACGTCCTGCCCAAGGTCCGAGAGGCGATTTTCGGCGGCCGCTACGAGGAGGCGGGAAACCTCTGCAAACAAATGCAGGGCCCGTACAACCAGTCCTATCAGCCGATGGGCGACCTGCGGCTGACCTTTCCCGGCGATCCTGCCGCGGAGCCCGCCAACTATCAGCGCAAGCTCGATCTAGACCGCGCGGTGACCACCGTGACCTACCGCGAGGGCGACGCCACGTTCACCCGCGAGGTCTTCAGCAGCCACCCGGACCAGGTCATCATCATCCGTCTAACGTGTGATCAGCCGGGACGAATCAGTTTCACCGCCACCGCCGGCAGCAAGCTCCGCCATGAGGTGTCCACGCCGGGCTCGAACACCCTGGTCCTGGGCGGAAAGGCTCCCGCCCATGTCGATCCCGGCTACTTCAAGACTCCGGAACCCATCCGTTACGATGACGTTGAGGGCATGAACTTCCAGTGCCAGGTCCGGGCCATCGCCCAAGGCGGCACCGTCACCGGCGGGGGGAAGGAACTAACCGTCGGGAAGGCGGACTCCGTTACCTTGATTCTATCGGCAGCCACCAGTTTCAACGGCTCCGACAAATCACCCGGCCGCGACGGACTCGACCCCGCCGCCATCGCGTCGCGCCATCTTGAAGCCGCCGCCAAGCGCCCGTATGCCGAGCTGCTCGCCCGCCACCTGGGGGACTATCAGAAGCTTTTCCGACGTGTGGATCTCGATCTGGGAACCGACCCGGAAGCCGGCGCGCTCACGACTCCGGAACGCCTCGAACGGTTCGCCAATGGCAAGCCCGATCCCGCCCTGCCGACCCTGCTCTATCAATTCGGCCGCTACCTGCTCATCGCCAGCTCCCGCCCCGGCGGCCTGCCCGCGAACCTGCAGGGGATTTGGAACGACTCGATGCGCCCGCCGTGGAGTTCCAACTGGACGCTCAACATCAATACCCAGATGAATTACTGGCCGGCCGAAATCGCCAATCTATCCGAATGCCACCAGCCGCTGTTTGATTTCATCGAAAAACTCGCGGTCAACGGCCGCAAAACCGCGGAGATCAACTACGGCGCGCGCGGTTGGGTCGCCCATCACAACGCCGACATCTGGTGCCAGACCGCACCTGTTGGAAGCTTCGGTGCCGGCGATCCGGTGTGGGCGAATTGGTCAATGAGCAGCCCGTGGCTCAGCCAGCATATGTGGGAGCACTACGCGTTCACCGGCGACCGGAAATTCCTCCGCGAACGCGCTTGGCCGGTGATGAAAGGTGCCGCCGAGTTCTGCCTCGACTGGCTCGTCGATGACGGCAAGGGCCACCTCGTCACCGCCCCGTCCAGTTCGCCCGAGCTGGCCTTCATCACACCCGATGGCAAACACGCGGACATCAGCATGGCCAGCACCATGGACATGTCGATCATCCGCGACCACTTCACCAATTGCCTGGATGCCGCGAAGGTTCTTGGCACCGACGCCGATCTCGTCGCAAGAATCAAAGCCGCCCAAGCGAAACTCTATCCGCTGAAGATTGGCTCGCGCGGACAGTTGCAGGAATGGTTCGAGGACTTCACCGAGCAGGACGTCCATCACCGCCACACCTCGCATCTCTATGGCGTCCATCCGGGCCGTGAGATCACGCCCGCCACCCCGGAATTTTTCGCCGCCGCCCGCAAGGCCCTCGAAATCCGCGGCGACGGCGGCACCGGCTGGTCGCTCGGTTGGAAAATCAACTTCTGGGCACGTTTCCGCGATGGTGACCGCGCCTACGTACTTATCAGGAACCTCCTCCGTCCCGTCGCCAGCGATGCCAAGTCCGGTTCCGGCGGCGGAGTCTATCCGAACTTGTTCGACGCCCATCCGCCATTCCAGATCGACGGCAACTTCGCTCTAACTGCCGGGGTTTCGGAAATGCTCCTGCAAAGCCACCTCGGCGAAATCCACCTGCTTCCGGCCCTGCCCGCCGTATGGCCTAACGGCCACGTCAACGGCCTCCGCGCCCGTGGCGGATTCGAGATCCGCTCGCTCGAATGGAGAGACGGGAAACTCGCCCGCGCCACCATCCTCTCCACCCTCGGCGGTCCTTGCGCCGTCCGCTCCGGCGAGAAAACCGCGACGTTCGCGACCAAGCCTGGCGAGGTGCTAACACTGGATGCTGCGCTTGTCCGTAAGGAGTAGGGACACTCTTGTCCCTACTTGGTTCCGACCGTCTGGTGATTGTCCGGAGTTCAAGCTTCAGCTTGTCTTCGTGAAGAGCACGATAAATCGTGAACTCCGGACAGCCACTGGGCGGCACCAGCGTTCTAAAAAAGCAACTGCGCCAACAGCGTCAGCGCCACCACGAACGCCAGATTCAGCACGAAGCCCACGCGGATCATTTCCCGCTGTGGAATCCGGCCGGTTGCGAAGATGATGGCGTTCGGCGGTGTGCCCACCGGCATCATGAAAGCAGCGGACGCCGCGATGGCCAGGGGCAGGATGAGCTTCTCGGGGAGAATCCCGATTTCGCCCGAGATCGAGAAAAAGATCGGCACCATCAGCGCGGCAAGCGCGGTGTTGCTGGTCAGCTCGGTTAGGAAGATCGTGAACAGGATCACCGCGCCGATGATCATCGGCAACGGCCAGCCGCCGACCCATTCCGAGAACACCCGCGCCATGAACAGGCTGGCCCCCGTTTGGCTGACGATGGTGCTCAGCGTGATTCCGCCGCCGAAGAGAATCAGCACGCCCCAGTCCGTGCCCTTGTCGATTTCCTTCCACCGCACCACCCCGGTGGACACCAGAGCGAACACCGCGCCCAATGCCACCAGCGTGTCGAACGACGCCTTCACCCCTAGCAGTTTCGCCAGCGGCTCGCTGGAAATCCAGCACAGCGCGGTGATCGCGAAAATCACCAGCGTCGTGATTCGCGGCCGGTTGAACTGATAGGACATGCGCTCCAGCTTCGGCATTTCCAAAGCCTGCGGTTGGCACATCCACTTGAGGACGACCACCAGCAGCGGCATCAGGATCAACACCGCGGGCACGCCGAATTTCATCCATTCCACGAAACCGATTCCCAGCTTCGCCGCAGCGATGCCGTTAGGTGGCGTGCCGACGATGGTGCCGATGCCGCCGACGCTCGCCGCGTAGGCCACGCCCAGAAGCAGATAGATCGCGTTGCGCGATGCCGCCGGACCTTCCGGCATCTGCCGCAGGATGCCGAGGGCGAGCGGCAGCATCATTGCCGCCGTGGCGGTGTTGCTCACCCACATCGAGAGCACCGCCGTCGCACCGAACATCAGATAGGAAACCTTCAGGAAATCGCCACGTCCCGCGATCACGATGCGGCTCGCGATCCACCGGTCCAGCCCCTGGCTCGACAACGCGGAAGCCATCGCGAAGCCACCGAAGAACAGGAAAATCAGCGGATCCGCGAATCCTGCAAGAGATGCCTTCACGTCCATCAGCCCGAACGCGCACGCCAGCACCGGCACCAGCAGCGCCGTGACTGCCAGCGGCAGCGCTTCCGTTAGCCACAGGAATGCGATGCACGCGAAAATCCCCAGCCCCACCCGCACTCTCATAGGATCCAGATCCTTCAAGGCATCGCTTGCGGGATTCAACGACAGCCCGAAGCCGATCCCGCCCAGCAGCAGCACCGCCGCTAACAACAGCATCCAGCTCTTCTTCCCGGACGCGGCGACTTCGGATTCATCGATCATCTGCCCGCTGTTCTGGCGGATTTCCCTGCCACCGGCAAGCGCATCAAATCATTCATCTCCCGCGCAGCACGACCCGCATTCGTGGAAACAATCCACGCACCACGCCTTGCCATCGATCATCGTCGCGGCTTCCCGCCCGCAGCCGACGCAAGGCGGCAGTGGGGCAGGGGACCCGGTGGTCATCGCCTCTATCAGTTTGCAGGTTTCGCAGAGCCAGCCTGCGGGATCGAATTTCCCGGCGACTTCCTTCGCCCGCCGGGAGACCGCGGGATCGTCCAATAGTAACTCCAGGTTGGCGGCGATGCGGGCGGCCTTGAACTGGTGCGGATGAAGTCCGTCGCCGACGCCGAGATCGCGCACGCGGCTCAACGTGTCGAGCTGGTCATGGGCCATCGGTTGGATGAGATGCGGGATGCCCGCCCGCAGGGTTTGGGCGCAGGTGCCGACGCCGCCATGATAGACCATGGCAGCAGCTCGCGGCAGGATTTCACCGAAGGAGACATAGGCGAAGTGGCGCACGTTCGGTGGCAGGTCTTTCGGGATGCTCGTTTCAAAGGGTGAAAGCAGGATGCCGCGGCGGCCGGTTAGTTTCATCGCCTCCACGGCTTCCTCGAAAAACGAATGCCCGCCGGTCATCGCGCTGCCGGGCGTGAAGATCACTGGCGGCTCGCCGGCATGGAGAAACTCCAACAGCCCGGGCGGCACCGGTCGCATCCCGGATTCATCGAACATCGGGAAGCCGGTCTGCCGCGTCTGTGGCGGCCAGTCCGGTTGTGGCGGCGCGAACCAGTCGGGAAACAGTGCGATGACGCGATCGGGTGAGTTCCACCAGTCGTGCAGGACGTCGCGTGCCGGCGGCAGACCGAGGTGTTTCCGGAAGCGGTTGAGGCCCGGCAGCACATGGAAATCGACGACCTTCGCGGCGATCCACCATTGCAGGGATTTCAGGATGCGCGGGGCCCCTTGGCCGAATGGCATGCCATGGAGAACCGGTTGGCGATAGATGCTGGGAAATAACGACGGAGCCAGATGGACCGTGGCGAATGGAATTCCTAGCAGCTCGCTTGCATTGCGTGTGCCGAGGGCCACCGAACTGGCGAGCATCACCGTTTTTCCCGGCAGTTGCAGTTCGCGGGCGTGTGTTAGGATCGGCTCGTAGCTCGGATTCATCGCGCGTCTGACGATGGTGGGGAAGCCTTTGCGGGGATGCCACAGGTCCTTGTCCTCCTGCGCCTGTTTGAAATCCTCCGCGGTGCCCAGCATCCGGAAGCCCAGCCCGGCGCTCGTCACCAGGTGCTCGAAGTGGCCGCTGGTGATGACGAACACCTCATGCCCGCGGGCCTGCAACGCGCGACCGATTCCGACAAACGGATGGACATCGCCCGCGCTGCCGATGGCATGAATGAGGATCCGCAGTGGTGTCACCCGTTCAGGCTGACGCTGTTCCGGCGCAGGCCAAGCAGGAAACGCGGCGACGGACTTTCGTTTTCACGGAGCGGCGATGCATGATCGCCGTGCCCATGAGAAGCCAATGGGAAGAGATGGAGCGCATCTCATCGGCATCCCATGGGCGTCGGCGGACGCGTTCCTCCGCTCCATGCTTGTCTTAACTAAAGCGGGTCACTCGTTCCGCAACCAACCGCTCATCTCCGGGTTCCGCATCTTATCATGAAATTCGTCACTCGGATCCTGTGCCTCGCCCTAGCCGCGACCGGCCTGCTAACAGCGAGTGCCGCCGCCTATGACCCGCTCAAGGTGGCGGCTGTGAAGATCGTTTCAAAAACCTTCGAGGTGGCGGATGCCAAGCGCGGGCGCACCCTGCCGCTGCGGATCTATCTGCCGGAATCCAGCAAGCCCGCCCCGGTCGTCCTCTTCTCCCACGGCCTCGGCGGCTCGCGGGATAACAATCCCTATCTGGGCAACCACTGGGCGAAGCGCGGCTACGTCGTCGTCTTCGTCCAGCACCCGGGCAGTGACGAGGGCGTTTGGAAAAACCCACCGCAACCCCGGCGGATGGCCGCGATGAAACAAGCGGCTTCCGCTGGAAATCTGATCCTCCGCGCCCAGGACATTCCCGTCGTCATCGACACCCTGACCGCGTGGAATACCAACCAGGAACACCCGCTTCACGGCCGGTTCGATTTGAAACACCTCGGCATGTCCGGCCATTCCTTCGGGGCCGTCACCACCCAGGCGGTTGTCGGGCAAACGCTCGCCGGCGGGCGCGTTTCGTTTCTCGAACCCCGCCTCTCCGCCGCCGTGATGATGAGCCCCAGCATCCCCGCCCTCGGCGATCCGGCGACCGCCTTCGGATCGATCAAGATCCCGTGCCTGCTCATGACCGGAACCCTCGACAACAGCCCGATCGGCAACACCACCGCCGCGGACCGGCTGGAAGTCTTCCCCCATCTGGCGAACGCGCCCGCCTGGCAGGTCGTCTTCGACCAAGCCACCCACATGAGCTTCGGTGGCCGCGATTTGCAGGAAGACCCGGAGAAAGAAAGCCGCTACCACCGGGCCATCCTCGCCCTCACCACCGCCTTCTGGGACAGCCAGCTCCGTGGCGACGCGGAGGCGAAAGCCTGGCTCAACGGCCCTTTCGCCCGTTCCGTGTTGGTCCCCGCGGACCGGTGGGAGATGAACGCGAAAGCG
Source organism: Akkermansiaceae bacterium (assembly GCA_041739215.1). GTDB lineage: Bacteria > Verrucomicrobiota > Verrucomicrobiia > Verrucomicrobiales > Akkermansiaceae > Luteolibacter. The sequence continues at coordinate 37,708 of JBGSOI010000252.1, forward strand.
AAGGACCGGTGAATCACTCGCTCCGGCAACTCTCTGCTGTCACCTTTACGGCCGCCATCCCCTTCGTCCCCGGCAGTGTCCCAACCTGGACCGCGGAGTGAATCCGCCCTCCCGGGCCAGCCCCGCCCGCAGCGTTGATTTCAAATTCAGATTGAAATCCACCAAGCATCTATCCACCCTCCTGTAGGGGATTTCACTGTTCGGCAATGAAAGCATATCAATCAATACTAGCAGCCCTAACTCTGCTGAATTCGGCTTGCACTACGGTCAGTGATAATCAAATCGTGTCACCTTCCGGTAAATACAGCATCACCTTTTACGAGGCAAAAGGTGAAGGGGATTCCTACTACCAGATTGAGAATAAAGTTCGTCCCGACATTCAGTATTCTTCAATCGGTGGCGCAACACCGCTAGCCGATAGTGACATTCTCTGGAGTCCGACGGAGAAGACGTGTGTGATTTTAGAGAACCGCCCTGGATCGATAGGACTGAAAGATGGCTCTGGTTTAATAAGAAGGCTCTTCAGCAAAATCTGTGGGTGAACTTTGGTTCGGGCAGGTCTCCAAGTGTGTGATAGAGAGATGTTTGTAGCAGATCAAAGCTGCGATAACCATAAGCTTTTCTCATGCACAGATTGATCCGCAGGTTGAGG